>CAZVIC010000037.1:0-10831 GCA_964627735.1 uncultured Planctomycetia bacterium | reverse complement strand
AAAAACTCGTAGATTCGGAACTGCATTAATAATGGATGGAGCAATCCAGACAACGACAGAAGACGAATTTATTTACCACGAGATGATGTCTCATATCCCGCTCTTCTCACATCCTAAACCTGAAAAAATACTTATAATAGGTGGTGGTGACGGAGGAATATTGAGAGAAGTTTTAAAGCATAAAGCAGTTAAAAAAGTAACTGTGGTTGAAATAGAAAAAAAAGTTGTAGAGCAGACAAAAAAATATTTACCTCAAATATGTAAAGATGCATTCAAAAGCAAAAAGCTAGAGCTAGTCATAGCAGATGGAGCAGAGTTTATAAAAGATAGATCAAACCTATACGATGTAGCAATCATAGATTCACCTGACCCAACCGGACCTGCAAAAGTACTATTTGAAAATAACTTTTATAAGAATATATCTAAAATCTTAAAGAGTAATGGTATTATGGTAAGACAGAGCGGTTCTTCTTTCCTTCAAAAAGAAGAATTAAAAGATAACTACAAAAAATTATCAAAAATATTTAAATATACTGATGTTTATATTGCAGCCGTACCAACATATATAGGCGGTTTTTTTAATCTTATCTTTGCATCAGATAAAATAAACATAAATCTATTAACTTCAACTACAATTAAAAAGAGATTTACTAAAAATAAAATTAAAACAGAATATTATAATCCTGAAATACATATAGCATCTTTTAAATTACCAAACTATATAAAAAATTCAATAGGAGATACGAAATGAAAGAGAATATTTTTGGTTGGGAGCTAATGCTAGACTTATATGATTGCGACCCCAAAAAAATATCAACAAAAAAAGATATTCAATCTTACGTAGATGAACTATGTAAGCTTATAGAAATGAAACAATATGGTAAAGCGCTAATACCACATTTTGGACATGAAGAACCTCACACCAGCGGCTACTCCCTAGTACAGCTAATTGAGACAAGTTCAATCACAGGTCACTTTTCAGAGCTTTGGAATTCGGCTCATATAAATATCTTTTCCTGCAAAGCATACGACCCTGATCTAGCAACAGAATTTTCCAAGACATTCTTTAAAGCCCAGAGGATGAACAAGAGATACATCATTAGAAAAGTAAAGACCAACTAAAATCTTCTAGAAATCGAGAAGCACATTAAAAGCTTCTTTATCTTTATTAAGCGAAACTGGAAATACAGGATAAGGGCCTGCTTTTTTAATAACCTCTATCGCTAAATCTCTTACAATAGGATCAACCTCACCTACTACAGCAGGTTCACCTATTAAATCTCCTCTATTATTAAGAAGAAAGACAATGTTAACTTCTCTATTTAAACCCATATTCAAATAGTTTTTGCTAAAATAATCATAAATTATATTTGTAATTTTAAGATAATATTCTGAATAAGAACCACGCTCCTTATCTTCTTCCAAAATCATATCTGTTTTAGAGTAATCAAATCTCTTGACTGAACTGACTGAACCTGCTTCAGTGCTCTCATAACCAAACTGCTCCTTGGAAAAATCAGAGACATTATCATCAGAATCATCTTTAGCTCCTGCTACTATCTGAGGTGTAAGCAAGATGATAATCTCTGTCTTAACCTTCTTTTTATGTTTCTCAGAGAAAAGCTTTCCTATCAGAGGTATCCTTCCAAGGCCTGGGACTTCCTCTCTCTCATCTACATCTGTCTCTTTCATTAGGCCCGCTAAAACAATAGTATTGCCGTCTTTTACTATAACTGTTGTATCTGCCTCAGATGTAGTCTTCTTTATATACATTGAACCCTCTAGTGCTCCCGCAACTGGTGTACCTGAACTAACTTCAGGCTTAATCTGCATAGTTATATAACCATCATCAGAGATATGAGGTGTGACACTAAGAGTAACTCCTGTATCCATATATTCAACACTCTCAGAGTATATAGTATCACCTGAATCTGAATTTGTAATAGAAACAGAAACTATAGGCTCTTTATCTCCTACAAGAACATAGGCCTCCTGCCCATCCAACACTGTTATCTGAGGAGAAGAGAGAACATCAGTCTTTCCGTAAGTATCAAAAGCCTTTATAATTCCAGCATATTGATTGTGACCATTTAATGTTGGATCAGAATCCAAAGCTGCTTTACCTACAGCAATCTGACCTACTCCCGCACTACCTGATGTAGGTAATGAGAAGTTACCGCTATAAGATATACCTAAATGTTTTCCAAATACTCCTTCCCAGTCTACACCCAATCGGTATTCATCGCTCAAGGTAATCTGAACAATCTTAGCTTCGATCTTAACAGCCTTAGGTCTCTTATCAAAAGCCTTGAGTATCCTCTCGATATGCTCAGCATTACTAGGAATATCTGTAACTACAACCCTGTTTGAAGTTTGATCAAATTTTATCATCCCTACGTCTTCACTTATAAGGTCAGCTATATTCTCTTCTACATCTTCAACTCTTGCATAGTCAAGCTGAATAACCCGAGTCTCTAAAGCAATATCCATGCCCTTCACTGCTTTATCTATCTCATATATTACTTCCGGAGTATCAAGAACTACAATAGAGTTTGAATGAGCATCAATCACAACTTTACCAATATTGCTTTTCAATGCATCAACAGTCTTCCCCAAAGAATCTACTTTGGAATTTCTGATAGTATATTTCTTTAAGACTCTTAAATCATAAAAGGTCTTGCCATATTTAACCTCATACTCTTTATTCGTCATTACATTTATGAGATTACCGCGCTTCTCATAAGCAAGATTATTGGCAGCAATAAGAACCTCAAAAGCATCCCAAACAGATACATCTTTTAAGAATATTGAAACCTTACCTCTAACCTCAGGTGAAGTAGCAATACTTAAACCTGAACGTAGTGATATTATCTTGATGACATCGAGTATATCCATACCCTTAACATCTAAGGTTACTGGAGCCTCAAAATCAACAGCTGCATAAGACAACGAAAAAGTTGATAAAAAAACTATTAAACTAAAAATTAATTTCCATTTTCTCATCATTCATCTCTATTATAGCAGAATCTTCTTTTATCTGCTTAACCTTAATCCCACTTAAAGATTCACCTTCTGCGACCAAGCGCTGCTGTTTTTCCTTATTGTCATAAATAGCAAGGTATTTTTTATCCAGGACGATTATACCATTAAAAGAGAACCTGTCCAAAGATTCTTCCTCTAGAGTCTTATTGTTAACTTCACTATAAGAAGGAAAATTAAAAATATCCCTTTTCTCTATCTCAAAAAGATACTCTTCTAATTCTTTTCTGACAACTAAGCTCTCAACATTTCTAGGTGTACTAAAAGCTAAGGCCTTCTCATAGTACTCATTTACATTCTTTGATTTTAATATAAGAATACTTAAAAATAGAATAAACACCATCCCAGCTGCGGCTATCTTAGAGTAATTCAGCAGGCTATTATTGAATCTAATCATAATAAAATCCTCTTTAATTTAATCTCAACTAGAAGCCTTCGAGATTTATAAGGAATTAACTTTATCTCTTCTATGGAATTAAGATTATAAGGACTCTCTAGGTGATATAAAAAGTCTATCAACTCTTCTTGGCTAGCCTCTGCCTTAATCTTAAAATATAGCGCCTTATCGTCTTTGGAATAAGTTTCAGCTAAAGGCTCTAAGCTTTTGATCTTTACCTTAGAGGAGTCTGTAATTCTATTTATAGATTTATATACCGATATTCTAATAGACTCATTATCTCCAAAAGCAACGATATCCTCTGAAACCATCTGAGAGACTTCCTTGTATAACATATTTATATTCTCTTTATCAGCAACAAGGTTTAATGCTCTCCTCAATCTAGATTCAGATACTACCACCTCTGTGTTAAGTTCCGACCAACGAATAAAGATAGGGCTCAATATAATCTTAAACAAAATAAATGCTAACAGAATTAACACCAGCAGAAGTGCCCTATTTTTTGCCGATAAATTTTTAAACATCATAATGGAATCAATTTTAAATAAAATGTAACCTCAGTACTTGACGATACGTTTATCTTAAAAGAGTCTATACTCTTTATGTCTTTTAATTTCTTAATTTCTTCGTAGAATTGATAGATAGCTTTAGAGTCGGTTGAGACACCTTCAATGATAATCTCATTCTTTTTCTTATATTCAAACCTATTAAAAGATACTCCTCTAGGCAGAACAGCCGCTATCTCATTAAAGACATCCAAAAACAGACCTTGAGTCGATTTATCAAGAAAAAGATCTGTTATCTCCTTCCGCTCATTAAGAGTAGAGACTGAGTCGCCTATGCTCCTTAAGAAACTCTTAACATCTTTTACATAGTCCGTCTTTCTTTTATATGAAAGAGTTGCTATAGCCAAAAGAGCAAGAAGAGCAAATGCAAAATAGAGAGCAATTTTCTTTCTACTACTTGAAAGACTCTTTTTTAAAGACTTCTGCAGCATGCTAGAGGGAGTAAGATCTATTGTGGGATTCTCTTTGCAATAACTGAGTCCTAAGAGTTTTACAAGAGAACAGATCTCTGCCCTATCCTGACCAAAAAACTCAAACCCCTCTTCTTTTTCTATAAAATCTTCTTGATAGATAAATTCAACGCTCTTAAAAGGCAGCGAATCTTTTATCTTTTCTAAAATATTTAAACGTTTTGGCCCTAAAATAACGGCAGAGTCTATCTCAGGAATCAACTTCTCTTTATTAAAAGATTCTACAGAGTGCAGCACCTCATCTAACCAAGGCTTAAGACCATCATCTTTTATAGAGTAATAACCTTTGCTCACCTCGCGGCTAAAGAAGAGCTTTCCTCCTGATATTATACAGAGATTACTGTAGTGATTACCTACTTCGATCAATATTTTATCTTTATCATCCTTCAGCAATTTATAAAAACCTACAACGCCAACGCTATTGACAGTCACTCTATCCGGCAAGATAAAATCTTTAACTTCATTTATGTACTTATTTAATATATCTTCTGCCATTACAGATAGATTTACTTTTGTATAACCGCTCTGCTCTTTTAAAAGCAAGCTAAGATCATAGATTACATTTAAATCTTTATAGGGAAACTGCTTCAAGGCTTGGAAATGAGCCATATTCTCAAGTTCATCTATTTTTTGAGAAGGAAAAGAATGATAATGCATAGACACTTTTCTGCGTGGAATAGATACAACTATCTTATCAAGAGAATTAGAGAAACACCTTGTGATATCCTTTCTGTTTTTATCATCTAAGGGCTTATTAAAAATCCCTAATTTTGAAATAAGAAACTTACCTTCTTTAAATTCAACACTTGAAAATCTTACCTGATCATCTTCTATTTCAATTATATTCATCTCTCTATAGCATCAACACTAAGATTATCCCAAAAATAAACCACCTTCAAACTGCTACCATATCTCCTCACTAAACCCTGAGCATAACGTTTAAGACCTCTATTTGTTTCTACCTCTACAGATATTCTAAAATATTGTGAGTCAACTTTGAAGTATTTTTTTATATTTTCCCACTCAACTTCAACATCACTACCTCTAAACTCCGGAAAGATATCAGCTATATATAAAGGCAATGTCCTAAAATAATTACCGCTAGCCCTATAGTCTAAGAGCCTTGTAATCAAAACATCAGATAAACCCAAACTATATAAAACTTCAGGCTGAACAGTATTAATGTTTATCTTATTATCACCTGTATCTACAGTTAGCTTCTCTGAAAGCTCGCCAATATCCATATAATCACTGTAGCCTTTTATAAATCTAAGCTCTTGAATAGTCTTAAGCTCTGAGTCTCTAGATTGATAATCAACAAACTTATAATAGCTATCACTCTCAGCTCCCAACATACCACTAACCATGCCATCGCTATCAATCCAATCGATTAGACCATAAGCAAGCTCATCTGTTAACAATGATATCAGAATATTTAAAGAGTACGAATCTTCTTTTGCCTCTCTTGCAAAATAATTTAAGTTTATCTTTCTATCCTGATCCAATATCTTAATGCGGCAATTGCCGTGCTCTTCCTGAAATTTAATATCATCTCCGGCCCAATCTTCAAGAAGAGAGTCGGATCCGGCCAAGGCTCTGTAATCTTTTCTGAGTATATCACAAGCACGAATAAAACCTGCCCGCACTAGATAGCGACCATTAAATCTATCCTTAAAATAACGGAACGACCTCAGTTCTGCATAAGATCTATATCCTATACCCACCGACAACATAGTAGTTACGGCAACAGCCCAGAGAACAAATACTGATATTGAGCCTGTCTTCTTATATTTTATTGCCCTGAAGCAAAAAAACTCTCTTCTCAATTGGTTCTCCTTTAATATTAGACTCTATCTTAACTGCCTGGGGAAACTTATTCTCAGAATAGTCTTCCAGTTCAATTAAATCTTTACTAACATCGTCATAAGTAAGTACTGAAAATTTAAAGTCAGAATCATAGACAATATACTCCTCACTATATTCACTAAAAGGGTCCTCTAGTCTCTTAAATAGAGCTTTCTCTCCAGCTATATATTTCATAAAATAACTTACACGCAAAATAGGTCTGCTATATATCTCTTTTGATAATAGAGACGGCTTAACATACCAAAACGATATAGAGTTCCCATTCATCAAAACAATATTCTTATAATCACTATATTCAAAACTAAAAGCAGAGCTTAAATCATCAGCTATGAGCTCAAATAGATTTCTGGTGCCATAATAATCCTGAGAGACCTCTTTAGCCCGAGTAGATATTTTAAAGTTAAGCCAAAGAAAAGATGCCGTAAGTGTAAATATTAAAGAGACTATCAGCATCGAAGCTATAACCTCCATCAGCGTAAAAGAAAGCTTACTCTTGGATAAATACATTGCCAGCCTCACTGTAAAATAATATTTTTTTAATACTACCTCTAAAATGAAGTACTATCTGAGCTGAATTTAAGATGCGCTCTCTAGAATAGACTCTTAATAGACCTGATGGATGAAATACCACTCTATCTATATCCGTATCCACCCTATACTCTTCTGGAACAGCTATAGACTCTGCTTTCTGTTCAGCTCTGTTAACCCTAAAGACTCCTGTCTCAAATTTTACTTCAAGCAGACTATTCTCTTTCAAAGAACTGTCTTGAACCGATTTAAGAAACTGTAAAAGTCGGCATGAAAAATTCTCAAACTTAACCTCGTGATATCTAGCTGAAAGATCGGGCATCAAAAGAAAGACAATGATACCCATAATAAGAATAACTACAACAAGCTCTATTAGTGTAAAGGACCTCTTCATATCTTAATCTACCTTAAAACATAGGTTGAGAGTCGAGCTTGAATCTTATCGCTCTTCTTAACGACAACAGTTATTCTATTCATCTCCTCTTCTAAGCTTTCAGTTTTTAAAAGATAGGAGATCTCTTGCTCTTCATCTATATAGCCGCTATTCTCAAAATCATCTTGTAAAATAATCTTTTTAATCAAAACATTCTCGCCCTTATATAGTGCTATTAAATCAAAGTTTACTTTTCTTAAAGCTTTCAATGAGACCATTAAAGACGATAAGACCACCGTTAAAAGAATTGACAATATCAATGTTGCAAGAACAGCATCAAGTAAGAAATAGCCTTTTTTACCTGCTATCAAAAGCTACCTCGCCTCTATACTGAATGTCATCGCTAGGCTCTTGAGCGTTAGGCCCTGTTGATAGAAGCTCATAAGAAGCGCCGTTATTGACTGCTTTATACTGATAAGGCCTGCCCCAAGGATCTACTATCGATGACTCTCTTATTCGTGCCCTTTTAATGTAAGGACCATTCCAGTTCTCTCTATAATCATCAACGCCATGACCAGACGGAGCCTCACTAACCCAGAGATAGCTCAAGGATTCAGGATATCTTCCAAAATCAAGCTCATACATATCTAATGCCGTTGCAATACTTCCATATATCTCAGCTTCAGCCCTATTACTCCTGGCCTGCTCAGTCCTACCTGTAAAACGAGGAAGTACTGTTGCAACAAGGATACCTATTATGGCAACAACAACCAAAAGCTCAAGAAGAGTAAAACCGAGTCTTTTTTTCATGATATCCTCCTATCTTATTATTAGATTTAACTGAAATATCGGAAGCAACACCGCAATAACTATAACCCCAACAGCAGCTCCGACAAATAATATCATCAAAGGTTCAAGTAGCTGAGTCGCTATCTTTAAATTATATTCCAAGTTCTTCTCATAATTCTGAGAAATCTTAAATAGTGACCTATCCAAATTTCCACTCTCCTCTCCTACAGAGATAATATCAACCACCTCCTGAGGTAAAAACCCTTCTAAGCCTTTATTTAAAGATCCACCCTCTCTTAAGCTGTTGGCTAACTCATTCATCTTAACTCTATACTTAATAGAGCCTACAACAGAAGAGCTCAAGCTGACTGCATCAACGAGAGATATTCCCGACTCTATTAGAAACCCAAGTGTCTTAGTAAAGAGTATGATCTCTCTAAAGCTAAAAATCTTACTTAAAATAGGGATCTTAGATTTTACTC
Organism: uncultured Planctomycetia bacterium; assembly: GCA_964627735.1. GTDB lineage: Bacteria > Omnitrophota > Gorgyraeia > Kaelpiales > Kaelpiaceae > Kaelpia. The sequence continues at coordinate 2,321 of CAZVIC010000037.1, read as the reverse complement.
TCTCTGAAATAATTAAATACTCTTCTTGAGCTCTATACTTTCTAAATAAAAAAATAACGAAAACAACAATAGCTATAACCAGCCACCATGTTTTAGCCAAAAAATTGCTTAGTGATACTATAATCTGCGTTAAGAGAGGAAGGCTCTGGCCTAAATCTAAAAATATTTCAGATATTCTGGGTATTACAAAAGAGAGCAAAAAGAATATTGTCATAGCCCCTGCGCTCATAACAAGTCCCGGATAGAACATCGCAGATTTAACCTGACTCTTTAAGTCTATCTCTTTTTGAAAGATGTTTCCCGCCTCATCAAGAACTCTCTCTAAATCTCCGCTTGCCTCTCCAGATGCGACAAGTGCTGGAAGTAAAGGTGGGAATTTATACAACCTTAACGCCTCTGAAAAGCTTGATCCTTCCCTAACAGCCGAAGTAATCTCCCTGATAACGCTACCCATATTACTTTTTTTGAACTGGTTAACCAGTATATCTAACCCCCTCAACAGAGGTAACCCCGACGAGATAAGCTCAGACAGTCTGATACTAAACTGAGCTACATCTTTAAGTTTTAGTCGCTGCGAGCCCAGAGAGAATGCCACTTCTTCTTCATCGAGAGAGATAATAAAAAACCCCCTTCTGCTTAACTCATCTATTGCAAGCTGCCGGGATCCCGCATCTATCTTATCTTCTACTGAATTACCGTTTTTATCTTTTGCCTTATAGTTAAATATAGCCATGGTCTAGCCAAAATCCTCTGCAGAGACAACTCTTAAGACCTCATCAATTGAAGTAACACCGCTCTTTATCTTCTCCCAGCCCTCCATCTTCAAGGTCTTCATACCAAGCTCAACCGCTTTTCTATTGATCTCGCTTGAAGAGCTATTCTTTAAAACCATCTCTTTAATTTCAGAACTTAAAATCAAGAACTCATATATAGCAGTCCTGCCTTTGTATTTTGTATATTTACAGTCTTCACAGCCTTTAGCATCATAGATATCTACTCTCTCTGTCTCGTTAAAAATTTTCAACACCTTATCGTCTGCTTTAATTTTAAACTTACATTTTGTACAGAGTTTCCTAATCAACCTTTGGGCTATAAAACACTCGACAGAAGAAGCAATAAGATAAGGCTCAATACCCATATCAAGCAGCCTTGCAACACCGCTAGCAGCATCATTGGTATGTAAAGTTGAGAAGACCAGATGTCCTGTTAAAGATGCTCTTATGGCAATCTCTGCTGTCTCTACATCTCTAACTTCACCTATTAGTATTACATCCGGATCATGCCTAAGTATGGAACGTAAGCCATGAGCAAAAGATAGGCCGATCTTAGGATGGACCTGAATCTGCGTAAGGCCTTTTATCCTATACTCTATAGGATCTTCAACCGTAATAATCTTCCTATCATCTGTGTTTAACTTTTGAAGATAGGAATAGAGAGTAGTTGTCTTTCCGCTTCCTGTCGGTCCGGTGACAAATACAACACCATTAGGCTGACTTATTATCTTCTCAACGATATCTAGATTCTCTTTCAAAAGCCCTAAGTCATTTAAGTTAAAGAGCATTGCTTTAGAGAGCAGTCTTAAGTCGATGCTCTCCCCTTCTGGGGTCGGTAGAGTAGAGACCCTTAAATCATATTCATTGCCGGAATCTTTAAATAAAATCCTGCCGTCCTGAGGAAGTCTCTTCTCTGCAATATTTAAATTGGACATTATCTTTATTCTAGACGTGATTGCCTTTTGAAACTGCTTTGCACCTTCAGGTAGAGGCATCTTATGCAAAACCCCGTCTATCCTATACCTAACAGCCAACTCATCCTCATAAGGCTCAATATGAATATCTGTTGCCCTATCCTTAATGGCTTGTGATAGAATCTGATTTACAAAGTTAATTATCGAAGAGTCTTCAATATCGTCTTCTACAACTTCTTCTACTTTTAAATCGTCTCTCTCTCTTAATCCCTCAACAGCTCCTGCTCCAAGCCCATAACTCTTTCTTATCGCATCTAATATGGTATCTTCGTAAGCTAAGTAGACTTTAACTTCAACATTTAAAAGCATCCTGATATCATCTAAAATCTGAATATTTAAAGGATCTGATATTACAATCTCCAATAGATTATCTTTAAGCTTTAAGGGAATTATCTTGTAGTGAAGTGCAAATCTGGCAGGAACCTTATCTAGAGCATTTTGGGCAATAGATATGTTATGTAGATTGATAAACTCAACACCCAGCTGCTGACCTAAGAGACCAAAGACCTCTTCTTCTGTCGCTAGTTTAAGTTTAACAATTGTCGCAGCAAGAAAATCTCCGGTTCTCTTATGC
>CAZVIC010000036.1:0-10897 GCA_964627735.1 uncultured Planctomycetia bacterium | reverse complement strand
AAGTCATAACAACAGAATCAGGGCCACCTGATACTGCCAATAAAACACTATCACCCTTCTTTATAAGGAAATGCTTAGATATGGTCTCTCTAACCTCATTTTTTAATTTCATATAATAAAGATTATTTTACTAGAATTTCTAAAGAAATAAAGCTGATAAAAAAATATTATGTTCTAAATATGATAAACTAGCTAAACACCAGCGGTAAGAAGCTACTCTTTATCCCTAAGTCTCTCCCAAACATAACAAAGAATAAAATCACGTTCGGCATCTTCAATATCAGTAAACTCAACACCTATAATATAAGGATAGCTTTTATCCTCTCTTCTTTTAGCCCAAGCAACCCTACCTTGAGTTTTAATCATTTTATTTGTCTCCCTGACATAAATGTTTACTTCTAGCAGAGTATTTTGTTCTATATTTTCTCTAACTGGGAAACAAATTCCTCCCGCACTAATATTTTTACACACAGTATTAATCAAAGAACCATCTTGACCTAACACTTTATAATCAATGCTGAGAAAACCGTCTAACCTTGGATATTTACGACGTTCAATCATATTATTTAATTTACACCTTACTAAAAAAGAATCAATAAAAAACTATAAGAGTAATAGCGGTGAGTGGACTCGAACCACTGACAATACGGGTATGAGCCGTACGCTCTAACCAACTGAGCTACACCGCCATAGAAACTGAGCTTAAATTATACCAGAATATCTGGCGATTTAAAGACTGAAAATCAAGATTTAACCACAGATAATACTTGTATCTCAGTTGGAAGTTGCTTATTCATCTCTTCCTTGAGATATGCTTCTTCTTTCTTCTCTTTCAACTTTACAGATAGCTGTTCACCCTCACTCTCTATGCCAAGTTTAAGAGCCCTAGCAAATTTAATCTTTGGTATCGGGTGAAATCCTTGTGAATAAAACACATCTATATTAGCACGTCTTAAAACACGTTGAAAAAGATGTAGCAAATCAAGGTGGGATACAAACTTCAACAATCCTTTCTTTGTAAATACAAGCTCATAATCTACCGGATCTTTCATGCTTTTCTTTGAATCAACTTCTTGAGATCCTCAATATCTAGAGAATGAAGCATTGCCTGCTCATAATCTATGTCGCCGTTTAAATAAAGATTGACTAAACTCTGATTCATAGTACTCATCCCTTCCCCTTGGGCAGTCTGAAGAGTTGAAGTTATCTGATGAACTTTACTATCCCTAATCATACTTCTAATTGCATGGTTTGCAACCATCATCTCATATGCTAAAGCACGTCCTGTCCCTTCTTTCTTTGCCATAAGCTGCTGAGTAAGAACTGCTAGAAGCACGAAAGAAAGCTGGACTCTTACCTGAGACTGCTTGTGTGATGGAAAAACATCAATAATCCTATTAACACTCTGAATTGCATCTGGAGTATGTAGAGTCGCAAGAACAAGATGTCCTGTCTCAGCTATATTTAAAGCCGCTTCCATTGTCTCAAGATCACGCATCTCACCAATAAAAATAACATCGGGATCCTCTCTTAATATGTGTCTTAAAGAGCCTTCAAATGAATGAGTATCTGTTCCTATTTCCCGCTGATCTATAATAGATTTTTTAGATTCAAAAATATATTCTATAGGATCCTCTATAGTTATAATATGGTTCATCTTGTTTTCATTCAACCATTCAATCATAGATGCTATTGAAGTTGATTTTCCACTTCCAGTTGAACCTGTAACAAGAATAAGTCCTCTCTTTTTTCTCAAGAGCTTTTCAATGATAAGCTCTTGATTTAAACCGCATTCAGAAAGCGATGGTACCTTAACAGGTAGCATTCTTACAGCAGCAGCAAGAAAACCTCTTTGAACGTAAAGATTTATTCTATAACGAGCAACTCCTTCTATCTCCACTGCAAAATCCAGTTCCCATTCTTTTTTAAACCTTTCTTTCTGCTCCTCACTTAATACACCAAAAAACATTTTTTCAGTGTTGCCTGATGAAAGCTTAGGATGATCGCTTATGATTAAATTACCATCTACTCTGAATATCGGAGCATAACCATTCTTAAGGTGCAGATCGGAAGCATCTTTTTGAGACATCTCAATAAGAAGATTTTTTAAAGAACTATCGATCTCATTTTTCCTAACAACATTTTTAAGAAAATCCATATATTCCTCCTTTTGATCTAAGATATGCTAAAATTTAGCCTTGGCATTCTCAAAACTTACCCATAGATCTTTTTTATCAATACCTGCATCCACATAATCCCAAGGCAATAAAGAGGTTTCACCCCAAGCTGGACTAAGATAACTATCTTTATCAATATTATTTTTAATGAATGCATTATACCACAAATCGCTATTAAATTCTCTCTCCCAGGAATCAAATCTTGCACCAGTCTTCCAGGCTTCATAAATAACAGAAGACAGCTTTCTATCTCCTCGAGAAAATATTGCCTCAACTAAAGAATAATCGTAATCTCTAAAATCAATCTTTATACGCCTATTACGTAAATTGTCTCTTATAAATCCAATCTGCTCTAAAACCTCTTCTTTAGTTGCAAAAGAGTGCCATTGAAAAGGAGTATGGGGTTTAGGAATAAATGTCGCAAAGCTAAGCTTGAGACTTACAGACCTCTTTGTCTTTAGCTTTAGGAGACTCTTTATAAATTCTACCATCTCTTTTAGATCATCGATCTTAAGACCTGGAAGCCCAAGCATGTAGTATAGCTTTATGCTCTTCCAACCTCTATCAAAGGCAAAAGATGCAATATCACTTAGTATCTTCTCATCAACATGCTTTCCTACTATATCCTTCATTCTCAAAGAACCTACCTCGGGTGCAAATGTCAATGAAGGCCTTTTTGTATTTACAAACTTACTTAAACTACCTATAAGACTCTTGCTTACCCAGAGAGATGGTAAGCTTAAAAATACATTTAAATCTTTAAACTTGGAGTTTAGATCATCGATCAAATTATCTATCCCAGAATAAGCTCCGCTTGAAAGCGAAGAGAGGCAGATCTCTTCATATCCTGTATTTTTATAATTACTCTCAGCAATAGACACAAGATTGCTTATCCCCCTCTGTCTTGATGGACCATAATAGACTCTTGCCTGACAAAATCTGCAGGAGTTTGGGCAACCTCGCATAATCTCAACATTTATTCTATCGTGGACCGTACGAATATAAGATACAGTAGGTCTGACAGAGTGAGTCACGCTGTCAAGATCAGCTACGTAATGCTTTTTGACCTTCCTGTCTACATTAGTGACAACAAAACCTTCTCCTGTTGTTTCTGTTTCATAAAGCGAAGGTATATAGACTGAGTCTTGATCCTTAATCTTAGAAAACAGATCTTCTCTTGAGAGACCATCTTTTTTTACTCTAGAAACACTCTCTAAAAGAGGAATTATAATATCTTCTGCTTCGCCTATGAGAAAAAAATCGAAGAAATCAGCGACAGGTTCTGGGTTTAAAGTAGAGGGACCTCCTGCAATTATCAGAGGATGATTGTCCTTTCTATCTTTGGAAAAAATTTCTAAACCCGCTAAATCAAGCACCGTCAAAATATTCGTATAGTTTAGTTCGTGCTGAAGCGTAAATGCGATGACATCAAAATCAGAAAGAGGCTTTTTACTCTCAAGGCTATAGAGCGGAATATTTGAATCTCTAAGCAAGTTCTCCATATCAAACCAGGGAGCAAAAGATCTCTGGCAGATAAATTCAGGTTTAGCATTTATAAGTTCGTGTAAGATTCGTAACCCTTGATTACTCATCCCAATCTCATACAAATCAGGATATATTAAAGCAACTTTAAGAGAGGCGTTATCCCAATTCTTCTCTACGCTATTATACTCTTTGCCTATATAACGACCGGGTTTTTGGACGCTAGAAAGATTGCTTAAAAGAAACTCTTCTATTTTTTTAGACTCCAAGTGTTTATTCATCTCTCAAAAATAATGCCATCATAACAACGGTAACAATTAAGTCAGATCCGCCATAGCTAAAAAAAGGAAGAGGTAGTCCTACAATAGGAAAAATACCTATAGTCATACCGATATTTACTATTATCTGAACTGATATTGTAACAAGAAAAAGATTGAGCAACATGCCTGAAGCTCCATCTTTTTTCCTAGAGGCAATATTATACATCCTCTTAAGCATAAGCAGATACAAGCCTAAGAGTACAACAACACCCAAAAAACCCCATTCTTCAGCAAAGACAGGAAACACAAAATCAGTATGAGCTTCAGGAAGAAACCTTAGCTGACCCTGAGCTCCATTCAACCACCCCTTACCGACAATATTACCAGAACCTACTGCTATTTTAGACTGCATCAAAGTATAACCAGACCCTAAAGGATCGAGCTCTGGATTCATAAATGTTAAAATTCTACTTTTCTGATAAGGTTTTAAATTCAAATAAACAACAGGCACTATCATCAGTGCAGCAATAATCCAGGGTAAAGCTTTTCTAAATACTGCTTTCTTAAGTATAAAAAAAGTGATAACTGAAGGAATCAACATCAAAGAGCCACCTAAATCCGGCTCTTTGGCAATTAAAACTACCCCGAAAAGGGTAAAAAATAGAGGCATCATAAATGAAGATGTAGTCTCAAAATTACTATAATAAAACACAGATACAAGAAATACCGGAAGCGCAAATTTCATAATCTGTGAAGGTTGAATATTTAAAAAACCAAATTTGATCCACCTATGAGTAGCGCCTTCAGCAGGCAACACCAAGACTACAATTAAAAGTAGAAGCGAAATGATATAGAATACTAATCCTAAGCTCAAAATTCGCCTGATACCTATAAAAGATACTCCTGTAGCAACTAAAAGAGAGATGAAAAACCATACGACCTGCCGTATAATATAATTTCCTGAAAAATTACAACTTGCACTATAGAGATTCATGATTCCAATTAAAAATATTAACAAGACATATAGAATCAAAATATCTAACTTTTTATTCATAGCTCACTCTTCTTATAATAATATTTTAGAAACTCCTTTGATATTCTTGCAGTTGCATAACCTCCGCCACCTCCATGCTCAACAAAAGCTATAAAAGCTATATTAGGAGAATCGTAGGGAGCAAAACCTGCAAACCAGGCATGTGACTTTCCAGTTGTTGTCTGAGCAGTACCTGTCTTACCAGCAATAGCAGGAGCTACTTTGGCAATTTGACCTGTACCAGTAGGACTATTCACAGTATCTCTCATGGCTCTTTTTATAAATTTGATATTCCTGATCAAGAGAGGCAAGGCTTCGGGTTCTTCTTTATAGGTTAATTCACCGCTTATTGAGCTACAAACTTTAGGTTTTAAAAGATTTCCCTCATTAGCTAATGCTACTATAAACCGCAAAACCTGCATAGGAGTAACCAAAAGATAACCTTGGCCTATAGAAACATTTATTGTATCCCCAGGATACCAATGTTCCTTTATCTTTTTAGCTTTCCAATCTGAAGATGGTAAAAGCCCATCTTTCTCATAAGGTAATTCGACTCCAGTTTTATGTCCAAAACCAAAAATATTCGCATAGTAAGAAATAGATTCAATGCCTGTCTTTAATCCGGTATTATAAAAATATATATTGCAAGAGTGGGCTATGGCTTGACGTAAATCCTGCCAATCATGACCACTGCTATTCCAGCATTTATAGCTTCGTCCCCCATATTTAAAATGGCCTGGGCAAAAGAACCTATCTCCAGAGCTAATAGCTCCGCTCTCAAGAGCTGCAACAGCAACAAGCAACTTGAATACTGAACCTAAAGGATACTCTCCCTGTATAGCACGATTTAAAAGAGGCTTCTCTTTAGAACTCAACAATTTTGATATTTTATAATTATCCGATGATATAAATAAATTGGGATCAAAATTAGGTGAGCTAACCGCAGTTATAATCTCTCCTGTATTAACATCCATAGCAAGAAAACACCCCGTATAAGGAGAGAGCAACTCTTCGGCTTTCTGCTGTAAGTCTAGGTCGATGGTTAAATATACATCTAATCCCCTCTTTGGCTCTTCACGATTCAAAATCTCAATAATCCTGCCCTGATTATCAACCTTGACCAACATTCCACCATCACTGCCTTTTAAGTAAGGCTCAAACTCTTTTTCCACTCCGCTCTTACCGATATAAGAACTATACCTATACCCATAAGGTTTTAACTCCCTAAGCTCATTTTCAGATATCTCACCAAGATAGCCTAATAGATGAGAAGCAACGATGCCGTTAGGGTAATATCTTTTAATATTTTCGGATATAAGCAATCCTGAAATATCCCTATATTTTTCTTTTAAAAAAAGAGCTTTTTCAAAATCAACATCTGAGACTAATGTTAAAGGAGCAAAAGGAGCTTTAAATTTACGCCTGTAAATATCTTCTAATTCTTCTACGTTGATACCAAACTCGCTGTTTATAATCTCAAAAATCTCATCCCTGTTTTTAACTCTATCGGGAAGAACTTGAATTGAAAAATTTAAACGATTCCCAGCAAGCTCTCTACCATAACGGTCTAAAATATTGCCTCTATAACCACTTAGTGGTAAAACTCTAAGATAATTATTGAGGCTCATCTCTCGATAATAACTACCTCTAACAACCTGAAAATAAAAAACCCTTGCAATTATAAGGGCAATGGATAGAGTTAAAAATATTTTGTATATCTTGGAAAACATTTTTCTAAGTAACCTTGAATAAAATATAATACAATTATTAAAACTAGATTAGAAACTAAACTAAAAAAATAGACCTTTATACTAGCGTTATATTTTATTAAAAATGGAAAGTTATAAAAAGTCCTTATAAAAATAAAACCTAAGAATAAAAATAAGAGATTAAATAACTTATTACCATGAAACACCCTTAACTGCCATCTTCTTGTAAAATAGAGCAACAGATAAGGAAAAAAATAGAGCCCTAAAAATGAAAAACTAAATATTTCAGCAATTAAAGCAGAGACTAAGAAATTATTATAGCTAAATTTATTATTGAAAAGCAAATAGTACAGAAAGATAAAAGATATTAAATCTATTCCACTAAATATTTTTAAAACTCCAGCAATAATCAAAATGATGCTATAAACCATTATTCCTTTACTACTATTAGAATGTCTTCGAGTTTAGAGAGATTAACAAATGGTTCAACATCAGCCATCTTATACATCTGAGAAGTGTGCATATAGACATTGGTTATTTTACCAATAGCTATTCCTCTGGGCAATAGCCCCTTACCTGAAGTCACCACTCCATCGCCGGATTTAACATCGCTATCAACATCAATATAGAGCAATCTTAAATTGGACCCTTTACCTCTACCTATCAACAATGCAATCTCTCTGGTTGAGGATATGCGAACAGAGATATTAAAACTGGGATCAAAATAAGGCAGTACAAAAGCATAGTTCATGCCTACATCTTCAACTACTCCTACAAATCCATCGGATGTTATTACCGCGCTATTGCTTTTTATGTTATCTCTACTTCCTTTGTCTATCAGAAATTTGACTCTTAATTCTTCTTTGACTCTAGAGCTAATATTAGCCACAATAGGATCTTTTAAGCTCTTTTTTAAGTCTAAGAAAAGTTTAAGATTATTATTTTCGCTCTCTAAGTCTTCTATCTTACAAGCTTGACTTTGGTTCTCTCTTAATATTTGAGCTATATCTTCCTGAGAAACATCATTTTTATTATGCAACATATTAAAAAGAGGTGCCCTGGAAACATTTGATGATAATTGAAAAAGAGTATTTTGAAAAAAACCCTTTAAGAAAAAAAGGATTATAAATAAGGAGATTGTAATCAGACCTCTTTTCATCTATTGTTCAGAACAAAGGCTTTCTAAGATTCTAATTTAGGCTGGACCGTAACTCTTTTTAAATATCTTAGCTCGCTCAAAACTTTACCAGTACCTAAGGCAACAGCAGTTAAAGGATCATCTGCAACATGCACAGGAAGCCCTGTCTCCTCTGTTATCAAAAGATCTAATCCTCTAAGAAGTGCTCCTCCTCCAGCTAAAACAATTCCAATCTCTATTAAATCCGCAGAAAGCTCGGGAGGGGTTCTTTCAAGGGTAAATCTAGTTACTTCTAATATCTGAGTAATAGGCTCAGCCATAGCCTCTCTCACTTCTTCAGACGTTATAGATACTGACTTAGGAAGACCTGTAACTATGTCACGTCCTTTAACCTCCATTGTTAACTCTTCTTCTAAAGGATAGGCAGAACCGATTTTTATCTTAATATCTTCGGCAGTTCTCTCACCAATCATAAGGTTGTAAGTCTTCTTCATATGTTGGATAATCGCATCATCCATCTCATCTCCACCTATTCTAATGCTCTTTGCTAATACTAGCCCGGCTAAAGATATTACTGCTATCTCAGTGGTACCCCCACCTATATCTATAATCATATTGCCTACAGGCTCGTATATCGGCAACCCTACCCCTATTGCAGCAGCGACAGGCTCCTCTATTAAATAGACATCTCTAGCGCCGGCATGAAGAGCTGAATCCTTAACGGCCCTCTTTTCAACTTCGGTGATTCCAGATGGTATTGCTATTACAACTCGCGGTTTTAACAGAAACTTTTTTTTATTTACCTTGGTTATAAAATATCTTAACATCTGCTCAGTTACTTCAAAGTCGGTTATTACACCATCCTGAAGTGGTCTGATAGCAACTATATTTCCTGGTGTCTTTCCAAGCATTCTTTTAGCTTCTTCTCCAACAGCTAAAACACGGTTCTGACTCTTCTCTATTGCAACAACTGAAGGTTCACACAAAACAATGCCTTCACCTTTAACGTAGACAAGAGTAGTTGCGGTACCTAAATCTATACCGATATCAGAAGAGAAATATGAGGTTAGACCTTTATAAAAAGAATTTAAATTTTTCCACATTTCTAATAAACTCACTTTAGCCATAATAAACTGATATATTCTATCAATTTGCTATATCTAAGTCAAACCACAAATAACACTAACAACTAAAATATTTATGCTATTTCAATACAATTATCCAGCAGACTATTTAAGTCTTCAACAAAACTGGGATAAGATATAGCTATAGAATCCAAACAATCTATTGTAGATTCTCCTTTAGCTAAAACAGCAGCTATTATATCAACCATGGCAGTCCTATGATCAGAAAAGCTCAATAAATCAGCACCGCTAAGAGAATCCACTCCTTTTATTAAAACATCTTCACCTATAACTTCTATCTTAGCTCCCATACTTGTTAAATTCGTTGCTATAGAATTTATTCGATCCGTCTCTTTTACTCTTAACTCAGCAACCCCTTCTATATAACTTTCTCCCTCTGCAAGAGAAGCAACAAGAAAGAGAAGTGGTAGCTCATCTATGAGAGAAGGGATCTCTTCTTTAGAAACATTAACACCTTTTAGCTTAGATGATAATATCGTTATATCAGCAACTGGCTCGGCTATGACAGACTCACCTTCACGAACAGTAAGATTAACTTCTATCTTAGCTCCCATCCTCTTTAAAACATCTATAAAACCACAGCGAGTAGGATTTACCCCTACATCCTTAAGCAATAATTTTGAATCAGAACTTAAAAGCGTAAGTACAATAAAAAATGCTGCGGAAGATACATCAGAAGGAACAGAGAAGTCAAATGCATTAAGATTATCAGCTTTCTCTATCTTTATCTCTAAATCACTAGCTGATAATTTTGCGCCAAAAGATAGAAGCATCCTCTCTGTATGGTCTCTAGATTTATACTTTTGATGAATTACAGTTGGATATTCTGCATATAGACCTGCTATTAAAATAGCTGATTTAACCTGAGCACTAGCAATAGGCATAATATAATCTATCCCCTGTAGTTTTGACCCTCTGACTTCTATGGGGAGGAAATTGGCACCATCACTACCTTTAAAGCTAGCCCCCATTGCAGATAGAGGCTCTGTAACTCGCTTCATTGGACGCATAGATAGCGATTCATCACCACTGATTGTTGTATTAAAAGACTGAGCACTTAAAAGCCCTAGAATAAGCCTTGCAGTAGTTCCAGAGTTACCAAGATAAATTTCATTATCGGACCTCTTTAAACCTTTAAACCCGACTCCCGATATATCAACCTCTCCCTTACCAACATCAACAGAGATATCCAAACCTAAACTACGAAAAGCATCTATCGTGCTAAGTAAATCTTGCGAAAATAAAAAATTTCTTATCTTTATTTTATTGCTAGATAAAGCAGAAAAAAATACGCCTCGATGTGATATCGACTTATCTGGTGGCGGAGTAAGAGTAGCACCGAAAGAAAGATTCTCTCTCTTCTTTTTGATTTTCATATCAGACTATAAAAAAGATTATTATTCTAGAAATAGTTCTATATTCATTCCTTCGGCTATATTTTCTTTTCCTTCTAAAATATCTAATACAGACATAGACTCGTAAACCCTATCTGGTTTAAGCTTTCCTTTTAATTGTCCTTGAATGTTAAAACTGTATAGAGAATCTATATCCACACTATCTCTAGCCCCTTTATTTAAAACAATAAAACCATACTCTTTATTGAAAGCCATAATCTCTGCTTTTATCTTAACACTTTTATTTTCTGCTAAGTTTTTAGCTTCTGGAGACCCCTCTTTTACTGTGATATTCTCAAGCTGCACACTATCATCTTCTACCACAGATTCTTTTCTTGCCGATCTTGGAATATCTTCTTTTAATTTTCTCTGATAATCTTCTAGTTTAGCATTTTGCTCTTCAAGCCTCCTAAGTAAGACATCTCTCTCCTGCGACAATATGACAATCTCTGAATTAGCTCCACTTAAATTAGTAGCCATTTCATCTATTTCATTTGAAAGCTCTTTATTCTTGACTATTTTTTTCTCAAGTTCCTGAATTATTTTTTGATAATCATCT
>CAZVIC010000035.1:0-10924 GCA_964627735.1 uncultured Planctomycetia bacterium | reverse complement strand
CTAGGACAACGGCCTTTCGAGTCGTCGGCGCCGGTTCAAACCCGGCTGGGGACGTTGATATAAGCAGCGAGATAGACATTAGTAAGAGGGGGGTTTAGTAGGCATGTGCGGTATAATTGGTTATTTAGGCAAAAAAGATGCTCTTAACATCCTTGAAAAAGGATTGGAGCGCTTAGAGTATAGAGGCTACGATTCCGCTGGTATATCCGTATTCAATGACGGCAATTTTCAAACCGTGAAAAAGTCTGGCAAGGTACAAGTGTTAAGGGACAACTTAAAACCCTTAAATATCAAAGGTAGCTTAGGTTTAGGGCATACGCGCTGGGCTACTCATGGTGAGGTTAACGAACGCAATGCTCATCCCCACCTAGACTGCAAAGAAGAGATTGTCGTTGTGCATAACGGTATCATTGAAAACTATCAAGCACTTAAAGTTGAGCTTGAAGCAAATGGTCATCTGTTTAAATCGGATACAGATACCGAGGTAATAGCACATCTTATAGGAGAGCACTATGATGGTAATTTAGAAAAAGCTGTACAACAGATTTTACCAAAACTAAAAGGTAGCTATGCTTTTATGGTGGCTTCTAAAAAAGAACCAGATAAAATTATTGCTGTCAGAATGTTGAGCCCTTTACTTTTAGGCATAGGTAAAGATGGCTATTATATTGCTTCAGACGCAACGGCGTTGATAGATGAAACTCAACTCGTTGTATACTTGGATGATGGAGAGATGGCTATAGTAACAAGAGATAGTTTTTCCATAAAAGATTTTAAGGGTGAAGAAAGATTTAAAAATCCTTTAGAGTTAAAGGGGGACACATCTTTAGCTAACAAAAACGGATTTTCGCATTTTATGTTCAAAGAGATACACGAACAACCTGAAGTAATGAAGAATATTATTGAGCATTACATTAACCAGAACCAAGTTAAGCTGCCGATTAACGATAGTTTTTTTGAGGATATAGATCGGATTGTAATAGCTGCTTGCGGTACAGCCTACCATTCAGGCTTGATTGCTGAATATCTGATAGAGGATATAGCGGGCATAGCAGTTAGTGTAGATACCTCGAGCGAATTTAGATATAGAAATCCAGTCTCTGAAAAAAACACATTGTTTATATCTATATCTCAGTCGGGTGAAACTGCAGATACTTTGGCCAGCTTGCGTCTTGCTAAAGAGTTTAATTTTAAGACGCTTTCTTTGGTCAATGTAGAGGGTTCAACTATTGCTAGAGAGTCTGATCAAGTGCTCTATACTATTGCTGGGCCTGAGATAGGCGTAGCTTCAACCAAGGCATATTTAGCGCAAGTTATGGTTTTACAGCTTTTAGCGCTTAAGTTAGCCCAGCTTCGTAAAGCTAAAGATGCCAAATTCTTTAAGGATTACATACAAGACTTAAAAAAAGTACCGCTTTATTTGGAGAAGATGATTACTGAAAAAGAGAACATTGAGAGCTTAGCCTTAGAGCTATATCAATCTTCAAACTTTTTATATTTGGCTCGAGGAGTTAATTACCCTAATGCTTTAGAGGGAGCTTTGAAATTAAAAGAGATATCTTATATTCATGCAGAAGGATATCCAGGTGGCGAAATGAAACATGGTCCAATAGCTTTAATTGAAGAACAGCTGCCTGTAGTAGTTATATCTGTTTTAGGGAAAGTACGAGACAAGATGCTGTCTAATATGCTTGAGATAAAAGCTAGAAAAGGAAAACTTATAGGTCTTATAACAGACGGAGACCTAGAAACAGAATCAATCTGTTTTAGAACAATTAAGATACCTAAGATACGAGAATCTCTTACGGTGTTACTTATCCCATTACCGTTACAGCTCTTGGCGTATTTTATCGCGCTTAAGAAAGGTTGTGATGTTGATAAGCCTCGCAATCTTGCAAAGAGCGTAACCGTAGAATAATTTTTTACTTTAAGATGCCTAACAAGGGAAGGCTATATCTGGTTGGAACACCCATCGGGAACCTAGGGGATATTACTCTAAGGGCTTTAGAGACTCTTAAAGAAGTAGAGATTGTTCTATGTGAAGATACGCGTAGAGCGCAAAAACTATTTCACCGCTATGATGTAGATACTCCTAGAGTCTCTTTTCACGATTTTAATAAAGAGCAGAAGACCCCGATTATTTTAAAAAAGATAGCAGAGGGTACTACCTATGCTCTTATTTCAGATGCAGGTACGCCTGGAATATCAGACCCCGGTTTTTATCTTGTAAAAGAGGCATTAAAATGTAATTTGGAAGTTATCTCTATCCCTGGTCCCAGCGCTTTTTTGACTGCATTGGTATCTTCGGGTTTAGCTACAGATAGATTCACTTTTGAAGGATTTTTGCCTCGTAAGAGCGGTAAGAGAAAACAGAGACTTGAAGCCTTGAGAGATAATCCTAGAACTGTTGTGTTTTATGAAAGTCCTCATAGGGTAGAGAAGCTGCTGAGAGATATTTTAGATATTATTGGAGACAGGGATATTTGCTTAGCTAGAGAGTTAACCAAGATCCATGAAGAGCTTCTGCGTTGTAAGACATCAGAACTTTTGAAGCGCATAGATTGTAATCAAGTTTGCCTGAAAGGCGAGATGGTTGTGCTGTTAAACGGTAATAGGGATTTGTAAAATTTTTATACAAATGTTAAAACGGAGGATAACAAAAGAATGAAAAAAGAATTAATATTTATGGCTGTTCTCTCTACTATATTGTGTGGTTGTAACAACATAGCTGGCGGCTTTTCAAAGCCTAAAGATCAAAGCGTTATTTTACAGGATTTTGATGCAGGTGAATATGTGGGAGGAGCATGGGAGGCTGTAGCTGATGATAAGCAAGTAAGCTTTAAAGCCGAGCTTCAGGACCGTGTCCGGGTAGGGAAGGAAGGGAAAGCAATAGCGCTTGACTATGATTTTAGGTCTGGGTCAGACCTTGTGGGGGGCTTATGGTTAGATGTTTCAAAGCAAGATTTTAATAATTATAATTTAATTGGGCTTTGGGTTAAAGGTGAACCAACGCTGGGGTTTTCTAAAATCATAGGAATCACTATAGAAGATGAGTTTGGCAATAAAACCACAAAAATGAGCTCTCAAGTCTCTGGTGAGTGGGTTAATATAGAGATATCTTTGGACAGCCTTAAAGATAAAAAACTCGCTAACATAGTGGAAATAAACGTGTTTATAGATAAACGCTATACTAGCGTAGAGGTAGGACGTTGTTATATAGACAATTTTTATCTAAAATAGGCTATCCTATTTGCTTTTTAGTAAAAGATATGGTATAAATATCTCATGACAAAGAGAAAAGACTTTTTAAAAGATTTTATTTTAGGTTTAGCAGCAATATTTGCTTTGTCTATATTCTCTATAAGCGTAAATGCTTATAGCGGTTCAGGGGAAGATGGGCCTATGGAAAGGGACTACGGTTCATCTGCAGAGCTTTATAGTGCTCTTTCTGCAGCATTGTCTATTGAAGAATTGGAAGGTAGAGAGGCAGATGTAAGAGGCTTATTGCTAGGGAAGAAGTCAGGAGAGCAGGTTCGTAGTAGCTATCAAGAATTAAGTGCTTCATTGCAAATGATTGCTTATATAAGAAATAGAACTAGAGAGTTTGAAAAGATGCGCATTGAGCAACTATTTGCTCCGATAAAAGCTGCTGGTTCCAATAGAAGCGTGGGTAAAGACGGGTCGTTGTCTTTCAGTGGAACAAATACAGCACTTGCATTGTGGTATTTAAAGGAGCATGCAAAAAAACAAAAAGGTGTTACAGACAGAGACATGGAAGAGGCTGCAAAAAAAATAACAGAAACATCTGGTAATCATGCTAAAAAAGGTTGGTCAATGACTTTTAACAGTAGCATATCAGACGATAAGCTTGGTGGTCCAGATACGATCATACCAATACAGGTTGCATTGCGGAATGAAGATACGCATTTTTTGGATTGGACTTTTTCTAGAACAAGAAAGCCTACTTATGCGCAGGATGATAATGATCCAAACATAGAATTTGTTGTTTATAATGACAGCTATAACTATGTGTTAAATCTTGAAAATGCAGGGAAATGGTACGGAAATAAAAAATCAAATGCTTTTGGTTGGGCAGTCAAAACATATCAAAAGATAGAAAATTTAGAGACAGGGGTTATCACAACCTTTGAGCAGAGTAATTTAGATATGGATTTTCAGCTAAGAGAAAATAGGAGTTATAACAGAAAAGTAACTGAATGTTTACCTGGTGATTATACTCGCAGCTATGAAGAGAATGTTACTATAAAAGAGTTTTATCTTTCTACTAACAAAGATGGCGATATAGAATATATGCCTCAAGTGCTTGAAATAGAACATTTTAACGATAGCAACGCTCCTGATTTAATTACTACTTCGCTGCAAGTTTATCAGTATGATGAGTACGATAGGGCATCGGAAATTTTAAATGTTTCTCATTTGGAATCTAAAGACGGAGAGTTAAGTTATAATGTAATCTCTATTAGCAAAATATTAGAGTATGACCCTTTAACCAAGCTTGCCACTTTAGAATCAACAGATTTTAGTCTGACTTTAGGCGAAGGCTCACTCGAAGACGCTGTCCAATATGGACAGGTCATGTGGCGCGCTTTTCAAGATGAAGAAGTTGCAAGAATTTTAAATGATATTACATCTGAGGAGTTTGCTAGTGCAATAAAAGAGATTGCAGAACAAGTTATAGGTCAAGGTATAGATTATGAAGCGGCTCGCACCAATGTTCTCGCTTTGTATTGGTCAGGAGACGATGAGGATCTTCAAGTTGCTCAACATGGTTCTCTTTTAAATTCCGATATCTAATCTCTATAATGTATTAGCATTGTCAATTATTTTTTGTTAAGATGATAATTATGAGAATCAACTTCTCAAGAAAGGGGTTTTTAATTGCTTTTAGCTCTCTGTTTTTAGCAGTCTTTACCTTAGGACAATCTGTATCTTTTGCAAAAGATGTAAGCGGGGGATACACAAACAATAATTGGGATTATAGTTTAGGGAGCGAATATGGCAAACCTGCCTATACTCCTTTAAAAAAGATAGAAAGCCAAGTTCTTTATTTTCCTTATAGTGCGACCAACCAGCAGGAAACAAATATTTCTTCACCTCTAGGTAGCGATTTTTATGTATATATAATGCCAGAATCCATTTTTGAGATTGAAACTATTGAATTAGAGTTCGAAAAAGGTGTTTCTAATGTTGAAAATACAATTGAGGTAGAGAGGCTTGCAAAAGAGATAGAAGAAGCCATCCCTTTAGTTTTTAAAGATGCTTTAAAGAGGCAAGAGGAGGGCCTGTCTGTACACAAATATGGCCTTAGAATTAAAGTACAAACAGCAAAAGAATCTATCGATGATGATAAAAGATCCGGAGAGGAGGTCCATGATGAGAATAAGGGGCCTAAAGAACGAGAAGTAGATGTGCTTGTAAATATAATATTTGGGCAAAATAAGATAGTGATAAAAATACCTCCATTAAAAGATCCCAAAGAGAAAGAAAGATTGATAAAAGAACTTGAACGTATTACATATATTCTTGCAAGACAAGATTATTTAATCGATATTAATCAGGTTTCAGATTAATATTCATAGTCAATTTCCTTGTTTTTCCGTATTTTCTGCTTGACAATAAAGGGTTTTTTTGAGAAATTCTATATGATACGGTATGATATGGTTATCTATAAACTAGGACTAAAAGCTATGGTAAAGAGGATGCCCGTATCACTAATGATATGGTTACTGCTAACCGTATCATTGCTACAAATAAGCGTATCATATTCCGATGATACGGTTATACTGAATAGCATTGAAAAGGTTTTTCAGGGCGGTTTGTTTACTTTAAGGTTTAACTTCAACCAGTCTCCCACTTATCATGCATACTGGATCAACAGAGATCAAGACCTTTTTTTTGATCTTATCGGTAGCAATATTGTCTGTATGAATAGATTGAAGACCAGTATTGATTTGCCAGGAGTAGAATATGCAGAAGTGGAGTTTTATCCAGGCTATGAACCAACCGCTGATAAGCCTGGAAAAGTAGACGGCATAAAGCTTGTTATGAGTAAAACAAGTAAGCATGATGTACTAATTAACGAAAAGAGTATAGATATTAGGTTCCAATCCATTAAAGAGCTTTCTGTGGATAAAGATGTGGATAAGTCTTTAGAGATTCCTAAATCGTTTAGTTTTATGCCAGATAAACTTATTGGGCCTAAAAATAAGCAAGAATGGCAAGAGGCGATTTGGGGGTGGCGACCGTGGCTAGAAGTTGGAATAGAAAACTACAGAGAGCTTAAAGTTGCACAGAGTCAATATGAGCTTGCACAACTAAAATTAAGAGAATCTAAACGGCAACTTTTTCCTAATGCTATAATTAGAGCTACTGATACAAGCGGGGCTACGGTTGGAGATGTTACTATTTTTTCAAAATCATATGAGCTGGAACTAGAGCAGCCTATATCTTATGGTGGCGAATTAAGATATAAAATTGAGCAAGCTGAGATAAATAAAGAACTTTCGCTTTATGAGCATAAAAGGTTAAGTTCCGATTATTCTTTGGAGTTAAAAAGAAGTTATTATAATGTTATTTTGAACAGAATGAACTGGGATGTTTTTAATAAGCTTATTAAAGAAGCAAACAAGATTCTTGCATTAGGAGATGTTTTGTACCAACAACAATTAACTACAGAATTGGATTATAGACAATTAAAGTCTTCCTATCAACAAGTTAAATTTTTTTTAGTATCTGCTCAAAAAGAGCTTTCTTTGGCAGAGCTTTCTTTTAGACAGATTTTAAATATTTCAGAAGATGAGGAGATAAGATTTGTCAATTGGTTGCCTTTTGAAAAAGTTAATATTGATATGGATAAGTCTTTAGAAATTGCCAAAATAAAACGTCCTGAATTGCGAATTAGACAATTGGTAAGTCATTTTAATAGTTTGAATGAGCAGATAGCAAAAGCTAAGAATAGATATCGCATAAGTCTTACTGGTAAAGTCGGAAAGATGGCCGAGGGGTATGAGACAGAAGAAGAGGTTTTTAGAGATAGTTGGTATGTAGGTTTTAAAGTAACTAAGCCTATAGGATCAAGCACATTCAGCAGCTCTGTAACAAAACAGAGTAGACCTGCAGGCGGTTTTAGCCTGGAAGAGACAACAGAATCTCTTACAAGATCAATGGAGTTTTCATTGGTAGATAGGCTTGGTGCTATTGCGGATATAAGAACTGCCCAAGTAGAATATTTAAAGGCTTTAAATGAAGAGCTTGAATCTGAAGAGACTATTGTTGCTGAAGTTGGTAAGTCCTATGCGAATTATATAACCTCTCTTTTCCAAATAGAAACATCTTTAAATAAGTTAGATTTTTTGAGTAAAAGATTAAAGGTGACAGAGGGTAAGATGAAAATAGAGGAAGCAGATATAACAGCTTTAATGCAGTCTTATTTAGATTATGCCAATGAAAAAGTTAATTATAATCGCGCTTTAATAGGTTATTATATGGCTCTTTCCGGTCTTTCTAAAGCATGCGGGGTTGAAAGCTTTTTAAGTTTAACAACAGATAGACCAGTAATAACTGCTTGGGAAGATTTTAGCGAACATTCTCCTGCTGATGTAAGCTATACGCCATTCTTGCTTCCGGATTTTAAAAAAGAAAATAAAGCGGCGATCTTAACAGGTGTAGAGGGGAGAATAATTGGAGTTAACAATCAGTATGGAATGGCTATTCTCAATATCGGGGATGCAAAAGGTTTGACCTCATCGAGTAAAGTCGTAGTCTATCGCAATGGTAAAGAGTATGCGCTACTTGTGCCTGCTCGCATAGAAGGAGAGACATCAGCCTGTTACTTAGAAAAAGGCATTGGAGATAATTTTAAGGGTTTAAGAATCGGAGATAACGTGGAGATAATGCAATGAAAAAAAATTTGGACTTATCTAAGACTATTAAGTTTTTTACTCCAGGAAAGATTATATTTATTGTTGTAAATATAATTATTATAGCGTTTTTGTTTTTAGGTGTGCAGAGGCTCTTTAACTCCCAAGATAAAGGCGGTGGTAGCCCCCAAGTGTCAGCAGAAAAAGAGGAAGGGCTAACAGGAGAGTCAAAAGATAAGACGTCTGCAAAGGAAAAGCCTCAAGATATCTCTTCGTTATTTCCACAGCAGTCTCAAGAAGAAGTGCCAATAAAAGTCTATGAACTTAAGCCAACTGATTTTACAGACGAGTTGTCTACTGCAGGCACAGTTAGAAACATTCCTGTACTTGAGCTTAAGTTTGAAACGAATGGAGTATTAAAAAGTACAAACTTTAAAGAAGGCGAGGAGATTAAAAAGAATGATATACTTGCAGTGCTTGACCCCAAAGGTGTCAACCTAGAAGTTCAGTGGGCTCAGGCAAAACTGCAGGCTTCAGAGGCAGAGCATAAAGCAGCGCTTAAAAGGTATGAGATGGTCAAAAGGCTTTACGAATTAGGCGCAATTATAAAGGATAGGTTGGATCAAGTCCAGGCTGAGGTCAATGTTGCTAGGGCCAAAGTAGAGATCAGCAGTAAAGAGTTAGATCTTAGCAAGTTGAAGCTGGAAAAACTAGAGTTAAAAGCACCGCAGGATGGAGTAATAAGCAAGAAGGAGAAAGAGAGAGGCGAGTTTATTACCTCTAATGATGTGATATGCAAGTTTATAGATTTAGATAATACATTTGTAGAAGTTGGAGTCATAGAAAGAGATATTTTTAAGATTAAGTCTGGACAGAAAGTAAAGATAAAAGTAGATACTTACCCGACAAGAGTTTTCTTTGGCTACGTAGAGACACTATTTCCTGAAATAGATGAAAGAACGCGGACGCTCAATGTGCGCATACGAGTACTTGATCCAGGTAAGCTTCTTAAGCCCGGGATGTTTGCGCGAGCTTCCATTGCTGTATTTAGAAAACAGAATGCCCATGTTATTCCCAGTTCCTCTGTCTCTATACAGCAGGGGGCTTATTATGCAGCGGTTGTTGAAGAGGGCAAGGTAGCATATCGCCAGGTTTCTGTGGAGCATATCACAACCGATTTTGCTGTTATTAAAAAAGGTCTCCAAGAGGGCGATTTAATTATTACAGAGACTCCAGGAATGAAAAAGCTCTCTGCAGGTGGCCCCGTCAAAGTCATAGAGAAACAGGAAAAACTGTTTTAATAACTGTTCTGTAATGAATTTACCTAGTTTTTCTGTAAGAAGACCGGTTACAACAACGATGTTCTTTTTAGGTGTAATGCTTTTAGGAGTTATCTCCTGGATGCGTTTGCCCCAAGAGCTCTATCCATCGATATCCTATCCTCAGATTAGTATTGTTACAACTTATGAGAATGCTTCTCCTGAAGAGATTGAGACCCTTGTGACAAAGATAATTGAAGAGGCAGTTGGTACAGTCAACGGGCTTAAGAAAATATCTTCTATTTCAAAAGAGGGGCTCTCTCTCGTCATTCTCGATTTTGATTGGGGTACAAATATGGATTTTGCTTCTTTGGGTGTTAGAGAGAAGATAGATTTAGTTAAAGAGAGACTTCCTATTGGAGCCGCAGATCCGATAGTAATGAAGTTTAATCCTTTTGAGATACCAATTGCAATACTTTCTATTAGAGGAGATTTGCCTTCTCGTGAATTGAGAGAGTTAACCAGAAAGGAGATCAAGGACGAGGTTGAGAAGATAGAAGGGGTTGCTTCAGCTACGATTGTAGGTGGTAGAGAGCGAGAGATTTTAGTTGAGCTTGACCAGGGTAAACTATATGCCCATCGTATTCCTATTTTAAAAGTTGCTGAATCTATAAAGCAGACAAACTTTACTTTCCCAGCAGGAACTATTAAGGAAAAATTTTATGAATATTTGATTAGGACAATGGGTGAGTTTGAAGCAATCAAAGAGGTTGAAAATGTTGTCGTTGAAGTGCAGGATACCGATCCACCCAAAACACAATATGAAGAATATATAAGAGATTTAAAAGGAGAGAGGTCGGATAAAAGAATTATTCATGTAGGCGATTTAGGTAGAGTGCAAGATTCACTCAAAGATTTAACCAATCTTTCGCGTTATAACGGTAGCGATAATATTGCTCTTAGAATTCAGCGACAGGCAGGAGCCAACATCATTACTGTAGTTAAAGCTATTGAGAAGAAGCTTTCTGATATTGAAGAGAGGTTGCGAGGTAGAGTTGAGATTGAAGTTGTCTATGATCAATCTAAATTTATTCAGGATTCCATTAATGGAGTTAGAGATGCTGCAATTCAAGGAGGCGTGCTTGCCTTTATCGTTCTCTTTTTCTTTTTGATGAACGTATATAGCTCTTTAATTGTTGCACTTTCAATACCAATATCTATTATGTTTGCCTTTAGTCTTATGTATTTTAGAGGTCTCTCTATCAATATCATGTCTTTAGGAGGTCTTGCTTTAGGTGTTGGCATGCTTGTAGACAATGCTATTGTTGTTATAGAGAGCATTGTTCGCAAGAGACAACTTGGCGGTCTTGCTAAAGAGGCGGCTATTAGCGGGGCGTCTGAAGTAGCAGCTGCTATCTTTGCTTCCACTTTAACAACGATAGCGGTTTTTCTTCCTTTAATATTTGTTAAGGGTGTTGCAGGGCAGTTGTTTAAAGAGCTGGCTTTTACTGTTATCTTTGCTCTTATTGCTTCTCTTGCAGTTGCATTATCTTTAATCCCTAGTTTTGCTTCTAAAATAAAGAGGGTGAATAAAGAGAGCAAAGAGTGGGCTTGGATGAGAATATTGCGTATCTCATATCTTGGTGCATTGAAATCCTTTTTAAGATTTAAACAGATTGGTTTTGTACTTGTTATTGCAGTGACAGGTCTATCCCTCTATCTTTTGACTGGGGTAGACAGAGAGTTAATGCCCAAGGTTGACCAGAGAGAGTTTATGATAAAAGT
>CAZVIC010000034.1:0-11173 GCA_964627735.1 uncultured Planctomycetia bacterium | reverse complement strand
TAACGGACAGGGAGCGGAAAAATTTTTCAATCCTCGATTTAGTTCGTAGAAAAGGGCCTATTACTCGCACAGAGATATCTAAGGAGACAGAGTTAAATATTGTTACGGTATCTAATTATGTTAATACTTATATCCAAAAAGGTCTTGTCATAGAAGGCGGTCTTGATGTTTCAACAGGAGGTAGGAGGCCGGTTGTCTTAGAGTTAAACCCAAAGGCTGCTTATATAATAGGAATAGGATTAGATCTTCTTAACATTATAGGTGTTATTTCTGATTTAAAAGCCAATGTTCTGGTTAAGATAGACAAGGCTCGACCTGAAGGTACTGAGAATGCCATGATAGATGCAATATCAGACCTTATTGGAGAGGTAATATCCCAAGCCGATGTTGATAGAGATCAGATAAAAGGTATAGGTATAGGTATACCGGGTATTGTAGACAGAAAAGGAGGCACAATACGTTGGCCTCAGCAGATGGGCAGCGTATATATCTCTACTTTAAAGAATATGTTGGAGCAAAAATTTCAGATTCCTGTCTTTGTGGAAAACGATGCAACTGTTGCTGCTTTCGGAGAGAGAGAGTTTGAGCTCGAGAGTGATATCAAAAATCTTATCTTTATGTACTCCGGGGTCGGTTGCGGTATAGTTATAAATGGTCAGATCTATGGAGGAACTGGTGGTTGCGCCGGAGAGTTAGGTCTGCCTACCTTAGGAGAAGAAGAGAAGAGTCGTTGGAGAGGCTTGGATCGCTGGGAAGCTGACTTGGGTCTTAAAGCAGCTGCAATAGAGGGAGTGAAAGAGAAGAGCGACTCTAAGATTCTGGAGTTAGCTGGAGGAGACAGCTCTAAGATAGACTTTAAGTCTATTGTTGAAGCTGTGAGAGCTGGAGATGAGCTTGCGACAAAGCTGGTCAAAGAAGCAGGCGAAGAGTTGGGTGTAAGAATTGCTTACCTTATTCAAATTTTCAATCCAGAGGTGGTTGTAATAGGTGGCGGTATCGAGAGAGCCGGCTCTGTTTTGCTTGATGTGATTAAAAAGACTGTTAGGGATAAGACTTTTGAAGAGATAGGTAACCAGGTAAGGATTGTGCCTACTCAACTGGGTGAGAACTCCGTAGCTTTAGGTGCGGTGAGCCTTGTGATTCAGCATATCTTTACCTATTTAATGGTTTAAGGTTAAAAACTTGACAAAAGATATTCCATATGGCATAAATGAGAAGATTCAAAGAACAAAAAAAGGAGGTGGGTCGATGAAGAAAATTGGTTACCTTATGCTAGTGGCTTTGTTTGTAGCTACAGCAGCTTCTTTTGCAAAAGAAGCTATTCTAGTTGCCGATTTTGATTCAGGAGTAAAGCCAAACAATATCGGTGGTGATTTCGGTGCTTGGGACAGAGATCCAATGGATTTCTCTCAGACAGCTATCGAGAGTTTTAGTACTAGCGATACCAAGGATGGGAAAGGCTTTTGCATGAGATTGGACTACGATGTTGATTCTCCAAATCCAGCTTATAATGGTTTCTGGATGAAATTAAATGGTTCTGATGTTTCTGATTATACATCTTTTGTTATCTGGGTAAAGGGTGATAAGGATAGAGGGTTCTCTCCTCTTTTTAAGGTTGAGATGAAAAACAATAAGGGCGAGATAGGAAAATATTATGTCACAGGTATTACAGATCAGTGGCAGAAGATAGAAGTTCCTCTTGCAAAAGTAGCAGGAATATCCGATTTTTCTAATATGGACGAATTTGTTGTTGTCTTTGAAGATTGGAGATGCGTAATAAAAGAGGGAACTGTCTATTTTGATGATGTTATGTTTGAATAATAAGAAGTTGTAGTTTACTTATTAAGGCGGAGTAAAAAATATGCTCCGCCTTTATATAAATCAAAGTTTTTAGATGAAAAAAACTCCTTTAACAATAGCCTTAGTTTTAATCTTGGCGATTTTAATAACGATATTTTCTACAAATAAATGTCTTAAAATTAAGTGTCTCAAAGAGAATCAAAAACTAGCTCGCCAAAATTTCTTAAAAGACTTAGAGCCAATGCCGGAGACAGAAGTTCCTGGGGTATTTCTCTTAAGCCATTTTAACGAAAAAGAGAATAAGACCAGCTTAGGTGATTTTGGAGCCTGGGATAAGTCTCCCAATGATTATTCTCAAAGCTGTTACGACTCTTTTTCACCCCTAACTTATGTAGGCAATAAAGGTTATTCCTTAAGATTAGACTATGATGTTGATTCTCCAGCCTCTGCTTTTAATGGTGTTTGGTTTGACCTTGGCGGTGCTGATTTAAGTAAGTATAAGCAGATTGTTTTCTGGGCTAAAGGGGATGTGGACAAGGGTTATACAAAAGACTTTAAATTAGAGGTTCAGAATTCTCAAGGCGAGAAAGGTGCTTATTATATAACGGGTCTTAGCGGTGAATGGAAAGAGTATATAGTGGATTTAGACCAGTTTATAGGTATCTCAGGATGGGATGGCATGAGAAAGCTGGTTGTTGTCTTTGAAGATTGGAAGGCAACTCAGAAAGAGGGAACAGTATATATAGACGATATCTACTTTACAAAAGCCAAAAATTTAGGTGACTCCTGTTCAGTTTTATTTCCTATTGCTAGGGAAAGAATTCCAAAGCCGGATATATCGTGTTTGTCAGATAAGCAGTTTTTGGAATTAATTCAAAGAAAAGCTTTTGGTTATTTTTGGATGGAAGCCAATTCAGATACAGGTCTTATCAAAGATAAAGCAAATAATTTTAAAGATGATAATTTTAAGATAGCCTCTGTTGCCGCAGTTGGTTTTGCCTTAAGTTCATATCCTATTGCAGTTGAAAAAGGATGGATTAGCAAAGAGGAGGCTTTAGAGAGAGTTTTAAATACGCTCTTTTATTTTAGAGATAAGCTAGATAATGTTCATGGATTCTTCTATCACTTTGTAGGTATGGATAACGGTAAGAGGGTTTGGAACTGCGAGCTATCTTCTATTGATACTGCTCTATTTTTAGCCGGAGCTTTAGGTGCCGGAGAATATTTTGGCTCTAAAGTTAGAGAGTTAGCAGAAGAGCTTTATGAGAGAGTAGAGTGGGACTGGATGATGGCCGAAGGTGATACCCTATCTATGGGTTGGATGCCTGAGACAGGATTTTTGCCAGATAGATGGAATAGATACGGAGAACAGCTTTTAATGTATCTCTTTGCAATAGGCTCTCCTACGCACCCTATCTCTCCTGATGTTTGGGATGGGATCAGAAGGTCTGTTTGGGATTACGAAGGTTTCACCTGTTTAGCTTCGCCGCCTATGTTTACTCATCAGTATTCACATATCTGGGTTGATTTTAGAGATAAACATGACAACTATGTAGACTATTTTCAATCCTCTGTTAATGCAACTTTAGCTAATAGAGAGTTCTGTGTTAACAATAGTTCTAACTCCATGACTTTTAATAAGAACTCTTGGGGTCTTACTGCTTGTGAATCTCCAGCTGGCTACCATGCTTATGGGGCTCCTCCAGGTTATGCCTATTATGACGGTACTGTTGCTTTTACAGCTGTAGGAGGCTCAATTCCTTTTGCGCCAAAAGAGACAATAGGCGCATTGCGCTGGATGTATAATAACTACAAAGATTATGTTTGGGGTAAATATGGTTTTTCAGATAGTTTGAATCGGGATAAAGACTGGTATTCAGATACTGTTATTGGGATAGACCAAGGCCCGATGTTACTTATGATTGAAAACTATCTAACAGGATCTGTCTGGGATTACTTTATGTCCAATAAGTATATAGAGAAAGCTATGGATAAGGTTGGGTTTAAATCCGGCACAAAAAAGCTTAAACCAGATAAAAAACCTCTCATAGATGCTAAATATAGAAGAGTTTTTAAGGCTGGAGATTATGATTATGATTTAAAAGCCAATGAGACAATAGAGCATGGAGCTGTTACGCGATATCCTGATGATCTGGCTTCTAGTTTTAGTCTGAGTTGGGATGAAGAAGCTTTATATGTCTGGGTTGAAGTAACCGATAATGAGGTTGTTGCAGAAGATATTCCAGATAAAATTTATAAGCAAGATAGTGTAGAGATATATATTACACCAGAGAATAATAATCTTTATTGGGGCAATAAGAAACAATTCCAGTTTGGATTTGCTCCTTCTGCGGGAAGAAAAAAGCCATTACATTATGCTTGGTTTCAGGATAAAATATTTGAAGGAATAGGTTTGAAATCTAAGATTATAGAATCAGGATACACTTTTGAGATTACAATACCTTTTGAAATCTTAGGCATTAAACCTGAGCCGGGATTAAAAATAGGCTTCTCAATTGCAGTTAACGATTTTGACAAGAATGACAATACGCCTAAATGTAAGTACAATCTATTCTTTATGCCTCATTATGACGAAGGCTGCAAAGATGGATTTGAACTTGCGGAGCTTAAATTAGTAGAACAATAAGGAGATAGCCATGGTTGCTTTATCTGTAGTTATTATTACAAAGAACGAAGAGAAAAATATTAAAGATTGCATCGAATCTGTTAAAGGCTGGGCAGATGAGATTGTCATTGTTGATGACGATAGCAGCGATAGAACAAGAGATATTGCCTCAGAATATACAGATAAGATTCTGTTACGTAAGATGGACATCGAAGGTAAGCATAGAAATTGGGCCTATCAGCAAGCTAAAAATGAGTGGGTCTTAAGTCTCGATGCTGATGAGAGAGTTACAGATGAATTAAAGAAAGAGATAGAAGAGTTTTTGAAATCTTCACCCGAAGCTGTGGCCTGTTCTATTCCAAGGCGCAATTACATTGGTGACTATTGGGTCAAACACGGTGGCTGGTATCCTTCACCTCAGCTTAAGATGTTCTTTAAAGATAGGTTTAAATGGGAGGAAGCCCATGTTCATCCGGTAGCTCATGTAGATGGTGATGTGGCTCGCTTTAAATCAGACATCATACATTACTCTTACCGCGATATTGCAGATTTTGTAAACAAGCTAAACGGTCAGACAACGCTTGAAGTAAAGAAATGGATTGACCAAGGTAAAGAGATAAAGAGTTCCAGGTTTTTAAGGAGAGGATTAGATAGATTTTTGAGAAGTTATTTTAGAAAGCAAGGTTTTAGAGATGGTTTTTATGGTTTTGTACTAGCCTATTTTGCATCTCTTTATCAGTTTTTAAGTTTAATTAAATATAAGGAGCTTAAGAGAAAAACTTAAAAATAAGGGAGGTTTAAAATGAAATGTTTATTGTTGTTTCTCGTTTTGGTTTTTTCTTTCACCTCTTGGGCAGAGTTCACTAGGATCGAAGGTTTAACTGAAGTAGATTGTAGGTTTGTTGTAACCCATCCTTTAGATAATAATATTCTATATCTTGCTTCAAGAGACTCTCTGTATAAGCTAGAGAATAGAGAATGGAAGTTTCTCTATAAGATTAAAGATGGTGATATAAACTTTGTCTACCCCGATCCTCTAGACCATAAACTTTTATATGTTGCAACCGATTCAGGGCTGCTCTCAACAAGAGATTCCCAAAATTTTGATTATCTTTTTCGTAGTCAGGGCAAAGACATAAGAGTTTTATCTTTTAAAAGGGAAGGCAATAAGCTTTTGCTAGGAACATCTTCTGGGTTATATTTAGGTGAAGATAGCATCTATGATTTTAAGAGAGCAACTACTCTTCCTTCCGATATTGAAGTTTACTGGATGGACTATGCAAAACCATATCTCTATCTAGCAACAGATATGGGTGTTTATAGAAGCGATGATTTCCGTAGGTTTCAAAGGACCTTTACAACTTCTAGAAAAGATAAAAGCATAGAGATAGAAGAAGATGGAGAGACTGAAGAAGGCCTATCTTATCTTTCAAGAGTTGTAGTGGTTGACAGTAAAGATTCTAGCACTATCTATCTTGGGACAACAGGTGGTTTGTTTATATCTCATGATTATGGGACTAGTTTTCAAAAAGAATATATTCAAGGTTTAGGTAGCTTAACGATTAACTCTATACTTCAGGATGATAGCTCAGAAGATATTCTCTATCTTGGAACTAATAAAGGCTTCTTTAAGGTCTATTTGGGGAGAAAGAAGGCTATTAAGGTCTATGAAGGATTGCCCACAGATAGCATTAATATGGTTACAATGGATAGAAAGGGAAAGCTCTACCTTGGAACTTCTTTGGGGCTATTTGAAGAGGGAGAGGATAACAGAGAATTTTTAGAACGAAGCTATGAGAGTATCTCTTCTTTTGAACCTAGTGCTCGGGAGACTCAACAGGCAGCATTAGATTATAATGAAGTTAATCCTGAGAAGATAAAAGCCTGGAGAAAGTCTCTAAAATACCGCGCACTCTTACCTCAGCTTAAACTTGGTTATGATAAAACTGTTACAACTGCACTTGGTGCAAGCTATGATAAGGTTCAGGTTGGGCCTAGAGATTGGAGTGTTGATTTAACCTGGGACTTAGAAGATTTAATCTGGAATAATTATCAGGATGATATTGACACTCGCTCGCGTTTGAATACCCAGTTAAGACTTGATATTTTAGATGAGGTAAATAGGCTATACTTCGAAAGAAAGAGAGTTAAGATTGACCTGATAAATAATCCTCCAGAGGAGAGCATCGATAAAATAAAGAAAATGATGTATCTTGAAGAGCTAACCGCAGCTCTTGATGCCTATACAGGTGGATTTTTTTCTAGGCGAATAGAAGAGTTAAAGAAGGGGAATAGATGAGAGTAGTCTTGCAGAGAGTTAAGTATGCAAAATTATCAGTCAAAGATAAGATTATATCAGAGATAGACCAAGGTCTATTTATCTTACTTGGAATAGGTGAGGGTGACTCTGATAGTGATATTGATTGGTTGGTTAAAAAGATCATCAACCTAAGGATATTTGAGGATGCTGATAGTAAACTCAATAAATCTTTGCTTGATATCAAAGGTAAAGTACTCTTAGTCTCTCAGTTCACTCTCTTTGCAGATTGTAAGAAGGGCCGTAGACCCTCTTTTGATAGGGCCCTCAAACCAGATCAGGCTAAAGATGTATTTGATAGATTCCTCAACCACTTAAAAACTCAAGGAGTAGAAGTAAAGAGTGGGATTTTTGGAGCTGATATGGATATAGAGCTGGTTAATTACGGTCCTGTTACGATATTTCTTGATAGTAAAGATAGATAAACTCTGGTTTCTCAAAACTCGATTAAATGATATACTAAATCCATGATTCCGCTAAGAGATGAAACCCCATCCAAAAGTTTTCCTCTTGCAACAATAATACTTATCATACTTAACGGGATTGTATTTTTATATCAGCGTCAACATGCAAACTATATTTACTTAAGAGATGTACTCTCTCTTATTCCGGTAAAGATATTCTTTTCTCGCGATCCTAAGTTTTATCTCACACTCTTTACCTATATGTTTCTTCATGCTGGCTGGCTTCACTTTCTGTCTAATATGTTATATCTCTGGGTCTTTGGTAATAAAGTAGAGGACCTCTTAGGCCGCATGGGGTTTATCTACTTCTATATAATAGCTGGAGTAGGTGCAGGGCTTATTCATGCAGCAATTAACCCTACATCCTCTATGCCCACAATAGGAGCATCAGGAGCTATATCAGGTATCTTAGCAGCCTATCTTATTCTCTATCCTGCAACACGTATTGTTACGCTTATCCCTCTGTTTATATTCTGGCAGGTAGTAAAGATACCGGCCTATGTATTTATAGGGCTCTGGTTTATGTTTCAATTCTTCTATGGGTTCTCATCGCTTGCCATTGAATCTAACGTATCAGGCGTTGCCTGGTTTGCTCATATCGGTGGCTTTGTTGTTGGGATACTCATCCTTCCTATGTTTCTCTTTCTCAAAAGGCTCTCTCGCTAACCTATTAAAATAGAGTGGTTAATATCGTGGGGGTAGCTTTATAAAGTATGTAAAAGTATTTGACATCATAATATATATATGGGATATATATTAATGGAGGCTATTTAGGAGGAATATGAGGGTTTTATCTTTGGTTCTTGCGGGGGTCTTATTATTAAGCAATAGTCTATATGCTGTAGATGCACCATTTATTGTTGCATATCTGCCAAATTCAGATTTACCTCAAAATAGAGTTAAAGCAGAAGATGATTCTGGTACTATGATTACAGCAAGCTTAGCAGATACCCCGGATACGACATCTGATCTTACAGATGCTGATATTACCTGGAGTTGGGAGGAAGAGCTAGAACCGCTTGATATATTGGATTATGTTCAGAATCTACCTTACGATGAATGGATTGAGATAGATGAGGTTACTACAAGAAGATTGTTTGAGGACCTTATTCAGATATCTATCAACCAGATGGACTTAGAAGAGGGTGGCCATTTTGAAGATATGCTCAGAGAACGGTTCTTCTACTTTACTCCCGAGAGGGAATATTACTTCCCTCCTTATGAAGAGGATTTATCTCAAAGAGAAACGCTATTTCCGGTTAAGATAATGAGGGTTCAAAGTAGTAAGTACGATATATGTAAAATAGCATTAGGAAGATTTTTAGATGATGAAAGAGATATGAAAATTACGTTTAAAAATGATCAGTTAAAAATAATTGAATTAGATAGAGAGCAATATTATCCAGGCGAAACAGGACCTAAAAAGAGTATAAAAAATTTAATAGGTTTTTACGATGATCAAACAATAGTTTTAGAAATGTGGTTTAATGACGATGTTTCTACTTTCATAGAAAGCCAGAGGCTTTTTGAATATGAAATAGGCAACTCTAATCCAATTATTGATAATGCAGAAGGTGAATTAGCTTTAGATTTAAGTGGAATCGAGCTTCTTTTTGATTTACCTGATTTCCCAAGAATATATGACAGGAAGGTGTTTCAAACCTACAGTAGTCTTATTAATATCTGTAAGTTACAGTTAAATATTGCTGATGATGGATATGAGCTTGAGAAATTACTCTGGCAGGATCTTTTTTATTACTATATAGGGGCTAATTATTTTGGTGGGGGTTCTGAGTATTTCAATGCCAGAAGAACATATCATGATATTGACTATTCAAGTCAGGCAAGATTTGAATTCGATGGCGGTAATGTTGCAAATGACAGAGGTGTAGTCATAATTCTCTCACAAGATTTTGGAGATATTGATCGAGGGTATGAGTGGGGGATAGATAAAATTGAACTAACAAGGCGACATGTTTTGTTATCCGATAATACTTTTGGTGAAGAGAAGAGGATTATTAGTTTTAATGAAGGGCCTAGCGGGATTGAAATGTCTTATTGGGTTTTCCGATATAATGCAAGCGAAGAGCAGGTATATAATGAACAACGTGCTTGTTTTAAAGAAAACAACTCTCAAAATCTGATTTTAGTAGGTAATTAGCAATATCTTTCTATTATTCCACATGCTACTTTGATTTCTAAGGAATTATTTTTTGTTTCTAGATAGTATTTTTATAGAAAAAAGTTAAAAAGTTGCAAGTATGACTTTTTAAGAAAAAATAAAAAAAATTGTTGACAGATTTGGCAATAGTCAGAATGCATGGTATAAATACTAATAGAGAATAGAGAATAGAGAAATGAAGAGAATAACAAATTTAATAATTTTAACTCTTTTAGTCGCACTGCCTTTAAGAGCGCAACCATTTGATAGCATTCCTAGCAGTGGCGATTTTAGCATAGACCCATCTTCTATCTCAGCATCTTTCACTACAGATGAAACATCTAAGCCTTTCTTGCAACCACAGTTGCAAGACCTAACCGCCACTCCTTTAGAAGCAAAAGCTATTGATCTCTGCATTGCTGATTTAGGCTCTATAATTGATGGCGATATAACACCAAAGCTTATTGATAGTGCTTTAGATGGCATAGATACTATTTTAACTAATTTGGAGGGATTTAGAGCAGCAGTAACTGAGGTTCAATATAAGAACTTATTAAGTTCTTTAGAAAACATTGATGAAGATCTAGTAGTAGATTTGAAGGTAGAATATATTGATATGACACAATCAATTACTCGGTTTGAAAACAGATCAAATAATTTATTAGACCAATTGTCTGATAGTTTCGAGGATTTTAAAACTGTTAAATTAGAGTCAGAGGAGACGACTGTAGCAGAAGAAGAAAAAGCTAGTGTGCTAGAATATGTAAGAGGAATAAAAGAAGGTGGAGATTATTCTGAAACAGATGTAGCCAATGTTTTCACGTATGCTTTGTCTTTGGCAGACGTGAGCTCTGATTATCAAAAAAAAGCTATGAGCATTTTTGAAAATAAATTAGGGTCAGAGAAGACGATTATAGCAGAAGTAGAAAAAGACATTATGTTAGATTATGCAAGAGAAGCGATAGAAGATGGAGATTATTCTGAAACAGATGTAGCCAATGTTTTCACGTATGCTTTGTCTTTGGCAGACGTGAGCTCTGATTATCAAAAAAAAGCTATGAGCATTTTTGAAGGGTATGTATACGACAATGTTTCAGAAGATAAGGCTGCAAGTATGATAGCGCGGGTAAATCAACTTGTAGACGAAGAAAATATTTATGAGGCTGATAATGAAAAAAATAATATTTTGACAGCATCGGGCGTAAATTTTGTTGAAAGCATTGGAGGTGTTGCTGAGCTAGGCAATGTTAAATTAGTAGAAACTACAATGGCTAATTTAAACCTTGAGGATGAAGTTGATACAACTGTCGATAGTGATCTCAATGCGAATATATTTAAAGCCAAAACATTAGGAGTAGCGTCAGATGAGCTTGGCGTAGAAATAGTGGGAGGCACATACTTACAACAAAAGCTTAATTCTACAAATGAAGTTAGTAATATTATAGGCTTAGATATGAACTATGGCTCCATTGCTCAAAGATATGATGTTAATGATATATCAACTGATATCTTTGCCCATCTTCAATCCATAGGCATAGATAGTAAGACAGGCTATTTAGAAGCCGTGACTTTAATAGTTTTGCCAGAAAATAATCAATTGAACCAAGTGTTCAATGAGTCTATTCGATCATTTTTAGATGTTGAGAGTAATATGCCAGATTCTCATTACGCATTGTTTGGTAATCTTAATTTCCTCGAAATCTATTCAACTCTCAATATTCAGAACTCTATATCTAACTTTGTTAACTTCTTACTTGGGGATGTAAAAGAATCAACTAGACTTATTGATACAGAGTTAGATGTTG
>CAZVIC010000033.1:0-11382 GCA_964627735.1 uncultured Planctomycetia bacterium | reverse complement strand
CATTTGTAATACCGGTTTATAATGAAGAAGAGAATATATTAATTCTTTATAAAGAGCTTAAAGGTCTCATTGATTCTGCTAGTATTGAGTCTGAGATAATCTTTGTGGACGATGGCTCTACGGATCAGAGTTTAGGTGTTATCAAAAAAATAAAAAGTGAAGATCATGCTGTTAAGGTTATATCTTTTGAGAAAAACTATGGTCAGTCCAGCGCTTTAAAGGTGGGTTTTGATAGAGCTAGCGGCGATATTATAGCTACTCTGGATTCAGATCTACAAAATGATCCCGCTGATATTTTTAATCTGATACCTTATCTTGATAAAGGTTATGATGTTGTTTCGGGATGGAGAAAAAATAGAGCCGATTCTTTTAAAAAAAGGCTTGCTTCAAAAATAGCAAATAGTGTAAGAAACAAAATTGTAAAAGATGATATCAAAGATACTGGTTGCATGCTTAAAGTGTACAGAAAAGATATTTTGACTAAAATAGAGATGTTTCGCGGTTTTCACAGGTTTCTACCTACCTTGCTTAAGCTTCACGGAGCATCTGTTATAGAAGTCGAAGTTAATCATAGGGAAAGGAAGTTTGGTAAGAGTAAGTATGGAATAAGAAACAGGATGTTTAAGTCTTTAATGGATACATTTATTGTTCTTTGGATGAAGAAAAACTATATTGAACCTGACATTAGGGAGGAGTTATGAATATAAGACTTTGGCTTCTGGTCGGCTATTTGGGGCAGATAATGTTTTCTATGCGTTTTTTAATTCAGTGGCTTGCTTCTGAGAAAAAAAAGAAAAGCACAGTGCCAGTATCTTTTTGGTATTTTAGTATAGCAGGAGGGATATTGCTTTTAAGTTATTCTATATTTCGTAAAGATCCGGTCTTTATGTTAGGGCAGTCTATGGGTGTAGTTATATACTCACGTAATCTATATCTAATACACAAGAAACATCAAACTAATTAAGTGAAAACGACAGGACTTGTTTTAATCTCCGCGTTTGTCCTTTTTTTTCTATTAGGCCACCTCTCTTTAATAGATCCAGATGAAGGTCGTTATGCAGAGTCTGCAAGAGAGATGATGACTTCAAATCAATATCTTATCCCACTTCTTAATTCGGTTCCACGAGTTAATAAGCCGATTTTTTTCTATTGGACGATTATAGCATCTTATAAAATGTTCGGTATTAATGAGTTTGCAGCTCGTTTTCCTTCAGCTCTCTCCGGGCTATTGCTGGTTTTAGGATTGTATTTTTTTGTAAAAAGGGAAAAAAAGAAATATTCTTTTATCCCGGCTTTAATCTTACTTAGTTCGCCAGCATTTTTAATAATCTCACGCATTGCCATAACAGATATGTTGTTTACTATTTTTATTATTTTTTCTATTTTTTCTTTTTGGCTTGGTTTAAGCAATAAAAAATTCATATTACTCTCTTTTGTATTTGCAGGTTTATCCTTGGCTACCAAAGGTCCTGTGGGAGTGATTTTAATATTTTTATCCATTGCTCTTTTTTCTATTATTGAGAAAGACTCATATTATTTGAAAAAGCTTTTAAACCCTTGGGGTATTCTGGTTATGCTATCTCTAGGAGGGTTTTGGTATCTAATTCTTTTCTTCAAAATAGGTCAAGTTGAATTCATAGAGCTTATAAAGCAAGAGACTTTGGGCAGATTTCAAGAAGGATTTGTGCATAGAGAATCTTTCTATTACTATATTCCTTTGATATTTATTGGATCTTTGCCGTGGACGCTATTTTTATTTGGTTTAAGAAAGATTGATTTAACAAGCAAGATAAATAGATTTTTGATAAGTTATATTATTACAACAATTGTATTTTTTAGTTTCTGTAAAAGC
Organism: uncultured Planctomycetia bacterium; assembly: GCA_964627735.1. Lineage (GTDB taxonomy): Bacteria > Omnitrophota > Gorgyraeia > Kaelpiales > Kaelpiaceae > Kaelpia. The sequence goes on along the minus strand of CAZVIC010000033.1, from coordinate 9,530 downwards.
AAGCTTCCAACGTATGTTCTCTCTGTCTTTCCGATGTTAGCTATAGTACTTGAAGACAGCATCGAAAGACTTTGGGAGAAGAGAACTAAAGCGGGATTAATCTTCTTTTCTATGCTGGCTATGATTAGTCTGTTTTTTAAATTTATAGCTTCGGATTTTATAGATTTAAGGTTAAACATATCTTTTCAAAGTATAGCTTCAGCAATATTCTTAATAGCTCTTCCTCTTTTGATATTGCATAGAAAAAAACTTAAATTCCAGTTTTTCTATCTTTCTTTAGCTCCAATTTTGATATATTTCTATTTTTTATTAGCTCATGGAGATGCATTTTCCAATTATCGTTCGACTGAAAATCTTTTTAGAGGCAGAGATTTAAATGTTGAGACTATTTATACTTGGAATTTTTTTAAGCCAAGCATTCTTTTTTATTCTAAATCTCAAGTTCAGGAGATAGGAAAAATAGAGGATTTAAAAGGAAAATATATTGTAGTACCTAAGGATGATATCTCTTCTTTTAAGGGTAATGTTCTAACTTTTGAAGCTATATCCAGCACAGATAAGTATCTTTTAGTTCAGGTACAAAAGTTACAAAAATAGTTTGATTTTGTAACCTAAAAGATATAAAATCTCCTTATGACTGAAATATTGACCAATCCTTTTACTCCACAATCAGGTCTTGAGCCAAAGATTTTAGGTGGCAGAGAACGGCTAGTTAAAGATTTTTCCAATTTTTTGCAGAAGAGAAAAGAAGGAGAATATTTTCATCTACTGCTTTTAGGTGAGTGGGGAAGAGGTAAGACATCTCTTTTTAAGTACTATAAGAAGATATCTCAGAACGAATCTTGCAAAGCAGCTTATACTTCTTTAGCCAAAAGTGGCCCTAGGGATTCCTATAGAGATATATTATCGGCAATCATTGAGGAGATATCTTTTGGGCTTGGATTAAAAATCAATCTTTCCTTATTTCAAAATAAATCAAAGAATATGGCTATCTTGCTTGTTGAAGCATTGAAGGATATCTTTAAAAGTTTAAATACCCAGATGTTAGTGGTTTTGATTGATGATATTCAAAATGTTTCTGACATGCCTAAAGTTTTAGATCTTTTAAGGCTTGCTCTCTCAAACGAAGAGCTAATAAAAGAGACTAACATTCTTTTTGTGCTTGCTTCAACCCCTTCGGGTTGGACTAATTTTTTGAAAAGATATGATCCTATAGGTAGGTTCTTTCGAAAGAAACAGATACTGGAGAAATTATCAAAAGATGATTTTACAGTTACAATAAATAATACTCTCAATGGTACAGGTGTTATCTTTGAAGAGAGCATTATGGATAATTGTTGGAATTACTCTGAAGGTCATCCATATGAGTTGCAACTCTTAGCCAATCATCTTTATGATAATCAGATAAAAGGAGTTGTGGGTGAGGAGTGTTGGGATGTTTCATTGCTTAATACTTTAAAAGACCTTGGGATTGAATATTTCTCTTCACTTTATGATAAAGCTAGCGAGAGGGAGAAAGAGCTTCTTCATATATTTGCAGAGAAGAGAGATTGCCTTGGCCTCTCTCAGCTAAGAGATGTAATTGTATTTGATAAGAAAATAAAAAATTATCCTGTTTCCAATATTAAAAATTTTGTCTATAGATTGGTTGATAAAAATCTTATCTTACGACAAGACGATAAAAAATATATAATTTTAGACAGGATGTTTGCAGAGTATATCTTAAGGTTTAGATAAAAATATAAATGGTAAATTATTAGAGAAGGAGAAATTTAGATATGGCTTTCAAGAAAAATGAACTTGTTATAGTAAGAGATGATAAAAATAAAACCTATCTTCAAAAATTAGATACTAAAGGAAGATTTCAATCTCATGTAGGCATAGTTCATCATAAGGATATAATTGGAAAAGAAGAAGGAGAGGTGTTTTTAACATCTACAAATAGAGAGGTTGCTGTATTCTATCCTACTCTGAATGATTTTATACATAAGATGGGCAGAAAGACAGCCATAATACATCCTAAAGATATAGGGATTATACTTTTCTTGGCAGATATAAAACCTGGAGATAGAATTGTTGAGGCTGGAACAGGTTCTGGAGCTCTGCTTTTAGCATTGAGTCGTTATGTAGGTAAAAAAGGCCATATATATTCATATGATAATCGTTCTGAGTTACAAGATGTTGCAAGAAAAAATTTAGAGAAGTTTTATAACAAATTTCCTGGCAATGTAACATTAAAACAGCAGGATATTTCTAATGGAATAGATGAAGATAAATTAGATACTATAGTGCTAGATTTTTCTCAACCTTGGGAGGTTATACCTGAGGCGGTTAAATCTTTACGAAGAGGAGGCAGTTTCTCTTCATATATTCCGACCATTATTCAGGCTGAAAGGTTTGTTAAAGAATTAGAGACGACTGAGTCTTTTTTGGATATAGAGATAGTCGAGGTATTACTTAGACCCTGGCAGATAAAAGGTTATAGCGTTAGGCCTCAACACAGGATGGTAGGCCATACAGGTTTTATGGTTTTTGCCAGATTTAAAGGTCTTTCAAATATTTAAAAATAAATTCGATTATTTAGTTTCTAATCTTTAATGTGAAGATACTTATTATAACCTTAAGCAATATAGGCGATGTTGTTTTAACAACAGGAATATTAGAAGCCGTTAGAAGTAAATTTACTAATGTTGTTGTAGATATTGTAGTTGATGAAAAGGCTCAAAGTGTATTCTCTTGTGATAGTAGAATTAATAATACTTATTTGTACAAGAAGAGCCTCTCTCTTTTAGGTAAGTTTAGATTTTTTATAGATTTAAGAAAGAACAAATATGATTTAGTAATAGATTTAAAAAATATCTTTGCATCTCTTTTAGTGTCATTTAATCCTTTAAAAAGTAAGAAGGTTAAGGATCATACTTATTTTAAACATAATACAGCTTTAAGAAAATTTTTTAATGAAGATAATCTTAGGTTTTTTAAACCCAAGATTTTATGGGATGAGAAAGAGAAAGATTATATAAATTCATTTGGATTGAATAGCTACTTAGTAATATCTGCTATTGCAAAGAGCTCTACCAAGTCTTGGCCTCTAGAGTACTTTAAAGATTTGATAGCACTCCTTTTAAAAGCTCATCCAGACTTAGATATTGTTTTAACAGGTAGCGATGAAGAGAGGAGCGCTTTAGAGGAGCTTGTTATAGATAGTAAAGTTAAGAATTTCGGAGCTAAGACTACCATACCTCAATTAGCTTGTTTAATAGCAGGGGCGGAAATAGTCATAACAAATGATAGTGCATCTTTACATCTAGCTTCGAGTTCAAACACTCCTACGGTTGCTATATTTGGACCTACATCTGCAGTAAAATATGGACCATTGGCAGTTAGGTCAGCTCTTATTAGAAGGGCTTATCCTTGCTCTCCTTGCGAAAAGGCTCAATGTATCTTTTCTGACAAAAGATGTCTAAGATCTATTAAGCCATACTATATTTTGAGTGTTATAGAGAAGATATTAGAAGGAGAAGAGATAGATAAAAACAATGAATATGATAGGATTCTTCTTAGTCGTACAGATAGAATCGGAGACCTATTGCTTACTACTCCGGCTATTGAGGCAGTTAGAAACAGATTTCCCAATGCCTATATCTGTTTTCTTTCCAGCTCTAAGACAGAGCCGTTGTTAGAAGACAATCCTTATCTTGATGAAGTTATTGGTTTGGATAAAGATAAAAAACATAGAGGTATCTTAGGTTTTTTAAGATTAATTAGAGAGATTAGGAAGAGAGATTTTGATTTAGCCATCCATTTTCATCCTACAAATAGAAACCATCTGCTCTCTTTTTTAGGTGGTATTCCAAAGAGAGTAGGCTATGAATATAAAATGGGTTTATTGAATAATATTAGGGTTAAACATAATAAGCAGAGAGGTGAAAAGTCAGAAGCAGAGTATAATTTTGATCTCCTTAAAAAGATAGACATTAACAAGGTATCTTTAGAGCAGTCTTTAACTCTTGATAAAAGTTCTTTAGAGTGGGTAAATAATGAGCTTCAAAATAAAAATATAACTCGTTTTATTGTCATTCATCCTGGAGCATCTTGTAAGTCAAAACTTTGGGATCTAGAAAATTTTATAGAGCTTTCAAAAAAAATAAAGTTTGAGAATAACTTAGATATTGCATTTATATTGGGTCCCGATGATAAAGAATTGAAAGATAGGTTGCATAGTATTCCAGATCTTGGCTTTTATTTTTATCATGATATTGATTTAAAAAGGTTAGTAGCTTTAATATCAAAATCTTCGTTTATGATATCTAATGATTCAGGTCCTATGCATATAGCTGATAGTTTAGATAAACCATTGATTGCTATATTTGGAAGAAATCAAGCCGGGCTATCATATAAGCGTTGGGGGCCTTTAGGAAAGAATGCTAAGGTTATATATGAAGATTCTGGGTGCAAGGAATGTTTTGCGCATGATTGCAGAAAAGGTTTTATCTGCCTAAAAAATATTACAGTCGATAGGGTCTATAATCAGTTTTTAAAGATGTTGAATGCTATTAAATGATAAAAAGATTGTTATTGATTTGTGTGTTGATTTCAAATATTTCCTGCGCTAGACGATTAGCGATGAGCCCTCCGGCTATCTACAGCCAAGAATGGAAAGATAAGGATGTTATTGTATTAAAAAGTGAGATGGCTGATTTTATTCATGAAAAGTATCTCTATAAAATTCGTTGGCTTGGATTGACAGTTGCCGAGGCTGAATTTGAGAATTTAGGATTAGAAGAATACGATGGAATTGAGTGTTACCATGTAGCTGTAAGAGTACGAACGCATAAAGTGTTGAATTATATATTTAAGGTTAAAGATGAGTTCCATTCTTATATTAATAGCGAGAATTTTAAGCCATTAGCTTATATAGTTAGAAGGAGAGAGGGTGGCTATAGATCTGAATCAAAGACAATCTTTGATTATGAAAATAATAAGTTGATATATCATTCTATTCTTGATGATTCTAAAAAAGAGATGGAGCTAAAACCCGACTATTATGATTTTTTCAGTTGTTTTTATAAGCTTAGAGCCTCTGATTTAAATGAAGATCTTTATAGCTTTAAAACAGTTCAAAGAGCAAAAGTATGGCAGGTAGATATTGGTGTTATAAAAAAGGGTGTTCTTGAATTGCGCGGGCATGGTACTCCAGATGTTGTCTTAGTCAATATTAAAGCGGTATGCGGAGAAGAGAGAGCGAGAGGAGAGGCTTGGATCTGGTTTTCAGCGAATAAGGGCAAGGTTCCGCTTTTGGGTCAATTTAATGTCGATATCCCTGTTGTAGGTACTATAAGAATGGCCCTTGAGTCTTAGTAGTATGTATTAAACCTCTTTTCTTGAATAATAGGTTCTATGATGCTATCATCTTAAGATGGCTAATAAGGCTATTCCAGACTGGATTTTAAAGAATGGAGATTCAATTAAGTCCATTCTTGAGCGGTTTAAGAAAAAAAAGATTTTAGTTATTGGAGATCTGATCTTAGATCAATTTATCTGGGGTAATGTTTCGCGTATCTCACCTGAAGCTCCGGTACCTGTTGTATGGGTAAATAGAGAATCTTATATGCCAGGAGGAGCCTGCAATGTTGCTCATAATCTGTCTGAATTAGGTTCTCAAGCATCTATCATTGGTATAGTTGGAGAGGATACTAATGGAGGCATACTTTTATCAGAGCTTAATAATATCGGAGTAGATGTAGGAAAGGTTATAAGAGATTTTTCGCGTCCAACAACACACAAAGTGCGTGTTATTGCCCATTCTCAACAGGTTGTTAGAATAGATAGAGAGGATCTTGAAGCTGTAAGCAGAAAATCAATCAACTCTATTTTAAGCATGCTTGAGAAAGAGATCAAAAATGCAGATGCAGTAATCATAGAAGATTATGGCAAAGGCCTAATAACCCCTCAGCTTGTAAAGAGAGTGGTTGAACTGGGCAAGAAATTTAAAAAAGTTATAACAGTTGATCCTAAAAAAGAGCATTTTAAGTATTATAAAGGCATCACTACGATTACTCCCAATAAAACAGAAACAGAAGAGGCTGTTGGTTTTAAAATAGAAAATGAAGAGAGTCTTGAAAGGGCAGGTGAAAGGTTAATAAAGAGATTAAACGCCAAGTCAGCTTTAATTACTTTGGGAGATAAAGGGATGTATCTATTTGAAGCTAAGAAAAGACCGCTACATATCCCTACTATGGCTCGTCAGGTTTATGATGTCTCTGGTGCGGGTGATACTGTAATAGCTGTCTTTACTCTTGCGGTTGCCTCTGGTGCAACCTTAGCTCAGGCAGCATATATTGCTAATCAGGCAGCAGGAATAGTTGTAGGTAAGATAGGGACAGCAACAGTGAGCAAAAGAGAGCTTTGGGGAGAGATTAAGAAGTGGAAGTAGTAGCTATTATACCTGCACATCTAGATTCAAAACGACTCTCTAGAAAAGTTTTAAGAGAGATAAAAGGTAAGAGTTTAATTGAATATGTTTATTCTCGAGTTAAAGAATCAAAGCTTATTGAAAAGGTTTATGTTGCTTCATCAGATCAAGAGATAATAGATCGAGTGATCTCTTTCGGCGGAGAATTCATAAAGACGACGAAAGCTCATAGCTGTGGAACTTCAAGGATATCCGAAGCATCTTTTGGTATAAATACAGATATTGTTATGAATGTCCAGGCTGATGAGCCTTTAATATCTTGTGAGCTGCTTGACCAGATGGCAAGATATATGATCGATAATAAGGACGTGGAGATATTGACTCCGGTTAAAAAAATCACAGAGTCTGATGAGGTTAATGATAAGAATGTTGTTAAGGTGGTATTTGATAGAGATAGTGAGGCGTTGTACTTTTCTCGTTTGCCAATACCTTTTGATGGGCAGGAACATTATAAGCATATAGGTGTTTATTGTTTTAGAAAAAGCTTTCTTCTTTCTTATCCTGAATTAAAAGAGAGCGATATTGATAAAGCTGAAAAATTAGAACAGTTGAGATTTTTATATAATGGTTATAAGATAGCTGTGTTTGTTACAGAGTATGAGACAGTTGGTGTTGATACAGAAGATGATTTAAAAAAGGTAGAGGAGATATTGAGTTGAAAAAAATAGGTTTTGATAACGATAAATATTTAGATCAGCAGAGCAAAGAGATCTTAAGTAGAATAGAGAGCCATGGTAATAAACTTTACTTAGAGTTTGGAGGTAAGTTGCTCTATGACTATCATGCTGCCAGAGTCTTACCTGGCTATGATCCAAATGTTAAGATAAGATTGCTTCAGAAGCTAAAAGACAAAGCGGAGATCATACTCTGTATATATGCAGGTCATATTGAGCAGAGAAAGATAAGGGCCGATTTTGGTTTTACATACGACGTAGATGTTCTAAAGATAATAGATGATTTAGAAGAGTGGGGTCTTAGCGTATCAGGAGTAGTTATTACGCGCTATGAAGAGCAGCCTGCAGCTAAGATATTTAAAAATAAGCTTCAGAGAAGGAATATTCCGGTTTATACGCATAGTTATACAGAGGGATATCCCAATGATGTTGATCTTATTGTAAGTGATAAGGGTTATGGTTGTAATCCTTACATTGAGACTAAAAAACCACTTGTTATTGTTACTGCTCCCGGTCCAGGTAGCGGTAAATTGGCAACTTGCCTGTCACAGCTTTATCATGAATATAAAAAAGGTATTCAGGCTGGATATGCAAAATTTGAAACTTTTCCTATTTGGAATATACCGCTTGAGCATCCTGTAAATATTGCCTATGAAGCTGCAACAGCCGATATGGGAGATTATAATCTTATAGATCCTTTTCATCTTAAGGCTTATGGAGAAGAAGCTGTAAATTACAATAGAGATGTCGAGACTTTTCCTATTGTAGAAAGAATTTTAGAAAAGATAACAGGAGAAAGTTCAATATATAAATCGCCAACAGATATGGGTGTCAATAAATGCGGTTTTGGGATTACAGATGATGATGCTGTGAGTGAAGCGGCAAAGCAGGAGATAATTAGAAGGTATTTTAGATATGGATGTGAATATATGCTTGGCTTGGTTGATAGAGATGCTGTGGATAGAGTAGGTGAACTTATGAAGAAAGTTAGCGTGAAAGAAGAAGATAGAAAAGTAGTCTTTGCTGCAAGAGCTGCAGCAGCCGAGGCAGAGAAGACAGGCAAAGGCCATAAAGGCGTTTTCTGCGGAGCAGCTATAGAGTTGCCAGATGGTAATATTATTGCAGGTAAAAATTCACCTTTAATGCATGCAGCCTCTAGTGTTGTTTTAAATACTGTTAAGAGTCTTACGTCTATGCCTGATAATATACACCTACTATCTCCAAATATAATAGATTCTATAAAGAGTCTTAAAAAAGATGTTATGGGTTCAAAGAGTGCCAATCTTAATTTAGAAGAGACCTTGATTGCTTTAAGTATCTCTGCGGCAACTAATCCTGCGGCACAATCTGCCGTAGAGAGTTTAAATAAGCTGAGAGGAGCTGAAATACATATGACATATATGCCTACAGCCGGAGATGAATCAGGGTTGAGGATGCTCTCTCTGAACTTGACGAGTGATCCTAACTTTTCACCTCATAATATTTATTTGGCTTAAGATATGGAAAAAAGAAATATTAAAATAGCTGATTTTAATGTTGGTGAGGGATCCGACCTGTTATTTATTCTTGGCCCTTGTGTTATTGAAGACTATAGTTCGCTTTTAGAAAATGCAAGGAAGATAAAATCCATTGCAGAAGACGAGCATATCAATTTTATATTTAAAGCAAGCTATGATAAGGCCAACAGAACATCATTAAAATCTTTTCGCGGGGTAGGGTTAAAAGAAGGTCTTTTAATGCTCTCTGAAATTAAAAAAACATTAGGTGTTCTTATAACATCTGATATTCATTCACCTTATGAAGTTGAAGAGGCAGCCAAAGTGTTAGATTTAATTCAGATTCCTGCATTGCTATGTCGTCAGACTGACATTTTAGTTGAGGCTGCTAAAACAATGAAGCCTGTAAATATAAAGAAAGGTCAGTTTATGGCTCCTTGGGATATGGTTAAGGCAGTTGATAAGATCTATCAACAGGGAAACAAGAATGTTGTTGTAACAGAGCGAGGGAGTTGTTTTGGCTATAATTATCTTATTAATGATTTTAAAGCAATTCCTCGGATGCAGAAAGATAATCTAGTGGTTATTTTTGATGCAACTCATAGTGTTCAGCTTCCTTCAAAAGGAGTTAAGAGCGGCGGAGAACAGGAGTATGTTCTTCATCTAAGTAGAGCAGCAGCAGCGGTTGGAGTGGATGGGTTTTTTATGGAGGTTCATAGTGATCCTGAAACAGCTTTATCTGATGCATCTTCAATGATAGACTTTAATCAGCTCCAAGAGACGATAAGAGTGATAAAGAGAATAAAAGGTGTGATAAATGGATAGAGATATAGTTTTAAAAAGAATGAAAGAGATATTGAAAATTGAAACTGAAGCAATCCAGAG
>CAZVIC010000032.1:0-11505 GCA_964627735.1 uncultured Planctomycetia bacterium | reverse complement strand
AGAAGCTAAAAGTATTGTTTGTCTCAACAGAAGTCACCCCCTATGCCAAGACAGGAGGGTTGGCAGATGTAGCGGGATCGCTTCCGCCGGCCCTAAAAGACATTGGTCTGGATATCAGAGTTATTATGCCCAAGTATAAAGGAATAGATATAGAATCAGATCAAACCCAGTTAGATCAATCTGTTTTACTTTACTTTATAGAGAATGACAAATATTACAAAAGAGATTATATCTATTCTACTCCCGAAGGCGATTATCCCGACAACATGGAGAGATTTGCCTATTTTTGCAAAGAAGTATTGGCAAGAATAAAACGGGAGGGCTTTAAGCCTGACCTAATACACGTTAATGACTGGGAGACAGCTCTTATACCTGTATACCTTAAGACAATCTATAAAGATGACGAGTTCTTTAAAGACGTAAAAACGATATTTACAATTCACAACCTTGCTTATCAGGGAATATTTAAAGCTTCTGAGTGGGATAAGACAGGATTAAGTCCTGATCTATTTAGTCTTCAAGGTCTTGAGTATTACAAAAAGATAAACTTAATGAAAGGAGCTATCATATTTGCAGATTATATTACAACAGTAAGCACTAGATACGCAGAAGAGATAGAGACTGATGAGTATGGGTTTGGACTTCAGGGTATATTAAAATCACGCAAAGAGAGTCTTAGCGGCATAATAAATGGCATCGACTATACCTATTGGGATCCTAAAAGCGATTCTAGTATACCGCAAAATTTTGATATTAATTCTCTGGATAAAAAACCTATCAATAAACAGCATCTTCAGACAGAGATGGGGATGGAGATAGGCCGAGATATCCCACTAATAGCTGCAATAGGCAGACTAACAGACCAGAAAGGTTGGGATTTGATAGTAGAATCTATAGATAAAATATCTGAAAAAGATATCCAGCTAGTAGTGTTAGGTGAGGGAGAAAGGAAATATCAGGATACAATGATAGAGGTATCTAAAAAATACCCTCTTAAAACTTCAGTAAACATAGGATTTGATCCTATTCTGGCAAAAAAGATATATGCAGCAGCCGATATATTTCTTATGCCTTCTAAGTTTGAGCCCTGCGGATTAGGTCAGCTGATAAGCTACAGATATGCAACTGTACCCCTAGCTAGAGAGACCGGAGGATTGGCTGATACTATAATAGACTATACTGAAGATGAGAAGCATGGAACAGGATTTCTCTTTAAAGACTATAAAAGTAAGGATCTAATTGAGGCTCTAGAGAGAACTTTGGATACCTATAGAGATCGCAGAGCATGGAGGAATATTCAGAAAAGAATAATAAGATCTGATTACTCCTGGAAGAATTCGGCTGAGGACTATAATAATCTTTACAAAAATGTAATAAAAAGCTTGAAAAGAGATGCCTAAATCAGGTAAAATCATAATAGCAATAACTGGTGAAATAGGGGCAGGTAAATCAACCTACGCAGAAGAGTTTGAAAAAAATGGTGCCCAGCCAGTTTATACAGATTTAATAACCCGTGAGATCCTAAGGCTTAATGAGGTCAAATCCCTAATCGAAAAAGATTTTGGAAAAAATCTACTTCAAAATAATGAGATTAATTCTAGGAAGCTGGCAGAGAAAGCATTTAAAGACAGAGCTAGTTGGCAAAAGCTCATCGATATAACTCATCCTTATATACTAAAAAAAACTAAAGAGATAATAGCTAAAAGTAAATCTAACTATTGTGTTGTTGATGCACCACTGCTCTTTGAATCTAAGTTTAACAAAGATTCCGACTTTATAATAGTCGTTGAGGCTGATGCTAGGTTGAGAGAAGAACGGCTTAAGGGTAGAATGAGCTGGGAAGAGGTCAAGAGAAGGGCTTCCTACCTTATGCCGATAGAAGAGAAAAAAAGATTGGCAGATATTGTAATAGAAAATAACTCAAAAGAAAAAAGGAAGGTGGAAGAAAATGTTGAAAAAATCTTCAGAAGAATCAAAAGCAAAAGAGACCAAGCAACCTGAAAAAAAAGAGGTTCAAAAACAAGTAGTTGAGAACAAAGAGGCTCGAATCAAAGAGAGGCATACTTCTCCCAAAAACAACAAAATGGATATAGCTCAGCTACAGCATGCGGGAATGCCAGAGCTTTTTGGCTTAGCAAGAGAGCTAAGTATAAATGGAATATCAGGTCTTAAAAAGCAGGATTTGATATTTAAAATCATAAAAACAAAAGCTATGAAGGAAGGCGAAGTCTCTGGTGAAGGAGTACTTGAAGTATTACCAGATGGATTTGGTTTTTTAAGATCTACTAATTACAGCTATCTTCCTTCGCCCGATGACATTTATATCTCTCCTTCTCAGATAAGGAGATTTAGCTTGAGAACAGGTGATACTGTAGCTGGGCAGGTCCGGCCTCCTAAAGAGGGGGAGAAGTACTTTGCCCTTCTTAAAGTAGAAGGAATAAACCATCAGGATGCTACTGGTAGCAACTACAGGATACCATTTGATAATCTTACTCCACTATATCCAAATGAGCGATTCTTACTTGAGACTACACATGATGAAATAACAACTCGAATTATCGACATGATAACTCCTATAGGAAAAGGGCAACGTGGGTTGATAGTGGCACCGCCTTATAGCGGAAAAACTATAATTTTACAGAAGATAGCCAATGCTATAAGTGCAAACTACCCTGAGGCGATTTCCATTATATTACTAATAGGGGAGAGACCTGAAGAGGTTACCGATATGGAGCGTTCCGTTAAAGGTGAAGTGATAGGTTCAACTTTTGATGAACCGGCAGAACGTCATATTCAAGTTGCAGAGATTGTAATGGAAAAAGCTAAACGACTCGTTGAGTCCGGAAAAGATGTTGTAATATTGCTTGATAGTATGACTCGTTTAGCTCGTGCGTACAATACAGTAGCACCTCACAGTGGAAAGATTTTAACAGGTGGTATCGACTCAGGAGCGCTAGAGAGACCTAAAAAGTTCTTTGGTGCAGCAAGAAATATTGAAAAAGGAGGATCTTTGACAATACTTGCAACTGCATTAGTCGATACTGGAAGTAGAATGGACGATGTTATCTTTGAAGAGTTTAAAGGAACTGGAAATATGGAGCTACAGCTCGATAGGAATCTATTCCAAAAGAGAATCTACCCTGCAATAGACATAAGAAGATCAGCAACAAGACGTGAAGAGCTGCTTCTTGATCCTGATGAATTAAAGAGAATATGGGTCTTAAGGCGAGTATTGCATGATGTGAATAATGAAGAGGCAATGAGAACATTGATGGCTAAGATGAATAAAGCCAAAAACAATGTTGAATTCCTCTTGGGACTAGATATCGACGCAGTAGCATCGTCAGAGTCTAACCTATAAAGGAGAGAGAGATGGAAGATATCGTAAGAGGTCATTTTACAGACGAAGATCCCTGGCGTATATTTAGAATAATGAGTGAGTTTGTAGATGGATTTGAAACTCTCTCTCAAGTTAAAAATGGAGTTTCTATTTTTGGTTCAGCAAGATTAAAACCTAGGAACAGATATTACAAGCTGGCTGAGGAGACTGCCTATCTATTTACAAAGAAAGGATACTCTATAATAACAGGTGCCGGACCAGGCATAATGGAGGCAGCTAATAAAGGAGCATCAAAAGCAGGTGGACCGTCTATCGGGCTCAATATACTTCTTCCTAGCCAACAAAAATGCAACAAATATGTTCAGACACCTGTTGAGTTTAGATATTTCTTCTGCAGAAAAGTTATGTTTGCAAAGTACTCTAAAGCATTTCTTGTCTTTCCAGGAGGTTTTGGAACCCTAGACGAGCTCTTTGAAGCTCTGGCGCTAATACAAACAGAGAGAGTAGATAAGTTTCCTGTTGTACTTATATCAAAAGAGTTTTGGGGTGGTGCAATAGGCTGGATAGAAGAGAAATTACTTAAAGAAGATATGATAGAAAAGAAAGATTTAGCAATATTTCATCTTGTTGAAAACGGGGAAGAGGCACTTAAAATCGTTAAAAAATTTTACAGCTAAATCTTTGTTCTTAAAATCTTAATTACACAAACCCTTTACATGTAGTGTTTTACGTATTTTAGTGTAACTTTTTAATTGTTTTAATAAAACTTTTCTCATGATTTGACATTTCGTTGCATATGTGGTATAAATGTTACATGAGAAGAGAGAGAGAAGAGATAAGACTAGGAAAGTTACATTTAAGTTTCTTTTTAATAGTACTTTTAATAAGCTCAATGGGCGTAGCATCTGCTCAACAAAATATGTTTGATGCAGGAGATGTAGGCCACATAGACCCCATCAACTTAAACAACTACAACCCAGCTGAAATAACTAGCGCCTGCACAAACTGGGAGTCCAGTATAAACTCTTTAAAGATTGAACCCTCTTCTTGCTTTGATATGAATGGGCTTGAAAGTCTTATTATTAAAACCAATCAGACATATGAAGATTTTTTAATACTTACAGATATAGATACTACTATCACAGTAATGGAGACTATAAGAGATACCAGAGATACTATTGTTAATACACTGAATGGAATAGACGATCTCTTAGAAGAAATCTCTCTTGATATAGACGGCCGTCTAAAGCCTTTAATGGATCAACATATCAAAATAGAAGATTATGAAGAATTAGAGATTGTTTGGGGTGTTCTTGAAAAAAAGAAAGAAGAGCTAGGAAGTCTTAAAGAGGTAGCAGTAGAGCATCTAACAGCTCTCAATGAAAAATATGACATAGTAGTGAAAGCATTTCAACTTTTTCAGGAAGGCGAAGGTGACGCTTTAAACAGTATGACAATCCAAGAGTACATCACATCTGTGAATCTGGCAACACGCATGTTAGGAGAAAGAAGCGCTGATGAGGTAATATCTGAAATAGATACTAACCTTACCGTGGTATACCCCAATCTATCTGTCTCAAACAAAGATCTTTTTCTATATAGATTGGGCGTTATAGCCAATGCTGCAAAGGCTGCAGGAGAATATGCTTTATCTGAAGACATAGAAGGCCGAGTATTATTAGCAAGAGAAAATCTTGAGGTAGGCTCTTATCAAGAGACATTTTTAGGAACCTGTCTTGATTGTACTACATGGGATATATTTAAAAAATTAAGAGATTTAAAAGGAAAATCTAGATTTTTAAATACAGAAACACTACCAAGAATTTTAGAAACACTCAATACAACGCTTAGCGATTTTAGAAAAATGGAGGACTTAACATCTTTAGATAACTCAATACATGCTTTAGAAAACAGCTGGCTGTTAAATGATATCAACCATGAACTATTAAATAATTTAAGAGGGTTAAGAGATTTAGCTGAAGCAAGAATAGAAGCCAGTTATAATTTAACAGCATCAGCAGAGATAGCAAAAGCAATGTATGAAAGAGCATATAAAGTGGTCGACGCAGATGTAGATGACTTATATACCAAAATAGAAGACTATAATTCTACTATCGACCAGAGCATGCCAACTATTGAAACGGAAGAGAGATTAGCGGAGTATGAAAGTCAGGTAATCGATTTAAGAGTGATTGTGAAGTTGTTGCCAAAAGAACAACGAAGAGATTTAATAGATCGCATAGCTCAAGCTGAAACTTTACTAGGCGACATTAGATCTACAGTAGGTCCAATACAAGATGAGGTTACTTCTTACGGTTGGGTTGAGGGAGGAATGAGCGGATCACCATCAGGGCCAAGCAATAGCTGGACAAATGTATATGATAGCAATGGATTTTTAACTGGAAATCCCACAGCTCCTCCAGTAGCTCCAGAACCTCCAGCTCCATCAACAGCAAGTGATAATAATAATACTACAACACCAGAAACTCCTGCTGACGCTACTATAGGCATACTCTCCAACAAAGAGCCATCTGCTCCCATAGACACAGACCTTCCTTGGACTTCAGAAGAAACAGATGCATTTACAGGAGGGGTGATAGCAAATAGCACTGCATTAGAAAGTATGGGTTACGATGTAACAGAACTATTGAATAATGAAGCAACAACAGCAGCTGGTGCTTTTTTGTCGCTATTTACACCTTCTGAAGCAGTACCCAGCTCCTTAGAATCTTATGATTATTCTGGAATAGGTATAGACACAGAGAACCGTCAACTAGGTCTAGCTATATTAGGAGTTCTTTCCTCAAGTGAGGGCTTTGCAGATAACCCCCACTTATCAAGCGCTGTAGAAAAAGCAACAGCTACAATATTTAATGCCTATGTTTCAGAATATCAAGATACTCTACCTGGTATGATATCAACAGTTTTAGCTATAACAACCCTATCTCTTGATTTAACAGGGGGGAGCATAGATATGGAAAGGCTAAGCACGGAGAAAGGTATATCTTTAGATTTAATAAGGCAGATAGCTAGAATAGCAGAAGAAAACCCCGCTGAAACAAGAGAAGCTTTAGAGATAACTGCTGAATCTATAAGTAGCCCTGCAGGTTATATGATGATAAATAAAGGAAAAGGTTTCATCACCTTTACAGACAAAGGCTCTATAGAGTCTTTTCGGATCGAGGATTTTAAAAAATTATCTATAGAAGAGATACAAAGTTATACCAATCTTTCTGAAAGATCAATAAAAAGGATACAGGAGAGACTATCAACACCTCAAGATCCTTGTACGATGGTTACAGTGGAGATAAATGGCAAAAAAGAAATATTATTCCTTCCTGCAGATACAATAGTTTATATAAATTCAACTAATCCTGCTGAAGTTGCAAAAGAAGTCATAAAGAGAGTCCTAATAAAGCGCCCTGATGCATCAAGCGCAGTAGTAAATAGAATATTCTTATTCATGGTTGTGGCAGGATTAATATGTGTAGGATTTGGAGTAACATTGGCTATCTATGTAACCAAAGCACAGCTTAAGAGATCAGAATATTTCTCTCCTGGACTTAGAGCTGAAAAATCCTTCCAACATAACTACGCAGCTAGCTGGAAAACAAGATAGGATTTCTAGAATAATTCCCTTGTCTTTACTTAATTTAAACTAATATAATATATATAATTATAAACCTAAAGGAGGTTAGCATGAAAAGAGTTTTAATAGGCCTAGTAGTTGCTATGCTATTAGTATTATCTTTACCGCTCTATGCTGGATGGAATGCAAAAAGTTCATCTGACAATTTAAGTGAAGCTGACGCAACAGTAGAAAAATTCAAAAATTCTGATCCTGCAATGGATAGGTTTTTTGATAAAGCATATGGCTATGCTGTATTTTCAAACGTTGGTAAGGGTGGACTAGGAATAGGCGCAGCATATGGTAAAGGTTTGGTTTATGAGCAAGGCAATATAATAGGCTCTACAACCTTGAAGCAACTCAGCATAGGCTTTCAGCTCGGAGGCCAGGCATACAGTGAAATAGTATTCTTTAAAAGTAAGCGCGACCTCGAGAATTTCAAAAGCGGAAACTTTGAGCTTGGAGCAACAGCCTCTGCAGTTGCTGTAACAGCTGGAGCATCAGCTGATGCAGACTATAGTGATGGCGTTGCTATATTTACTCTTCCTAAAGGCGGACTTATGTATGAAGCAACAGTCGCAGGACAGAAGTTTACCTATACAGAAGATTAAGAGCTTACTTAAACTACCGTGGTATTGACCTAGCACTATTTTTAAGCTGGGTTTGTAAGATTAGTCACCCTACCTAATAACAGGTTTCGGCTTCGACGATCTTCCTATCTTTATGTTTTTTACAAGGAAAGGCATTATGAAGAGGGCTGTTAAAGAAGCGAATATTGAACCTACCAATATTGCAAGTCCAAAGCGCTGAGTAGGAGGGAAGCTTGAGAAAGCGAATATTCCGAAACCAATAGAGATAACAAACATGGCTGTCAATATCGGCTGCCAAAGATGATCTTTAACTTTATCCCAATCTTTAAGCCTCTGAAAGGCTTTTATCATATGTATCATTGCATCTATACCTATAGCTATTGCTATATTTGAAGCTGGGGCAGATATTATATCAAGAGGCACTCTGTATAGTCCGATTAAACCCAGTATTGATAGAGGTAGAAGTGCAACACTTAAGGTGAGAGCAAGTGTTATTCTAAAAGAACGTGATATCATGAGCCCTATTGCTGCAAAGAGCAAAACCAGCTTACCTAAACCGTTTACAAGACTGATAGCGACAAGTTTAGCCAAATGACCCTGAAGACTATATATTCCACCTACTATTTCAGGGTAAAAACCTTGAGCATAGACAAGTTCCTTTATTTCATCTATTATTTCTAGTCTGGAACGAACTCTGTAAGATTCTGTCATTCTAAGCATAAAAAGACCATATTTACCATCAGAAGATATAAAGCTTTTTGCAATTGCATCGTACTCTGGTCTTTTTAGCACATCTATTAGAGCCTTCATGGATATTACAGAGACAAGAAATCCCAATGGAGTCTTACGTGCCTGAGCAAGCAGTACAGGAAGAGATAAGACTGAGCCAACTGAACGATGTTGCTCTAGTACCTCTTGTAGCCTCCAAAGGTCTTTAAAATTCTTTTGAGAGACTATTTTTTCATCCGACGGAGACTTAACAACTATTATAAGTGGAGAGCTTCCTCCATTTCTATCTATGTATCCTAAACCATTGCTTATCTCACTATCTTTTGCAAAATAAGAGAGGAGACTAGGGTCAGAATCGATAGAGAAAAGGCCGGGTAAGACCATGATGCAGATAACAACAATAATAGATATAATGTAGCTTCTCTTCCTATTTAAAAAACGGTATATATTATTTTGAATAACTTCAATCTTAGGCTTGCTCTCAGCTATTCTTTTCTGTTTCTCAACACTGGAAGCCTTTAAGAAGGCAGGGTAGATAGTATAGGCTGCAACTATTGCCATTAAAGTTCCTATTGCACCTGATGCGCCTAAGTCTCTTAAAGGTTTTGCTTGAACAAACATAAGACTTATAAAACCAAGCAATGTGGTAAACATACCCCAAAAAGAGGGTGGAAATGTAAGTATTAAAGCCTCAACTACTGGGGTAAACGAGGGTAGAGCACTGTCGTCTTTCTTCTTTTTAAAAAATAGATTCAGAGGAAAACCCCATAATCTTGGGCGTGGAATCAAAGGAGTTGGAGCATAGCAAGCGCTTTTCCAACTATAGGTCAAAAATATTATATGTGAGAGAGTAAGAATACATATTATAGTACCTAAATTAGCTGTAAGTATCCCAATAGGAATACCTAAAAAGTCTGTAATCATGAAAGTCCAGATACAGGCATTAAGGCAGGTTATGAGAGTGCCAAAGAAAGCTCCTTTTGAACGAAATAGAGTCAGCATTATAAGTCCAAAAACCAAGATCGCTACGGTAGAGAATACCTTTATATCTCTAAGCAAGCTTCTTCTTATAAGCTCGACTATATAAGGCATACCTGAAACACGAAGTTTAAAATCCTGATCTTCAAACTGATAGATCATATCTTCAATGAACGGGATCATTAGATCAGAGACCTCTTCATCTAAAACCACGATGAGGTTTGTAGATTTCATATCATCTGATAAGATAAGACGTTTCCACATCGGGCTCTTAAGAGCATCTTCAAGGTTGTCAGGACCGCGGGTTAAGCTGCTTACGCCTGATACGCCATCTAAACCCAATAAAGACTCACTTAAATCTGCTATCTTATCCTGATAGAGAGAAGACTCTATATCTCCAGTTGCACTAATAACAATCATTCCGTCATTTCTTACAAAAAGCTTGGATATCTCTTTTTCATATTGAAATTGAGGGTCTTCGCTGGAAAAGAAAAAATCATCGGTTACTTCAGGTACTAGACTTACAAAGTTAATTAGAACGATGAGACCAATAGCAGTTACGATAACCGCTATCCAAACCTGAAGATTAAATAATCTGGTTATATTGCTAATCTGCGGTAATCGTTTAAATGGCATAATAAATAATTATATCTAGATAAACATCTTTTGCCAATTGTTTTTAATAATTAAAATTTCTCATTAACAGAAATAATTATTAAAACTTTATTATTGCCAGACTCAATTCTATTGCTATAAGATAGTTATGTAATAAACAGTTTAGACAGGTTGTTTCTTATTTATGAGTGTAAAAAGATACCATCTTATATCTGTTCAAATAGCTCTTATCTTAGCTTTAATAAATACTCTTCTCATCTCTATCTTAAACGGACCATCGTATTTAAAGTCATGTTTATATAAACCCAAAAACCCTCTTATTCTACTTCTTGTACCAACATTAGGCATTACGTTAATTCTAGTCATCATAGCAATCTGGATAAAACAACATTACTACAAAGAACTTAAAACTAAATCTGATTTTATAAAATACGGCGCCATAAAAGGGCTTCTTCTACCTATTGCAGTCTTACTGAGTGCAAGCGTAATTGCTCACTCAGGTTCAATATTTTATATACTAAACAACAGCTCTATTCCTACAATTTGGGCCGTCACAATAGAATGGAGTAAATTTTATCTTTATTTTTTACCACTTATTGTTTTTTCTCCTTTATTAATTATCTTTATTATTGCCGGAGCACTAGTTGAAAAAAGAGCATACCCTAAAAAAAGGAGCAAAGATAATGTCCAAAGAAGAGAAGATTCAAGTCTTTAAGATTAAAAACAGGCGTGGTTATGCTGCAGTATGCAAAAACCATCTAACGGAAGGATCAAGTCGCATCAAGGTTCTTGATAGAATGCATAAGGCTCTCAAGAGAAAAAAGAAAACAATCTAATAAAAAAGGAGGTTAAATAACGATGAAGACTGGATTATTAATAACTTTATCATTTGTTGTTTTGTTCTGTTTTTTTGCTGAAGCAGATGAATATGATCATCTCTATACAGATGGCTACCTTAACGGAAAAACATTTGACTATGAAACAGATGACTGGGAAGGAGATGAATGGTCTTATGAAAACGATGTTTACATGTTTGGCTTAATAGACGGGCTGTTCTGGACAAATTATGACCTCATGGACAGGATGTACCCTGAAAGCTATTATCCAAACAGAGAAGATATAGCGGATAAGGTAAGGCAGTATTATAAAAATAATCCTGCACGAAAAGATAGACCATTGGTAGACCTGATGCTTAATAACTGCACTTAAGCACATTAATTGCATACAGCTTAAATAAGAATCTTACCAAGGTATGCTTGTTTAAGAACCAGTATGTGCTATCATGTAATATATTCTTTTTAAGCAATAAACAAATTAACAGACAGAAAGGAGAGCTTGATGAGTAAAGAATGTGTAGTATTAAAGACAAATGAAGGGGATATCAAGATTCAGCTTATGAGTGATATTGCACCTAAGGCCTGTCAAAACTTCTCAGACCTTACCAAGAAAGGTTACTATGATGGGATTATATTCCATAGAGTTATAAAAGGCTTTATGGTTCAAGGAGGAGATCCTACAGGAACAGGATGCGGAGGAGAGTCTATCTGGGGTAGCTCTTTTGAAGATGAGGCAACTAAAGAAGTAACGTTTAGCAAGCCTGGACTACTTGGAATGGCAAATGCTGG
>CAZVIC010000031.1:0-11945 GCA_964627735.1 uncultured Planctomycetia bacterium | reverse complement strand
ACCTCCCCAGGTAAGAACGCTTACTTTCACTCCATATATCTGCCGCATTTACACCGCCTGGTTCGGATAGTTTAGGGCTTTGTTTTGTTATGCAAACTTACCCACCAGGCATATGCCTTATATGCGATTCGTGTTCCTCAGACCGGAGCTTTGCCGCTGACTTCCTTCAGATTCCACCTCACAATGGACACCCTTGTCTTAAGCTAACGGTTGGCACTATCAACCTCCGTATCGGAATTTCACCGATTAGCAAGCACCCATGCTGGGCGCACATAAAAAAGCCCCGGATAAATCCGGGGCTTTAAACTAGCTACCTATTTAAGCTTAATACATTCCACCCATTCCACCAGGAGGCATTCCAGCTGGCATAGCAGGACCCTTATCTTCATCAGGTTTATCGGCTATAAGAGCCTCTGTTGTAAGAAGTAGAGATGCTATACTAGATGCATTCTCTAAAGCACTTCTTGTAACCTTTGTAGGGTCTATTATACCGGCTTCAAACATATTCACATACTTTGACGTATTTACATTGTAACCCACTTCGGGTTTCTCATTTTTAATCTTCTCAAGTATTATCGCGCCCTCTTCCCCTGCATTTTTTGCAAGTTGTCTTACAGGCTCTTCTAATGCTCGACGTATAATGTCTACTCCAATCTGCTGATCACCTTCAAGTTTAAGCGATCCAAGTTGAGGTAAAGTTCTTAAAAGCGCAACTCCGCCTCCAGGGACAATACCTTCTTCCACCGCTGCACGTGTTGCATGCAATGCGTCTTCAACACGGGCTTTCTTCTCTTTCATTTCAGTCTCTGTTGCAGCACCAACATTAATAACAGCAACACCACCGGCTAACTTAGCCAAACGCTCCTGCAGTTTTTCTCTATCATAATCAGAATCAGAATCTTCAATCTGCTTCTTAAGCTGTCCAATTCTCGCCTCTAAATCTTTAGCAGAACCTTCTCCGCCTACGATAATTGTATTATCCTTATCTATATTGACTCTCTTAGCTCTACCTAAATCTTCTATCTCAACGCTCTCGAGTTTAATACCAAGATCTTCTGTGATAGCACGACCACCTGTTAAAGTTGCAATATCCTGAAGCATTGCCTTTCTTCTTTCGCCATAACCTGGAGCTTTAACAGCACAACCAGATAATGTTCCGCGAATCTTGTTTACAACAAGAGTTGCAAGAGCTTCTCCCTCAAGATCCTCAGCGATTATCACAAGTGATTTACCTGTTCTTGCGATCTTCTCAAGCAAAGGCAGAAGGTCCTTAACAGCAGAAACCTTTTTCTCGTATATGAGAATATAAGGATCCTCTAAGACCACATCCATTCTCTCTGCATCTGTTACAAAATATGGAGAGAGATAACCCTGATCAAACTGCATACCTTCTACAACTTCAAGGTTAGTTGAAAGTGTCTTTGATTCTTCAACAGTAATAACTCCATCCTTACCAACTTTCTCCATAGCTTCTGCTATTAACTCACCTATAGAAATATCATTATTAGCTGCAATGGTTGCAATCTGAGCAATCTCTTTTTTGTCCTTAACCTGCTTAGAGAATTTCTTTAGTTCTTCAATAACTTTTTCAACAGCTTTTTCAATTCCACGCTTAAGTGCCATAGGATTTGCACCTGCAGTAACATTCTTAAGTCCTTCTCTGTAGATAGCCTCTGCAAGTATTGTTGCAGTAGTTGTTCCATCGCCTGCAACATCAGAAGTTTTTTCTGCTACCTCTTTTACAAGCTGTGCTCCCATGTTCTCAAAAGGATCTTCAAGTTCAATATCTTTTGCAACTGTAACTCCGTCTTTTGTTATTGTAGGAGAACCGAACTTCTTATCTAATACAACGTTTCTCCCTTTAGGGCCTAATGTAACCTTTACTGCTGAAGCCAACTTCTCAACACCCGCTAAAATTTTCCTTCTTGCTTCCTGATCAAATAAAAGTTGTTTTGCTGACATTTTATCACCTCCTAATTATGCTACTATTGCAAGTACATCATCTTCTCTTATAATAAGATACTCCTCGCCTTCAACTGTAACCTCAGTTCCAGAGTATTTACCATATAGAACCTTATCTTTGACTTTTACTTCAAGTTTCTTGACTTCTCCTGTCTCCAAAGTCTTTCCTTGGCCTACAGCAACAACCTCGCCCTGCTGAGGTTTCTCTTTTGCTGTATCTGGAATTAAGATACCGCCTTTAGTTTTCTCTTCTGCCTGCATAGGCTTTACCAGAATTCTGTCACCTAATGGTTTTACATTCATCCTTGCCTCCTTTTTAGCATTTTAAACAACCGAGTGCTAAACCATGAGATAAAACAATACAGCCAAAGAGAATTATATGCAAGCAATAATATAGACTATTTTTGGAATATTAGAGCGATAAAAAGTATTATTTAAGAATGGAGAGCTATGTTTTGCATTTATTAGACTTCTAAAGAAGATATAAGACTTAAAGCACTGATTGTCAATTCCGGAAGATAGATAAAATCTATTTTTGATCTACCAAGAACCAATTGAGCATCTCCGCCAGTTATAACCACTAGAGCACAATCCACCTCTATCTCTCTATAATTATCTATCACTCTATCTACTAGGCTGCTAATAGCAGCAGTAATTCCAACCTTGATACAGTCCTCTGTGTTCTTACCATAGTAACCCTGAGGAATAGAATTGAAATTGACTTCCGGCAGCATCTCAGTCTTGTCCTTAAGAGCTTTAGCCATAGAGTTAAATCCCGGAAAGATAATGCCACCTTGAAACTCTCCTTTAGAAGATATGAGATCTATCGTAATAGCGCTGCCAACATCCACAGATATAGCGGGAAAGCCAATCTTTTCCTTGATAAAATAAGCATTGAGCAGTCTATCTTGGCCTAAATTAGAATCTTTATCATAATTGCTTACGATGGGAACATCTATATTTTCGCCTACTTTATCTATCTTTACGTGAGGATAGACCTCTTTTAAAATAACTTTAAGAGCCCTCTCTTTCTCTAGGGCAACGGAGACCATAAACACGCTCTTGAAATCCTTGGACTTAAGATAAGACCTAAAGGAGTCTAAATCATTAACACTAAACTTTTCTAACTTTTCAACACTATCCTTAGATTTAAGTGCTGCTCCAATATTTGTATTACCTATATCTATCAATAAAATATTCTTCATATTATCTTATTTTTATTAAATCCAAAACAGAAAGTATAATCTTATATCCCATATCCCCTCTTATTATCAATCCACAATCTTCTGTTATATCCTCAACAATCCCTTTAATTGTACCACTTCTCGTTATAGCAGTAATCTCTTTTCCTTTGAATAGAGCAAAATCAAGCCAAAGCTTTCTTAAGTGCTTAAAAGATTCGGCCTCCCAATCATTTAAATCTTTTTGAAGTTGATTAAGAAAACCAGCGATAAAGATATTTCTATCGATCTCCTTTCCGGTAATCAACAGGATAGAAGTTGCCAAATCAGGAAGTTCGCTTAGATCTTGATTTATATTGACCCCAAAACCTAAACTAATAACTCCGTCTTTCATATTGGCTAAAACTCCTGCCAACTTACTGTCTTCAAAAATAACATCGTTTGGCCATCTCATTTTAAAATCAAAACCATACTCTAACCTCAGGTAATAACAGAGAGAGAGCGAACCCAACATAGTAAAACCAGAATATTTCATAGAAGAAAAAACATTTTTAAACAACATGCTCATATAGAGACCTTTTCCATAAGATGATTGCCAGGTCCTACCCATCCGCCCATACCCACTTGACTGACTCTCTGCAATTACTACAGCACCATCTTTTAGGCTATCTAAATTCTCAAAGATATAGTCTTGAGTAGAACCTACTTGATCTAAAACAATTAGATCGGAAACAATAGAGTCCGATTTAACTCTTTTTTTTATCTCTATTTGATTTAATTTTTTTGACATTTTTTTTACCTGGAATAGATCTTAATATTCTTAAAATCTCATCTTCAGATAGACTGTTCTTCTCTTTTAAATTCGATATTAAATCTCTTATTTCAGCCGCCTTTTCAAAATAAAGATTTCTTGCTGCCTCCTCCATATCGCTGTAAAGTTCGGCTATTAAAAACTGGAGCTCTATCTCTTTTCTCTCTCCTGCAACCTCTCTAACCATCTGCTTAGAATCAGCACAAAAATCCAGATAATCAGCTATAGCTTTCTTAATAGTCTTAGGCTCTATATTGTGTCTCTTATTATAATCAAGCTGTATAACTCTCCTTCTCTCTGTCTCTGACATCATAAACCTCATTGAACCTGTTATATTGTCAGCATACATAATAACTTTACTATTTACATTTCTGGCAGACCTACCTGCAACCTGTATTAGGGCTGTTCCAGAACGCAAGAAACCTTCCTTATCAGCATCAAGTATAGCAACCAATGATACCTCCGGAAGATCAAGCCCCTCTCTAAGCAGATTGACACCTACTATAACATCAATCTTTTTTAAACGTAAATCTTTTAGAATCTCAACTCTCTTGATAGTATCTATCTCAGAGTGGAGATAAGCAACTTCTATCCCTAGCTCAGAAAGATATGAAGAGAGATCCTCTGCCATCTTCTTTGTGAGGGTGGTTACTAATACCCTTTCATTCTTTTTTACTCTATCCTTTATTTGAAATATCAAATCCTCAATCTGAGAATCAGTAGTTTTAACCTCTATCTCGGGGTCCAAAAGACCTGTAGGTCTTATAATCTGCTCTACAACCTGACGATTGCTTTTCTCTATTTCATATTTTGATGGCGTAGCCGAAACATAGAGAACTTTATTCAGCAAGGATTCAAATTCATCAAATTTTAAGGGCCTATTATCCAAACAAGATGGAAGACGAAAACCATGGTCAACCAAAGTCTGTTTTCTAGCTCTATCCCCGTTATACATCCCTCTTATCTGAGGAATACTGACATGTGACTCATCTATAATTAAAAGAAAATCTTTGGAAAAATAATCAAGCAAACACCAGGGGCGAGACCCAGAAGGCCTATTCGAAAGATGCCTAGAATAATTCTCAATCCCATGACAGTAGCCAACCTCTTTTAGCATCTCCATATCATACCTGGTTCTTGAAAGAAGTCGCTGATATTCAAGCACTTTATTTTTACTCTTAAGCTCGCCTAATCTCTCTTCTAATTCTTGTTCTATGGATAAAAGAGCTGAGTCTATTCCCTCTTCAGTTGCAACAAAATGTTTTGCCGGATAAAGCAAAAACCTTTCTAGGTCTGATACTACCTCGCCTGTTACAAGATCAAACTCTGAAATCTTAACCACTCTATCATCACAGAACTGAATACGACATGGAAACTCAGCATATGCAGGAAAGATATCTATAAACTCCCCTTTTACTCTAAAAAATTTTCTCTTCAACTCAATATCATTTCTCTGATATTGAATATCAATAAGACCCCTAAGAATATCATTTCTAGATACTCTATCCCCCCTCTTAAGTTCAAATAAAAGTTCTTTATACTCTTGCGGTGAACCTAGATTATAAATACAAGATACAGATGCAACTACTATCACATCATCCCTGTTCATAAGAGCTGCTGTAGACCTCAGTCTCATCTTATCTAATTCATCATTTATAGCTGCATCCTTCTCTATATAGGTATCTGTAACAGGAACATATGCTTCAGGCTGGTAATAATCGTAGTAACTTACAAAATATTCAACGGCACTATAAGGAAAAAACCCTTTAAACTCTCTGTAGAGTTGGGCTGCTAGAGTCTTGTTGTGAGAGATAACAAGAGTGGGTAGACCCAAATTCTTTATCAGGTTAGCAACCGTAAAAGTCTTACCGCTTCCTGTAACTCCGAGAAGAGTCTGCCTGGATGAAGATCTAAAACCAGAAGTCAAAGCTTCTATTGCTTCAGGCTGATCTCCTTTGGGTTCATAGTCACTTACTAACTTAAAAATCATCAGCTATGATTTAAATAATGAGAAACCACCCCAAGATATCAAGCTTACAATGATAGCCGCAATGATAACCCCTAATGTAATTGCAAAAAAAGCCTTTCTAAATTTCATCTTAAAAATACTAGCAGCAAAAGAACCGGTCCAAGCACCTGTTGTCGGAAATGGAATTGCAACAAAAAGGATTAAACCTAAAAACTCATATTTTTCAATTAAGGCTGCCTTACGTCTAGTTCTCTCCTCCAGCCAATTGAAAAACCTTGCAAAAAAGGCTAGATTTCTCAATTTTTCAGTGATTGGAGAAAAGACAAAAAGCAAGATAGGGACAGGCAAAATATTCCCAATAACAGATAAGAAAAAGACTTCATAAGGATCGAAACCCATCTTTATAGCCAAAGGTATCGCTCCCCGAAGCTCTAGAATAGGCGCAGCTGCAACTAAAATTACTGAGATAATATTTTTCATGATCTAACTTTTAAAACCATGCTCTCCTATTAAAGGAACAAAAAAACAACCACAGAGCAACTCTTCTTTAATATGCTGACCCTCTTTTACCCCTAAAGTCAATTTCTGATAATCTTTATCACCTAAAGGAATAACGATTCTTCCTCCTGAATTTAATTGCTGAATTAATGATTCGGGTATCTTCGGAGAAGCTGCAGTTACTATTATTTTATCATAGAGAGCATGTTCCTCCCAGCCCAAGCTACCATCACCAGATTTATAAAATATATTGTGATAACCAGAATCTTTTAAATTGGACTCTGCTCTTTCCATAAGTAAATGTATTCTTTCAATGGTATGAACCTCTTTTGATAACAATGAGAGTATCGCAGTTTGATATCCACTCCCTGTTCCAATCTCTAAAACCTTATCTTCTTTGGTCAAAGATAATGCCTCTGTCATAAGTGCAACTATAAAAGGTTGAGATATTGTCTGATCTTCTCCAATAGGCAAAGGGTTGTCTATGTAAGCGTTCTCCTTAAATCTCTCAGGCACAAACGAAGCTCTATCTACCTTCTCCATAACCGAAAGTAATCTACTATCTTTTATACCCCGGGTTTTAATCTGCGATTCTACCATTTTTGATAATTGAGATTTAAAACTGTTCATCTGTTGCAGAGAACTTTTAAAAAAAATCTCAAGAAGCGTATTGTATCTCGAAAAGGTCTAATATGACTCCTTCTACCCTTAAGATAGATTGAAGAGATATTAACAGACTCTATTTTGTATCCTTTACTAATAGCTTTAAGTAATATCTCCGATTCAACTTCAAACTTATTGCTAGATATACTTAGATCTAAAAGCGTATGTTCTCTCAACAATTTTAAACCACATTGCGTGTCCGGAACATAGACCTTAGCAACATAAGAGAGCGCTTTAGAGATCGAGGTGTTTGTCACCTTTCTTATCCAAGGCATATTCTGTGGATGCCACATTCTATTCCCTATGATTATATCAGCGTCTGAATTTAAAGATAAATTATATATAACAACTAGATCCTCTGCCCTATGTTGTCCATCAGCATCAGCCACAATAATATCCTTATAGCCCTTTTCCTTTGCATAACAAAAACCTCTCTTTAACGCAGCACCTTTACCCATGTTGACCTTATTCTTTAATACCGCAACCGGATAAGATTCAGCTAATTGATAGGTGTCATCTACAGAGCCATCATCAACGACAAGGAGATCGAAAAGATTTGGTTTTAGGATATCTTCTAAAACCCCTCCTAATAATTTCTCTTCATTATGTGCTGGAATAATTACTAACGGCTTCATAGTAGCTACAGTATAAAGCAGTTATATTAAAAATTAAATATTAAAATGGGAATAGATAAGATTTTATTGATTAGGATAGGACTCAACAACGTGCTCATGCTTATACAGAATCTTATACACATTATTTTTATAGAGAGCAAAGATTTCACCTTTGCTAATATAGCTCATGGTAATCTTACCTGATTCAGAATCCACAATCTTCTTAATATAGAGATGGTTTAAAATATCTCCATCATGAACCTTCTTAATTATATTATTAAGCTCTGATTGAGACTTAATTGCTCTCTCTTCTTTTATATCATAGCTATAGTTCTTATGTATCTCAATTCTCCTGCCGCAATTATCCAAACGACCTTGGAATGAGATATATTTTTTTCTCCGATCATCCGAAGGTTCTCTTTTATAATAAAGTTCTTTCATAATCTTGCCTCCTTGTTGTATTTATACCATTTAAACATAGTAAAATCAAGTTTTTTAAATATTTTTATAAAGTATACAATAAAAAACAGATATGAATTGTAAGATATTGATAAATAAAGGATTAGAACTACCTAGACAGAACTTTCAGCTTTTCTTAAATTTTATTCTCTTCTCTTCCCCTCTTACTAACCTAATGAGATTAGCTTTATGGCGAAATATTATCAGAGCTGAATATATAGCAATAAATAGCAGTAAGACAGGTTGTTCGCCTTGTAAAAGCAAAATAAAAGGTAAGAGCAAAGCTGTTGAGATAGAAGATATTGATACGATCTTAGAAAGACTAAAAATAAAGAGCCACATTAATAGAGCATAAAGACAGAATAGAGGGTTTATGCTGAATAGAACTCCTAGGGTAGTCGCAACACCTTTACCGCCTTTAAAATGAAGAAAAGGAGTCCAGCAATGACCGACAATAACAGCCAAACCTGCTAAGTAGATAATATTTTGAGGCGCCAGTTTTACAATTAAAAGACCTTTAAGGATATCCAGCAGAAGAACCACTATCCCTGCACTTGGGCCTATTACTCTAAGTACGTTTGTTGCACCAACATTACCGCTACCCTTCTTTCTAATATCAACTTTTGAGAAAACTCTGGATATAATATAGGCAAACGGAATCCCGCCTATTAGATAAGCAAATAAAACAAAGATTATCTCTCCCATGATCATCTCTCCTTTTTGCCATTAAATACCATATTAATAGGTGAGCCAAAAAAACCAAATTTATGACGTATCTTTCGCTCAAGAAAATTTAGATAGTTCTTTTTTATTAATTCAGGATGATTTACAGTAAAAACCATTTTAGGAGGATAAGTATCGACCTGAGCTCCGTAATACATTTTAAAAATCTTCTTACCTCTAGCCATACCAGGATGCAAATCTTTTATCTCCTCAATAAAACTATTTAACTGCGATGTCTTTATCCTTAGACCCATATTATCATGCACCGATTTGGCAATTAAAAGCACCTCATCTAACCCATCTCTCTCTTTAGCTGAAAAATAGACAATAGGTATATATTCTACAATAGGAAGTCTCTCTTTTATTAGTTTCTCATATTCACCTAAAGATTTTTCAATAAGATCTTTTTTATTTATACCTAAAACTACACCCTTCTTATCTTCCCAAATATTATAAATATAATGGAGGTCGTCTTTCCTTATTCCGTCATATCCATCTATCATAAAGAGAACAACATCAGACTCATCTATTGTCTTTTTAGTCCTAACAGAACTAAAATAATCGATACCTGCTTTTATTTTACCCTTATGTCTTATGCCAGCAGTATCAACAATAATAAATTCAGAATCTTTAAATTTTAAAAACGTATCTATAGCATCCCTTGTTGTCCCAGGTTTATCGTCAACCAAGACACGCTCATCGCCTAAAACAGCATTCAAAAAAGAAGATTTACCTACATTAGGCCGACCTATAATTGCAAGCTTAATAGCTCCGCTTACTTCTTCTATCTGAGACACTGAAGGCAGACGCTCTTTCAAAACATCTAATAGCATATCTATCGCTCTTCCATGCATAGCTGAGACAGCAGCTATATCATCTATGCCAAGACTGTAGAATTCAGGGAGAGCCAGCTCCATCTTTTGATTATCTACTTTATTTACTGCTACCACAGCCTCTTTGTTTTCTAAACGTAAGATATCTGCTATCTCTTTATCTAGTGGATGGAGCCCCTCTATTGCATCAACAACGAGAACTACCATATCAGACTCCCGAATAGCTTTTAGACTCTGCTCTCTAACTTTAGTAGAGATATCTTTCTTGAGATCCTCTGAAGTTACAATACCTCCAGTATCTATAATGGTGAAATAAGCACCCTCCCACTCTAAGTCACCGTAAGCCCTATCTCTTGTAACGCCCTTGCTCTTCTCTATGATTGCACGCCTTGAACCTAAGAAACGATTAAAGAGAGTAGATTTACCTACATTTGGCCTACCAACAATTGCAACTACAGGATATAGAGACATTTTAAGCCCGAATCTCTCTAATAAAATAACCTATTCCAGCCAAAGCTGTGACTACACCAGTAAGGTGCCAAATATAGGGTGCATATGAAAGGAGCAAAAACCCCGATATTATCGATGCCATCTGTAAAAACACGGCAAATTTACCTAAGTAAGATGGTATAATATGTAA
Source organism: uncultured Planctomycetia bacterium (assembly GCA_964627735.1). GTDB lineage: Bacteria > Omnitrophota > Gorgyraeia > Kaelpiales > Kaelpiaceae > Kaelpia. The sequence continues at coordinate 1,592 of CAZVIC010000031.1, read as the reverse complement.
CCTACCCTCCATATGAAGTACAAGGCTTCCTAGTGCTATAAAAAAGTCTCTTGAAAATACCACTACAACAACCCAAATGGGAAGACCTAGAACCTCTCTAAACTCTGGCTTAAATATAAGCATAAGAAACGAAGCATTGATTAGAAGTTTATCGCCTAAAGGATCCAGGAAAGCACCCATATCAGTTGTTATCCCTTTTGCCCTGGCAATAAAACCATCCAAAGCATCGGTAATAAAAGAGAACAGCAATAGTCCTAAAACTATATATCTTAGTGTTTCCCTACCTTCAGAATAGTAACAACCTATTATTATGAAAAAAGGGAGCACGACCAACCTTAAGATGCTGATGAAATTAGCAATATTCACAATAAAAAAGCTGTTATTTTTGAAGAGGTTTTAACTCACTACCATCGTAAGGGCAATATTGAACACCACTAGTAAATCTTCTGCCACATACAGGGCAATAGGTCGTATCCATCTGCTCACCTATAAGAGCACCGCCAAGACCTCCGGCTGCAGCTCCAATAGCAGCTCCTTCAGCTGTATTACCAGACTGATGGCCTATAATAGCACCTATACCAGCTCCTAGAGCAGAGCCAGTGGCTGCACCTTTTTGAGTTGTAGTACAACCTGAAATTAAAACTGCCGATAAAATTAATGCAAGTGAAATTCTAAACATCATTACACCTCCTTAATAGAAACAATTATATCCATCTTCCTCGGAAAGTCAATCATCTAACCAAGCCTACCCGCCAGAGAGGCCAGAAACGTAAGAACACCCTACCAACTATATTCTTTCTGGGTACAAAACCCCAATAGCGAGAATCTTTAGAAAAAGCTGAATTATCGCCTAAAACATAGTATTGGTTCTCAGGTACAGTAATGGTCTGACCCTGAGGTCCATAATCATCGGCATTATAATAATAGTTGTTTTTAAAAATATCCGGCTCCCTGAGAACTTTTCCGTTAACTATAATACTGCCATCTTTTATTTCAACCTTGTCATTGCCACAGGCAACAAGTCTTTTTACAAAATACCTTTTAGGATCATTAGGATACCTGAAGACCACAATATCCCCTGCCTTAATATCATCAAATCTATAGACCATCTTATTAACAAATATCCTATCTTTAATCTCTAGCGTTGGCCTCATTGAACCAGAAGGAATTTTGAATGCCTCAACGATAAAAGCTCGTATAAAAAGAGCAACTGCTAAAGCTATGACAATGGATTCCGTCCACTCTCTCAGCCAATGTTTTTTTTTCTTTTCAACCATAAATCCTCCAATTCCTTATTTATCTCATAAGCTTGAGATGAAAACGGACTAATCTTATCACCGCTCTCTTTTTTTATTCTCTTTTTCTTTTTAAATACACTTTCTACAAAATCAATAACCGATATAACCTTAGCATCAAAATTTTTAGCTTTAAAACCCAAATCTCTGTCATCGGTTACAAGGCAGTAATATTTCTGCTTTTGATTCTTCTTTAAAAATGCGAGAATATGATCATCAGCTGAAATATCTCTACTAAATAAGATTTTAATTTTACCATAGCTACCAGACATATTTCCATAACCATATATAAAAATA
>CAZVIC010000030.1:0-11993 GCA_964627735.1 uncultured Planctomycetia bacterium | reverse complement strand
CCTCTTCATTGACAACTACTCTTATTTCACTTCGGCCTTTTTCATAATCAGATGTTATGTCGGTTACACCTGGAATACTCTCTAATATTGAAGATGATTTTTGAGAGATCTCATCTAGAATCTCAAAGTCTTCACCTCTTAGCTGTATTGCTATGGCTTTTCCTGTTGGAGGTCCTTCTTTCTCTTTTTCAAAATATATTTTATCAAATCCTTTCACGTCTTTTAATAAAGGTCTTAAGCTATCGATAATATCATCGACATCTCTTTTTCTATCTGCAGAGGGGCTAAGATATACAGTAACTTGAGCAACATAGCTTCCAGTTTTACCGCTGGGGTCAAATGCGCGATGTGATAATCCGGATGATCCAATTTCAGTTGTATAGGCATCAAGCTCGTTAGGTGGAAGCTCAGATATCAATTGTTCTATTTTCTGTATCAATCTCTCTGTTTCATAAAGGTTGGTCTCTATAGGTGCTTCTGCTTTTACATAAAATTGTTCAATGCCTTGGCTTCCAAAAAGAGTGAAGGGCATAAGTTTGGCGACTATGAATGTTAGAATTAGGACTGCAAATATTATCGCCAATACAAAATATCTTTTATCCAAAGCTTTAATTATGGTTTTAGTGTAGAAGTTAAGCAGGGTTTTAAACCAAGGCAGCTCTTTTTTAGATCTAATTTTTTTACCTACTTTTACTTTTACAAAGTCTGCGATGTGGGATGGTAGGATTATCAATGCTTCAAATAGAGACGCAATTAGAGCAATTGTTACAACAATAGGTATTCCGCGGATAAATTTTCCAATCATACCTTTCATAAAGATAAGCGGTATGAAGGCTGCTATTGTGGTTAAAATAGTTGCAGTGACTGGCCTAATGACTTCCTCTGTTCCTAAGACAGCTGCTTTTCTAGGCGGATGACCATCTTCTATATAGCGGGAGCAGTTTTCGGCTATAATTATTCCATCATCTACAATCATGCCTAGTACTATGATGAGACCGAACATAGTTATTAGATTTATGCTTATTCCGACAAAACCCATTATTGCCAGGGTTATACTGAAAGCTATTGGTATGCCCATGGCTGTAAGAAAAGCTGTTTTTGTATCCAGAAATAATATAAGTACTATTAGAACTAAAAATATCCCAATAATTCCATTTTGTCTTAATACTCCAAGGCGTCTTTTGACATAAAAAGACATATCATCTATGTAGGAGATATGGAGTTTAGGATTAGAATATTTTTTGTATTTTTCGATAGATTTTTTAACAGCAGTTACTATTCTTATTGCATCACCGCTACTTTTTTTAATTACCGTTAATGCTATGGAGCGCGTACCAAAGCTCTTGCTTATCGAATTCTCTTCCTCAAAAGAGAATCTTACCTTAGCAATATCTTTTATGTAGACCCAGTTTCCTGCATCGTTTGCTCTTATCACAACATTCTCTATTTCGTCTATTGTATAAAACTCTCCTGTTGTTCTAATGCTGAACTCTTTATTGGATCTAATTTTTCCAGCGGGTATGCTTATGTTCCTCTTATTTAGTGCTAACATTATCTCTTCAAGTGAGATGTGGTATTCTTTTATCTTATTAGGATCAACTTCGACCCAAACCTCTTTGTCGCGCCAGCCGTTTTTAGATATCGAAGATACACCTTCTATATCTTCGAGAATATCTTCTAAGTTTTCCGCTTCTTTCTGCAAGACCCATTCACTTATATCTCCGCTTAGAGCTATATTAATAACCGGGATCTCACCCGATGTTATCTCTGTTACCTGAGGATCTTCTTCTACTTCACTGGGCAGTCCTCTTACTCTATCTACAGCCTTTTGAATATCGTCTATTACCTTAGCTTTATCTTTGATGTCTTCACTTATCTCTACTGATATCGAAGAGAGGTTGTCTGTCGAAGAGGAGCTAAATTCTTCTATGCCATCTACTCCTTTTAGCTCTTTCTCGATAGGGGTGGTTAATAACTTTTCTACTTCATCAGGGGTTGCTCCTGGGTAAGCAGTTGTTATTATGACAGTATCAAAAGATACTTCAGGAAATGCCTCTTTTCGTATTTTTGATATAAATAGAGTGTAGAATCCTGCGATAAGGATAAATACAGATATTAGATTTATCAGCAGAGAATGTTTTACAGAAAATTCACTTATCTTCATAGTCTAGAGTCCCAGTATTTATCAAGCAGTATATTTTCTGTAGTAGCTAGATTTATCAAACTGACATGGTAGCTATAAAGAGCAGTTGCAAGATGTAGTTCTGCATTTAATAAATCTTCTTCATATCTTATTATTGTATCTGAATCGGACCTACCATAATTGAATTTTTTCATTTCTTCATGGAGTTTGTTCTGTTGTAATTCTACAATTGAATCATAAAGCTCAACTTGGTTCTTTAGGTTGTTTATGCTTTTAACTCCGTTGTGTATTTCTTTAAGTATCAATCTCTCTATTTTTTTTAGAGAGAGCAACAGTTGCTCTTTGTAAAGCCGTGCTTCTTTAAGCTCTGAACGTGCCTCACTGTTTTCTAGCGGAATATTGAAGTTTATTCCTATATAAGTCTGAGAATCGTTCTCTCTTGATATATCGCTCCAAGCTGCACTTTCGCTGCTTCTGATACCATTTTTAGTAAAGCTTGCCTCTAAATCTATCTCTGGCCAGAGTGCATTTTTCTTTATGCTAATATCTATATTTTTAGATTTGATTTTGTTTTTAATAATTTTATAATCACGCCTGGTCTCTATTGCTTTTTTTAATTCTGTAGCTATATCTTTATTTATGAGTTCTATCTCTAATTTGTCTAAGGTTTGTATATTAATAGAAGAATCTTCTTCATTCAGTAAGAACAATAAATTGTTTTTAGCCAGCTCTCTTTCTAATTCTGCGATAAGAAGCTCATTTTTTCTATTTTGAACATTTGCTTTAGCTGCAAATATGTCTACCTCTTCTGCTAATCCGCGTGAATATTTATCTTCATACCTTCTGTATAATTCTTCAGCATTATTAAGCATATTATTTCTTATAGTTAATCTAGCATCTTTTAAAACTAGGTCCCAGTATCCTGCTTGTGTGCTGTATATTGTATTTTCTATAGAATCCAAAGAGGAATATTCGGTGTTTTCTATATCTATCTTAGTTATTTTGATTTTACCTCTATCTTTAAGTCCAAAGAAGTTTTTACCTAAGGATTGGGTTAAAGTTATGGCTCCAGATGTCTCATAATTTGGGTTTACTATAACCGTTGAAAGGGCTGAAGATGTTCTTGTATCTTCTGCCTCAAGCTCTATGGTTGAGCCTGTTGGCAGAGTTTTCTCTAGCCCCATTGAAAATGATTTGTTGCGTGTGCGAGAGATATCTGTCGTTGAAGACAGTTGCTGCTTATTGTCGCGATAATCAGCTGTTAGTGTTAAAAAAGTATCAAAGATAGATTCTTCTTTTTTAAGTTTTGTTCTACTTCTATAGGTATCATATTTTGCAATCTGTATCTCTAATGAATTTTTAAGTGCAAGCTCTGTGGCGGATTCAATTGATAAGGGCAGAGCTATGCTTTGTTCAATATTTTTAGTTTTAGATTTTTGCTCTTCTTTTTCTATCTCATTTAGAGATAGAGCCTGGTTATTATTAAGCATTACAATAAGAGTAACTAGCGATAGAACTATTGCTTTATATAGAATTAAGTACTTTTTATTCTTCACTTTGATATAAATTATTTTTTATTTTATTTAAAATATTTAGATAGTCTTCTCTTTCTTTGCCAGTTAATTTAGAGAACAGTTTTTTTATTCCTTGTTCTCTCTCAAGGCGCACATCTTTTTCTATTTTTTTACCCTTATCTGTTATTTTTATGTAGATGACACGTCTATCTTTTTTATCGTATATTCGTTCTATTACTTTTATAGAGTTGAGTCTGCCTACTAAACCTGTTGTAGCAGGTAGGGAGATGTTTAATTTAGCTGCAATATCTTTCATCTTTAGGGGGCCTTGTGTAAACAGAATATTAAGTGTTAGATATTGAGGTAGAGTAATAATCCCTCTCTTTAAGGCGTCATTCTGAGTTTTGCTAACACCTCTTATAATGTGGGGTAATATCTTTGTGGCCTCTTTGGCAAAAATATCAATATTCATAAGTTATTTTAATTAATTTAATTAATAGTTAACACTATTAACTGTTCACTGAGTTAATTATCACATATTATCTTATATCTGTCAAGATGTTCTGGTATAATAACTGAAAATATAGGAGGTATTATGGTGGTATTGTTTAAGTTTATATTTCTAATAGTTCCATTAGGTTATATTTTATTTGGAAAAAATATATCTTTAGTTATGGCAGCGGTATTGTTTCTTTATTTTTTAATTTTAAAATTATCTGAATCTGGTTCTGAATTATTCAAATTTTTTGTAAAATCCAAGCTCTATTCTGGAATTAGGGATATTGCTAAGGAGAGACAGATAGGTTTTTTGTATATGTTAGGAGCAATATTTATTGTGACTAAATTCTTCCAAAAGGATATTGCCTGTTTCTCTCTAGTCTTAAGCCTGCTTTATATCGCAACAGTATCTTTATTTGAGATGTCTTCTAAGATTCGAGTCTTAAATAGACCTTTAGATATGATGGTTGTTGTAACTTTGGCGATGTATTTTTTAGCTAAATATTTAGGGGCTTATTTTATGCTCAATGATAATGTGGTGAATTATTCTGTTTTAGCTCTACCTTTAATACATTTTTCTTTACGTTGGCCAGAGGAAAATTTTTCTGTCGTATTTTTTACGGCTTTTATAGCACAATTTGTTAAAAATTCTTTTTAGAAATGGTTAAGAGAGAGTTGTCTTGTGGCGGGATTTTATATAGAAAAACAGATGATTGTTTTCAGATTGCTTTAGTTAAAAGGTTAAGAAAGAATGGTTTAGCTGTTTGGTGTATTCCTAAAGGTAAGATCGAAGAGGGTGAGACCTATAAGGAGACTGCCTTAAGAGAGGTAAGAGAAGAGACTGGTATGCATGGTGTTATTGAGGATGAATTAGGTAAGATTGATTACTGGTTCTATGATTCAGAAGATAAGGTTAAGATAAATAAAACAGTACGGTTCTTTCTCATGTGGTATAAAGACGGTGATTTGAAAGATCATGATTCTGAAGTCGAAGAGGTTGGGTGGTTTGGAATAGATGAGGCTTTAAGTTGCATGAGCTATGATTCTGAAAAAGATATAGTTAAAAAATCAAAGAATAAACTATCTGAAAAGGGGATTACTTGAAAAGTTTTTTGTCTGTATTTTTTATCTTGGAGTTGTTGTTCGTAACTGAAGCTTATTGTCAGGATAAGGTCTTGATGGTGGTTCCTAAGAAAGATTTTAGAGACGAAGAGGTCTTTGTTCCTAAAGAGATCATTGAAAATTCAGGTTATGAGATAGAGATAGCTGCTAGCTCTACAGGAGATTGCTTTGGTATGTTGGGGCATAGTATTAAAGCTACTAAATCTTTAGATGATATAAGAGTAGGAGATTATAAGGCAATAGTGTTTATAGGTGGTATTGGAGCAAAAGAATATTGGCATGACAGCAAAGCCCTATCTATAGTCCAAAGTGCTTTTAAAGAGAATATCCTCTTAGCTGCAATATGTATAGCGCCTGTTATATTGGCGAATGCTGGAGTTTTAAATGGTAGGTATGCTACTGTATCAGCTTTATTTAAAGATAAGCTTGTAGCTAAAGGTGCAATTTATAGTGGCTCTGGTATTGAAATTAGTGCTAATATTATAACTGCAAGCGGTCCTTCTTCCAGTGAAGGATTTGGATATAAGATAGTTGAACTTTTAAAAGGTAAGTAGTTTTTAATTTTTGGAGGTAATTATGGGTTCTAAGAAAATAGTATTACATTTTCCCAAAAAACTGGTTGATCGTCCTATAGTCTGTACTGTTATTAAAAAATATGATTTAGAGTTTAATATTTTAAGAGCCTCAGTTACTCCAGATGAAGAGGGGCTCTTGGTTTTGGAATTAATAGGTTCAATTAAGGATTTAAATAAAGCTGTTAAGTTCTTGAAGAGTAGTGGTGTTACCGTTCAGCCTCTTAGTAAGGATGTTGTTAGAAATGATTCTAAATGTACTCACTGTGGGCTCTGTGTAGTCTATTGCCCTACGAGTGCTTTATATGTCGACAAAGCAACGCAGGAGATAATTTTTGAAAAAGATAAGTGTATTGGGTGTGAGATTTGCGTGAAGGTCTGTCCTACCAGAGCTATGGAAGTTAGTTTTTAATGCAGAATAGGTTTTACAGGGATTGGGTCAAGAATCATAAGGGGGTAAGTTTTCAGGTTCAAATTGAAGAGACAGATCTATTTATATCTGCGGATAGCAATATAAAAGATCAAGCTTTTGATTGTGTTAGGAAGCAGAGAGCTTTATTGGAAGAGCATATTCAAAGTAACCCTTCTTTTTTAGAATCGCTTCAACCAGTTCAAATTGATAGTTCAGCGCCTATTATTGTAAAAGAGATGGCTAGAGCAGCTCTTGTAGCCGAGGTTGGGCCTATGGCTGCTGTTGCTGGTGCAATGGCAGAGATTGTAGGAAAAGAGTTGCACGATTTAAGTAAGAATATAATAGTTGAAAATGGTGGCGATATCTATATAGATACTCAAGATACCAGCATAGTTGCTCTCTATGCTGGTAATTCTTCTATATCAGGAAAGGTGGGCTTAAAATTAGATCAAAATATTATGCCTATTGGAGTTTGTACTTCTTCAGCTACAGTAGGACACTCTTTAAACTTCGGTAGAGCCGATGCAGTTGCCGTAGTCTCTGATTCAACTGCTATTGCTGATGCATTAGCTACCTCTATTTCAAACATGATTAAATCTTCCTCGGATATAGAATTTGCTTTAAAATATGCCCAAAATGTAAGTGATATTAAAGGGCTAGTTATAGTTGTAGCTGAAAAGATAGCTTTTTATGGTGATATTGAGATTATTAAAATTTGATTTAAAAAAAATGAGATATTTTTAGCTATCTTCTTGTAGTTGTTTTAGTTATAGTAATTATCTTGACACGAATTTGCTCTTATGCTAATTTAAAATTGATAGTAAATAAGAATAGGAGGTTACTATGACTAAGAAAGATATTGTTAATCAAATTGTAGAAAAGACAGGGTACAAGCAGACTGAAGTTAAAAATACAGTTCAACTGACTTTGGATACAATAGCCAATGCTCTTATAGCTGGCAAGAATATTGAATTAAGGAATTTTGGAGTTTTTAAAGTAAAAACAAGAAAGTCTAGACAAGGGCGCAATCCACGGACAGGAGAGATAGTTCCTGTGCCCCAAAGGCGTGTTGCGGTCTTTAAGCCAGGCTTGGAGTTGAAAGAAAGATTAAAACAGACCGATTAAATCGGTAAGAATGTTCACTTCTTGGCACATTTACCTGGCTGTGTGGAGAGAAGGAAGAGGAAGGTGAAGCATGAGTGGTAAAGGTAAGGTTAAGTGGTTTTCAAACCAGAAGGGTTTCGGTTTTATAACACCAGAAGAAGGAGCAGATGTTTTTGTTCATTTTTCCGCAGTACAAACCGAAGGCTACAGAACACTTGAGGAAGGCGATGATGTGGAGTTTGATATAGTTGAGACTCCCAAGGGCCCTCAAGCTGCTAATGTAAAAAAAACTAGCTAAACCAAAGACTATAAACCCGTCTCTCTCTATTTGGAAGAGGCGGGTTTTAAAATAATACTTTTTTGTTTTTTCAATGTATCCTTATGCCTGATCGTACTATACTAAAGTGGGTAAGATATGAATTATAGAAGGTTGCGAGGCACAGAAGATATATATGAGCCAGAGGTTGAATCTTGGCGTAGGGTCGAGACTATCGCTGAGAATATTTTTGAGCTCTATGGCTATAAAAACCTAAGAACACCTTTAATCGAGTATACAGATCTATTTAAACGTAGCATTGGTGAAACTACTGATATTGTAGAGAAAGAGATTTTTCAATTTCAGGATAGTTCTCAAAGATTTGTATCCTTAAGGCCAGAAGCAACTGCATCTGTTGTTAGGGCCTACCTAGAGAATAGTCTTTATCAGCGCCCTGGAGTGGCAAAGTTCTATTACTCAGGGGCAATGTTTAGAGCTGAGAGACCTCAGAAAGGACGAAAGAGGCAATTTCACCAATTAGGTGTTGAAGCCATAGGGTCTCTATATCCAGAGATAGATGCAGAGGTTATACTGTTGACTCAGAAGATTTTTGATCTCCTTGAAATTAAAGGTTATACTATAGAGCTTAATACTTTAGGTTGCAAGAAAGATAAAAAAAAGATATCTAGCTATTTAAGAGAAGAGATTAAAGATAATCTTAAAGATCTCTGTTCTAGTTGTCAGGAGAGATATAGTAGAAACATCTTTCGGGTTTTAGATTGTAAGAATGTTGTTTGCAGAGAAAAGATATCAAGTTTAAATATTGATATCAAAAGTGTTATTTGCAAAGACTGCTTGAACCATTATCAAGATTTAAAGAGCATGCTTGATCTATTGGGAGTTAAGTATGTAGAGAACAAGTATCTAGTTCGAGGTTTAGACTATTATACTCGCACTGTATTTGAGGTGTCCCATCCAGGTTTGGGTGCTCAAAATACTATAGCTGCAGGGGGGCGATATGATAATCTAGTAGAAGATATGGGCGGTTCTGCTGTTGGGGCTATTGGTTTTGCTTTGGGTCTAGAGAGATTGATAATGATACTTGATGAGAAGACAAGTTGCTCTAGGAGCTTAGATGTTTTTATTGTCCTACAGAATAGAAATTTAATAAAACAGGCTTTACTTAAATTAGTTGAATTTAGGGATAATAATATCTCAGCTGATATGGATTATGAAGGTAGATCATTAAAATCTCAGATGCGATTAGCTAATGATAAGAAATCCAGGTTTGTTTTAATATTGGGCGAAGCAGAAGATGAGCTAGGTGTTTATTCTTTAAAAGATATGAATACTCATCAGCAGCTAGAAATAAAAAAAGAAGATGTTTTAAGTGTTATTAAAGGAGGTTTAAATTGTTAAGGACTCATTATTGTGGAGAGCTTCGAAGAGAAGACAAGGATAAAGAAGTTACTTTATCTGGTTGGGTTTATAGAATAAGAGAGCATGGTAAGGTTACTTTTATCGATTTACGTGATAGGGAAGGGCTTATTCAGGTTGTATGTGTTCCCAGCATCTTAAAAGATAGTGTGAATATCATTAAGGAACTGACTAAAGAGGATGTTGTATCTATTAAAGGTACTGTAAACGAGAGACCTCAGGGTACAATAAATAAAAATATTCTGACCGGAGAGGTAGAGCTATTAGCTTCGGAGGTAGTATTGCTCAACAAATGTAATGAGCTACCCTTTGACATAGAATCAGAGACGGAAGTATCTGAGGATCTGCGTCTTAAATATAGATATCTAGATTTAAGACGAGAAGATTTAAAGAAAAATTTTATCTTTAAAGATAAAGTTGTAAAATGCATTAGAGATTTTCTCCACAAGGATGGTTTTTTAGATATCGAGACTCCAATACTTACAAAATCTACACCTGAAGGAGCTAGAGATTTTCTGGTTCCTGCTCGTTTGCGTTCAGGTAGTTTCTATGCGTTACCTCAGTCCCCTCAACTTTTTAAGCAGATTTTGATGATTGCAGGTTTTGATAGATACTATCAGATAGCAAGATGTTTTAGGGATGAGGATTTAAGAGCTGATAGACAGCCTGAGTTTACGCAGCTTGATTTGGAGATGAGCTTTATAGATGAGGAAGATGTTTTCAGTCTTATAGAAGGTTTGTTAAGCTATGTTTTTAAAAAAGTTCTTAATTACGAATTAAAGATTCCGCTTCCACGTCTATCTCATAAAGAAGCTATGGAAAAATATAATTCAGACAAGCCAGATTTAAGAAAAGAAGGAGATGATTTTTGCTTCCTCTGGTTAAAAGATTTTCCATTGTTTAATTTCAATGCCGAAGAAGATAGGTGGGACATGGAACACCATCCTTTTACTGCCCCTCATCCAGAGGATATAGATCTTGTAGGTAAGGATATGGGTAAGATTCGGGCTAGATCGTATGATTTGGTTCTTAATGGTGTCGAATTAGGTAGCGGTAGCATTAGAATACATCAGAGAGAATTGCAGAGAAAGATTTTTGAAGCTATAGGAATAAACGATGAAGATGCAGAACGTAAGTTCGGCTTCCTATTAAAAGCTTTAGATTCTGGAGCTCCGCCTCACGGTGGTTTTGCTTTAGGTCTAGATAGATTGCTTGCTTTAATGCTAGGAGAAGATAGTATCAGAGATGTAATAGCTTTTCCTAAGACTCAGCGTGGTATCTGTCTTTTAACTGATGCGCCTTCTCAAGTTGATGTTGACCAGTTGTTGGAGTTAAAAATAAGAACATTGAAGGAGGAGAGAGATGACTAGAAAAGTATCGTTGCTAATTTTAATGGTAGCTCTGTGTTTCTCTTTAGGCTGCATAAGTGTAGGAACAAGAGAGATAATAATGCCTGATCAAGAGGTGTTAGGTAATCAAGGTTATATGGAGGGGTCTTCTTCATCAGCGTATAAAGAGAGAGGTGTTAAAACGAAAAAGATCTATGATATAGAGATAGAGGTTCCAGATTTGTTCCAGAAAGAGGCAAATTCTTCTTATGATCAGACTATATGGGGTAACCAAGGGTATCTGCAAAAAGGCAGTACCGATATGCCTTATATTTATGTTGCCCCGAGAAAAAAAGTTCTTCCTGCTATAGAATCAGAAGAGGTGTATAAAAGTGAGGATAGTGTAAAGAGCATGGAGCCTTCCAGTCTATCTTTAGAACCTGCAAGTGCTACTAAGGCGAAATATATGGAATATGTGGTAGGCGAAGGGGATAGTCTTTGGATTATTTCAAAGAGAGTCTACGGTGATGCATCCAAGTGGAATCTTATAGCAGAAAACAATCAGGATGTTTTAAAAGGCTGTAAATATCTTAAGCCTGGAATGATATTGAAGCTTCCTGTTTTAAGTGAGAGTAGATCTAAATATATAAAATGAAAGAGAAGTTTTTGAAGCTTGATGATAACAGGGTTGCTCAGGTTCTTGCTGGTCGCTTTGATAGCAATGTTAAATTAATTGAGCGAGAATTGGGTTTAGATATTGTACCTCGCGGTAATGGTTTTATATTAAAAGGTAAGGAGAGCGAGGTAGATCAAGCTGAAAAGTTATTTCAAGAATTAGCCTTTGTTGTAGCCAAAGGATCTTACTTACACAAGCACGATATAATCTATGCTTTAAAATTGTTAGATAAGAATTCCGAAGCTATTCATGAATTATATCTAGATAAAATAGAAGTATGCTCGAAGAAGCAATATATTACTCCTAAAACAGAAAAGCAGAAGGAGTATATAGATGCTATTAAGAATTATGATATTGTTTTTTCTGTAGGCCCGGCCGGTACAGGCAAGACGTATCTTGCTATGGCTATGGCTGTGAATGCTCTTAAGAGACAAGAGATTTCACGTATTATTCTAGCTAGACCTGCTATTGAGGCTGGGGAGAAGCTTGGCTATCTTCCTGGAAATGTACAAGATAAGGTCTCTCCTTATCTTCGGCCACTCTATGATGCTCTTTACGATATGATGGAGCCTAGTATGATTGAGGATTATATAGATATGGGGATTATAGAAGTTGCACCCCTTGCTTATATGAGAGGTAGAACTCTTAACGATGCTTTTATTATCCTAGATGAGGCACAAAATTCTACTCCTGAACAGATGAAGATGTTTCTCACTAGACTTGGTTTTGATTCAAAAGCAGTGGTTACAGGAGATATTACTCAAAGCGATTTACCTAATGGTGCAACTTCAGGATTAACGAAAGTGATGGATATACTGAAAGATATAGAGGGGATAAAGTTTATATATCTTAGTCGCGGAGATGTTGTAAGGCATGAATTAGTTTAGCGAATATTAGAGGCTTACGAAGATTATGAAATTAAGAGAGAGAA
>CAZVIC010000029.1:0-12041 GCA_964627735.1 uncultured Planctomycetia bacterium | reverse complement strand
GCTATAGATGCTTCTGAGATAATCGAATTGTCTCCCATAGCGCTCAAAGATTGCTCCCTATCTTTTTTAAATAGTGAATTAATATCTAAAGAAGATAGTTTTGGTTATTGTTCTATAGATGATTTGGTTGAAATAAAATCTAATATTGATATACAGCAACGCGGTTTATTTTCTACTCAATCAGAATTAAATATTAGAGCTAGCAGTTTTGAGCAGAACCTTATTGTTGTCGACGGTGTTAATCTTAGCGACCCCCAGACATCTCATTTTAGCATGGATTTACCGCTCTCTAACTGTGATTGGCAAGATATAAGAGTGTTGAAAGGATCAAGCTCTTCTATTTATGGATCTCATGCCGTAGGTGGTGTTGTAGGCATAGATACGGTATCTCCTAAGGATAATAGCCTTAAATTAAGTAGCTTTGTTGGTGAGAAGCAGCTTAGGGTTTTTAATATTGCATTAGATAGGGTTAGTGAGCCTTTGAACTATCATCTGGGTATTCAGCAAAGCTCTTCAGCTTCTTACAGGGAAGAGACCGATTTTAATTTATTCAATATCTTTTCCAAATTTGTATTTAACGAAATTGCTGGTTTACCTAGGGTTGTTCTTGCTCATAACAGTAAGGAGTTTGGTGCTAGTTCTTTTTATTCTTCCAGTTATCCTAGGGAGGAAGAGAGCATAGAGACAGATCTTTATATGGTAGGTTTTGATTTTTTAGGAGATAATTTAGTTTTTTCTCCTACTCTATATTTTCGTCGTCATTGGGATAAGTTTATTCTTGATAGAAGTAACCCGGATTTATTCAAAAATATTAGCACTAATTATATTAGAGGCATTAAATTGCCTTTTAGGTTTCCAGCTTTTGATTCCATTATAGATTTTTCTCTAGAGGTTAGAGAGGAAGAGATTGATAGTACAAACATGGGTAAACACTTAAGATCTTTGCTCTCTTTCTCTGTTGCATTATCTAAAGAGTTATCAGATAGGTTGAGTTGTTTAGCAAGCCTTAGAATGGATAGCTATAGCGATATTGATATTGAGATAAGTCCGGGTCTTTATCTAGAATATAGATTAACAGAAGATAAAAGGTTCTATTCGTCTTTTCAAAGAGCATATCGGGTACCTAGTTTTACAGAGCTCTATTACTCTAGTCCGGCCAATGTCGGAAATTCCAATCTATCAGTCGAGGACTCTTTTAGTGTAGAGTTAGGTTATATAAAGAGCGGTGTTTTATCTTATGGGGTTTCTATTTTTAGGCGATTCGATTATGATTTAATTGATTGGGTTAAAAGCTCTCCTTCTGATGCTTGGATGGCTCAGAACGTCTCGTATGCTAAAACAGATGGAATAGAGGGTTGGATCTCTTATGATGATTTTAAATTCTCATATGCTTTATATAGCGCGGAGCATAAGAGTGGTGTCTCATATAGCAAATATGTTGCTAATTATCTTCAATATAATTTTAATGTTTCCCAAAAATTAAAAACAGATTATTTTGATATTGATTTAGGTTTAAGCTATCAGGAGAGAGTTAATAGAAGTGGTTTTTTTAATCTAGATTTAGTTTTATCTAGAAATGTTGTTTTAAATGGCAATTCTGTCGATTTTTACTTAAAGTTGATGAATCTAACCAATGCTTCAAAGTCTGATTTAGATGGTGTCTCATTGCCTGGGAGATGGGTTTCAGCAGGCATAGCAATGGAATTCTAGTTATTTAAAACTCCAATCTTACGGTTATTTAGAGTATAATAAACAAATGGCTTGGGACAAATTTTTAGATCAAGATAATGTAATATCTATACTTAAGTCATATATAGACTTAGATCAAGTATCAGGTAGTTTTATATTTTCAGGATTAAAAGGGGTTGGCAAGTTTTCTATTGCTAAGGAGTTTGCTCAATCTGTTAATTGTTTGCAAAATATTGGAGATAGTTGTTCCGTTTGTAAAAATTGTATTCAAATAGAGAAAGAATCTCATCCCGATTTTTATGTTATTCGTCCATCAGAAAAGTCTGATGAGATAACTATTGCTATGATAAGAGATTTGCAGAGATTTTTAAACCTCTCTCCAGCAAGTGCCAGAAAGAAATTTTTTATAATAGATCAGGCTGAAAATATGAACATTGAGTCAGCCAATGCATTTCTTAAGAGCCTTGAGGAGCCCCCTTTAGATTCTGTCATTATTTTAGTTAGCTCAAGGCCGGATTCTCTTATCCCTACTATCAAATCCCGCTGTAAAGAGCTGAAATTTAGGCCTCTCAGTAAGGAGTCTACAGGTCTGTTGTTAAAAGAAAAATTTGGATTAACTGCAGAAGAATCAGTTAAAATTTCTATTTTATCTGAGGGAGGTTTAGATTTTGATTTAGACAATATAGATCTAACTAATATTGAGGTAGTTTTAAAAGATTTTTTCCGTTCTTTGAGTTTTAAAGAGAGAGGAGATAAGGTTTTATTGTCTCAGCAGAGGAAAAAATTGAAAGGTACGATTAAAATTTTAATTCTTTATATCAGGGATATTTTGTGTATAGTCAATGGAGTCGATTCTTTATCAGTTTTTGTAGATTTAAAAAGTAGGGATAAAGTTTTAGGTTTCAAATCTAAAGATTTAATTGAAAAAATAGATAAATTGGAGTATCTTTACAGTGCGTTAGATTCAAACGTAAACCCGGATTTTATCTATAAAGTAGTTAGAAGTCTATATAAGGAGGTTGAGGTTAAAAGTGAAGTATACAATTAATGTACGTTTAAGAGAAGCAGGTAATGCGATAAATTGTTTTTACGAAGATCTTTCTCTTATAGCTGGAGATATTGTTATTCTTCAGGTAGAGCGAGGTTATGATTACGGTGAGATTATCTCTGAACCTCATGAGGTAGATGGTGATAAAGACACAAAAGGAACCCATAAGGTTATAAGAAAAGCAACTAGAGAAGATTTTTTGCAGATAAAAAGAAATGAGAGGAAATCTAGAAGTGCTGTTAGGATATTTGAAAGAAAATTACGTCAACATAAATTGGATATGAAGCTTGTTGGAGCAGAGTATGCTTTTGATAGAACAAAGATAATTTTTTATTTTACAGCTGAAGAGAGAATAGATTTTCGTTCTCTAGTGCGTGATTTGGCTAAAATATTTAAAACCCGTATAGAGCTTAGACAGATAGGGGTTAGAGATGAGGCTAAAATACTGGGCGGTTATGGTGTTTGCGGTAGGCCGCTCTGTTGTGCTTCATTTTTAAAGACGTTCTCTCCTGTGACTGTTAAGTTTGCTAAGGAACAAAATCTTCCGATGAATCCAAGCAAGATATCTGGTGTCTGTGGAAGATTGATGTGTTGTTTAAGTTTCGAGAAAAAATTCTACGATCAAGCACTTAAGTCTATGCCTAAAATGGGGCAGAAGATAGACCTAGAAGATGGTAAAGCCAAAGTTATAGATGTAAATTATCTTACTGGTTTTATCAAAGTGGAGTGTGATGATGGAAGAATTAAGAAGTTAAATTTTAGAGATAATAAGCCTATTTCTAAAAATGAAGAATAAAAAATTCTGCATAACTACTCCGCTCTATTATGTAAACGGAGAACCTCATATTGGGCACGCCTATACTAACGTAGCAGCAGATGTTTTAGCCCGCTATACGAGAATGAATGGAGAGAGTGTCTACTTTTTAACTGGTACTGATGAGCATGGTCAGAAGATTGAGAAGGCAGCCAAAGATGCATGCTCAAATGACGTTAAGGCTTTTTGTGACTCAATAGTAGGTAAGTTTGTTGATCTTTGGGGTATTTTAAATATATCTTATGATGATTTTATTCGTACAACTGATTCTCGCCATGAAGATACTGTTAAGAAAATTCTTGAGCATCTTTACAAGGAGGGGCATATCTATGAATCAAATTACGAGGGTTGGTATTGTACGCCCTGTGAGACTTTTTGGATAGAGTCTCAAATTGAAAACAAGGTTTGCCCTGATTGTGGAAGAGAATTAGAATTTATAGCTGAGAAAAATTATTTTTTAAAAATATCAGAACACAGAGATTGGCTTAAAAGTTATTTAGAAGAAAATAAAAATTTTATTTTACCTCAATCGCGTTTTAATGAGGTTGCCTCTTTTCTTGAAAATCAGTTAACAGATCTATGTATCTCTCGCCCTAAAGAGAGAGTTTCTTGGGGTATAACCATACCTTTTGACAGTAATTATGTTGTTTATGTCTGGTTTGAAGCTTTGCTTAACTATATTACGGCTCCAGGTTTTTTGAGAGATGATAACAGTTTTAGAGACATCTGGCCTGCAGATGTACAATTTATGGCAAAAGATATCTTGCGCTATCACGCTGTCTATTGGCCGATTATGTTACATATGCTGGGATTAGAGCTTCCTAGGATGGTCTTTTCTCATGGTTGGTGGTTGAGAGCCAAAGGAGATTGTGTTGATAAGATATCTAAGTCAAAAGGCAACGTAGTTGATCCTGTAGAATTAGTCAATAAGTATAGTACCGATGCTTTAAGATATTTTTTACTTAGAGAGGTGCCTTTTGGAATGGATGGAAATTTTTCAGAAAATAATTTTATAAAACGAGTTAACTCAGATTTAGCTAATGATTTTGGAAATCTTATCTTTAGAACTTTAAATATGATAGTGAAGTATTATGATGGTTTTATTCCAGAGAGTAAGAAAGCTCTTAACAGTTGTGATGATTATTTCTCTTCTAAGGTTAAATTGATCTATAAGAACATTGAAGAGTCTATGAAAATAGTTGATTATCAAAATGTTTTAGAATCTATATGGGAGTTAATAAGTGCGGCAAATAAATATATTGAACTAAAAGCTCCTTGGAAGCTTAAAAAAGAAGATCCTGATCAGCTTGCTTATGTTATATATACTCTCTCTGATATAATCAGGATTATCTTAATAGCGCTCACTCCTTTTATTCCAACATCTACTCAGAAAGCATGGTCTTATTTTGGATATAAAGATGAGATTGAAAAACATGATTATTCTGAAATATCTCTATGGGGTAAAATTCCCTTTAATCAGTCTGTCGAAAAAGGAGAACCTTTATTTCCTAGAATAGAGGTGGAAGAGCAATAAAGATGTATCTTGTTGATACCCATTCCCATCTCTGGCATCCAGAGTTTAATTCTGATTTAAAGAGAGTAGTTAATAGGGCTAGGGCAGAGGGCGTAGAGCATATAGTTGTATTAGGAGTTGATTTAGATACTTCTCGTAAATCTATCTCTATTGCAAGAAAGTTCAAAAATATTTATGCAGCCGTAGGATATCATCCAAGTAGCGCAAGGTCTTTTGAAGATAGAGATTTATTGGCCTTGAAAAAGCTACTTAAGAATAAGCATGTTGTTGCCTTTGGAGAGATAGGTTTAGATTATTATAGAAAACACTCAACTTCTAGAGAGCAAATATCAATGTTAGAGAAACTGCTTGGACTATGGCGGGATTTTGATCATCTCCCTCTTGTTGTGCATAATAGAGACGCCAATAAGGATATATTATCAGTTTTGGACAACATGAAAAGATTTTCTCCTAAGGTTATTATGCATTGTTTCTCTGGAGATATTAATTTTCTAAAAGAGTGTTTGAAAAGAGGTTTTTATATATCTTATGCTACCAATCTAACGTTTAGTCGAGATTTAAAAAAACTCATTAAGTGTACACCTTTAGACAGGATGCTACTTGAGACAGACTCTCCTTATCTTGCGCCTCAAGCCAGAAGGGGAGGTAGAAATGAACCAGCGTTTTTAAAAGACTCTTTAAATGTTATTTTAAAAGAAATTTCAGTTACAGAGGATGATCTTAGGCGGTCTTTGGCATTGAATTCTAAAAAGATATTTGGGGTAGGAACCATTAAAGCAGAGCCTAAATATCTGTATAAATATAAGGACGGTCTCTATGTAAATCTTACAAACAAGTGTAGTAATAAGTGTTATTTTTGTAGCAGTTTGGTGAGTGATTATTTTGCAGGGCATAATTTGAGGCTCAAGAGGGAGCCTAAGGTAGGCGAGGTTTTAAAAGCTATTGAGAGAGAAAAAGGATTTAATCAGATTACTTTCTGTGGAATGGGAGAGCCTTTTTTTAGGTTTAAAGAGCTAAAAGAGATAGCCAGGGTTTTGAAGAGTAAGGGCTATAGGGTCCGTATTATTACTAATGGATGTGGTAATTTAATTTCAAAAAGAAATATTTTGCCTGAACTTAAAGGTTGTATAGATAGTATATCCATTAGCTTAAATGTTGAAGATAAAAACAAATACAACTCTTTTTGTAAGCCTGACTTTGGAGACGATACTTTTGATAAAGTGATAGATTTCATCAGAGAGTCAAAGAAGCATATACCTTGGGTAGAGGTAAGTTTTTTGGATATAGATGGTTTTTTATTAGAAAAAGCTAATAAAATAACTGAAGATTTAGATGTTAAGTGCAGAGTTAGATCTTATAATTTAATTAGAGGTTAATCTGTTATGGATTTTAAAAGAGATTTAAGAGGTTTTGTTGAAGAGTTTGGTTTTTATATTTTTATACTTTTTTCTACATTTATAATATCTATATTTGAAGCGGTTATCCCAAATAAAATATATCTTGGCAAGCTATATTCTAATGCTTTGGCTTTAAAAGAGTTGTGGGAAGAAAAATTGGTTTTAAGCGAGGGTAAATTTTTAAATTTAGAGACTCTTTTTGGTTCTTCGTTTTTTTTGATATTTTTAATAGTTTCTGCTATTTCTCTAGTTATGTTTTCAATCCAAATATATAAAGTATTAACTTTAAAGTCTCTTGTAGAAAGAACTAATTTTTCTCCTTCTCCTCTTTGGAGTTTTAAGGATTTTCTTAAAATACTAGTTTGGGTGATATTTTGGATTCAGATTTTTTCTGTTTCAGATGAGTTGCTAGGTTTTCTTATTAAAATATCAGCAGAGAGAGACTATATAGTTTTTAATCTTTTGAACTCATTTGCTCTAGATATTACAATATTAGTTCTAATTTTATATTGGCTTAAAAGGTATTTTAAGCAGGGATTGGTTGCATTAGGAGTAGGGTTTAAAAAAATTAGCTACTCTCTTAAGATAGCATTGTTAAGTTATCTTTCGTTTATGCCGCTACTTTTCATAATTACTGTTTTGAGTTTGGCATTTTTTGGCAAGCATGAGAAAGCAAGTTCTCCGCAGCTGATGTTCTTCTTTCTTATCTTTGAAAAGAACCCTGTTATTTTGACCTTAACATCTCTATTTGTTGTTTTCATAGGACCTTTTGTTGAGGAACTATTTTTTAGAGGACTACTATATACTGTTTTAAAAAAATCAATAGGTGGATTACAGGCACTCTTAGTCTCATCACTATTATTTGCATTTCTTCATATGAATATCATGGGTTTCTTTCCTATATTAGCTTTAGCTTTTTTATTTACTTATCTTTACGAAAAGACAGGTTCTCTCTGGAGCTCTATATTTGTGCATATATTGCATAATGGTTTTATATTACTACTGATATTTCTCTGGAGGTTTTATATAGGTATATGATGAATTCTAAAGATTTTTACAGCAAAGGTTTTTATATAGAACATTTGAAATGGGATGGAAGCCATCTTGAGGTTCTAGACCAAAGATTGCTCCCTGATAAGGTATCCTGGGTAAGTGCAAACAGCCTGGATGATGTTTTTAATCTAATTAGAAAGGTGTGTGTTAGAGGTGCGCCTCTGATAGGTATTGTGGCTGCTTTTGGGGTGGTTTTAAGTATAAAGTCCAATATGCCTAAGGATATCTTAGGGTTGGAGAGGACGATTGATAGTGCAATAGAGGTGCTGTCCAAATCTCGGCCTACAGCAGTAAATTTATATTGGGCACTAGAGAGGATTAAGAGGGTTTTTAATGAGAATAGGAATAAGGATCTCATTAGATTGGTAGATATTATAGAGAGAGATGCGCTAGCTATATGGAAGGAAGATATAGAACAATCTTACAAGATGGGAGATTTAGGTTCTGAGTTAATAGTAGATGGAGATAGTGTTTTAACGCATTGTAATGCCGGTGGTCTTGCAACAGGAGGTTACGGTACAGCTTTAGCTGTATTCTTTAGTGCCAAGGAGAAAGGGAAGAGTTTCTCAGTCTATGTAGATGAGACTAGACCTTTACTCCAGGGCGGAAGACTGACCTGCTGGGAGCTAAAAGAAGCGGGTATAGACCATAGGCTGATTACCGATAGCATGGCCGGGTTTTTAATGAAAGAGAAGAGAATAGATAAGATATTTGTTGGGGCTGATAGAATAGTTAAAAACGGTGATTTTGCCAATAAGATAGGAACCTATTCTTTAGCTAGACTTGCAGAGATACATAAGATTCCTTTCTATGTTGTTGCGCCTTCAACTACCTTCGATCTTTCTCTCGATAAGGGAGAAGATATTCCTATTGAAATAAGAGATTCTAATGAGGTTCTTGAGGTATCTGGGGTTAAAATTGCGCCTTCCGGCACTAAGGTCGAAAATCCAGCTTTTGATATAACTGAGTCTGAGTTTATAACCGCTATAATAACTGAGAAAGGGATAATAGAGAAGCCATTTAAAGATAACATTGAGCGAGTATTACATGGATGAGGATAGATTGGTAAGTCTTTTAAGCTCGGTATTTAAATATCCTAAGGTAGTAGGAATAGGTGATGACACTGCGGTATTACCCTACAAAGATGGTGAGAGCCTTCTTTTTACAACCGATACTATTATTGAGAATAGGCATTTTATAAGAAATAAATTGAGCCCATATTACATAGGCCGTAAAGCTATGGCTGTTAATATATCAGATATAGCTGCTATGGGAGGAGAGCCGCTCTATGCTGTGGTTAATCTTGGAATTAAGAATTTGGATAGAGTTTTTATATCAAAACTTTATAGAGGTATTAAAAATATAGCTAGAAAGTACAATATAAAGATAGTAGGCGGCGATACAGTCAAAAGTGATTATCTTTTCCTGGCTGTCTCTATGATAGGTAAGGTTGAGAATAGCTGTCTATTGACTCGATCTGGAGCTAAGGTTGGCGATGTTATCTATGTTACAGGTACTATTGGTGGGGCCACATCTTCTTCTAAGCACTATAAATTCAATCCAAGATTGAAAGAGGCGCAATGGTTGAATAGTAATTTTAAGATAAATTCCATGATGGATATAACAGATGGTTTGATTTTAGATCTTAGCAGATTGTGTAAGGCTTCTAAAAAGGGTGCTATTTTAGATAAAAAATCTATTCCTTTATCGTCAAAAATAAAGAATTTTGATAGTGCAATTAAAGAAGGGGAAGATTTTGAATTATTATTTACTGCACCAAAGAAGAGTAATATTCCAAATTCTATTTTAGGTTTTGGACTTAAGGTTAGATCTATAGGAAACATTACAGAGAATAGAGATAAAATTTTTATTCAGAATGAAGGAAAACTAAAAAAGGTTAAAGTAGGTGGTTATGACCATTTTAAGTAAAAAGATTTATACTAATTCTGAGCAAGAGACTTTTAGTTTAGGTAGGAGTATAGGAAAAGTTATAACTCCTGGAGTAGTAATTGGTTTTGAAGGGGAGCTAGGAGCTGGTAAAACAGTTTTTATCAAAGGTATTTTAGCAGGATTGGGGTATGAGCCTAGAAATGTAGCTAGTGCTTCTTTTGTTTTAGTTCAGGAGTATAAAGCTCGGTTTCATGTTGTACACATAGATCTTTATAGACTAGGAGATAATATAGTAATAGAAGAGTTAGGTTGGGATGATTATTGTTCTAAGGAGAACATTGTTCTTATAGAATGGGTAGAAAAAGTTAAAGATATTTTAACTGTTGATGTTTTGGTAAAGATTAATCTTTTAACTGAAAACGAGAAACGGTTGATAGAGATTAATGCAGAGGATGTAAAATTTTTAGAGGGGATAATTATTTAATCAAAATGTTTATTCTTGGAATAGATGCTTCTTCAAACAGGTTAAATGTTGCATTAGGTAAGGACGGGGATTTAATATCTAACCGGTCTTTAGAGAATCCTCGTAAACATACGGCTTTATTAAATGATTATATTGATCAAGTGTTAAAGGAGAAGGGCTTAGTAATCAAAGATATAGACTGTTTTGCTGCTGTTGCAGGGCCAGGATCTTTTACTGGAATAAGAATAGCTGTTACAGCGGTTAAGGCCTTTGCCTATGCTTTAGGTAAGGATGTGGCGGCTTTAAACTCGTTGGACCTATTGGCCTTAAATGCCTCTTTTTCTAAAGGAGATGTAGTCGTCTCTTTAATGGATGGCAAGAGAGGCAGCATCTATTTCTCTGAATATAAAAGAAGTGGAGATAATTTTAAGAGAGTTAGTGAATGTGTCCTACTATCCGCAGAAGAAGTTAGGAAGAGATTAAAAAGTGCAGATATTATCTTAGGAGATGGAGTTGATATATTAAAAGAAGTTTATCCTCGCATAGAAGAGAATTTAAATATTTTAGAGAAAGATTGTTGGTCTATAAAACCCGAGTTTATGGCAAGGTTGGCTTTTTACAATTGGAATAAAGGGAAGAGAGAGAATATATTTGATTTAAAACCAGTTTATATTTATTCTAAAGAGTGTACGATAAAGAGATAATATAGTTAAAATAGATAAATATGCAGATAGATATAAGAAATAGAATATCATCTAGGTGTTGGCTGGAGATAGATTTAAATATCTTAAGATCCAATGTTCTAAGTTTAAAAAAGTTTCTAAAATCAGAAGTTGGCATCATTGCTGTTATTAAAAGCAATGCTTATGAGCATGGAATCAAAGAAGTTGTAGAAACATTGGCGGATCTGGTTGATGTTTTTGCAGTTTCTAGTCTTAATGAGGCATATGAGATTAAAGAGTGTGGGATAGAGAAGCCTATTCTTTTTCTTTCTAATCCCTTGGGGGCTGATGATATAAACTTTATTATAGAAGAGAATATAATTCCGGTTATAAATAGTATTGAATTTTTAGAGTCTTTTCATAGGAGAGCTTTGCAGAAAGGTATTCAAATTCCGGTCCACATCAAGATTGATACTGGTATGTCTAGATTAGGTGTAGATTGGGAGGAGAGTGATGGGCTGATAAAGGCTCTTCTTAAAGCTAGCCATCTTGATGTCCAAGGTTGTTTTACTCATTTTGCGCATGCTGAAGATGTAGATTTTACGAGATTACAAGCAGAAAGATTCCAGCATTTAAGTAGTCTTCTTAAATTACATGGCTATAATTTTATATCTCATGCGGCTAATAGTTCTACGACTTTACGCATGCCGTCTCTCTGGTATGATTTTGTAAGGCCGGGTCTGATTCTCTATGGGGTATATCCTGATTCTGGAGTAAAAAACAGAATTGAGATAGAGCAATCTATGAGTTTTAAAACCCGCCTTATAGAGATAAAGAAGATTAAAAAAGGAAGTTTCATAGGTTATTGTTGTACCTACAAGGTTTCCTCAGATATGAAGATAGGTATTATTCCTGTAGGCTATAATCAGGGTATTCCCTGGAGTTTTTCAAATAGAGGTTTAGTTCTCTTGAAATCTAAAAGAGTACCTATCTTAGGCAGGATTTCTATGGATCAGATAATTGTTGATTTAAGAGAGGTTGAAGAGGCTCAAATTGGAGCTGAGGTTGTAATTACCGGAAAACAGGGAACTGAAGAGATAAGAATCGAAGAGCTGGCCGAGCTTTCTAATACTATTCCTTATGAGGTTTTATGTGGGTTAGGCAAAGTTAAGGATAGGATTTATATTCGACCTGTTTAATTTGCTCAGTTTTATTATCTGTGATTTTAAAGTTGTTGTTATTTTTTGATAATTATTTTGTAAAAGGAGGTAGAAATGCGTAGTGATAAAATTAAAAAAGGAGTGGAAAGAGCTCCACATAGAGCATTGCTCTATGCAACAGGGATATCTCAAACTGCCTGGAGAAAACCTTTTATAGGGATGGTTTCAAGTTTTACCGATCTTGTCCCAGGTCATGTTAATATGCGCGTCTTAGAACGTGCAATTGAGCAGGGTGTATTCTCTGGAGGCGGCGTAGGTTTTTATTTTAGCG
>CAZVIC010000028.1:0-12295 GCA_964627735.1 uncultured Planctomycetia bacterium | reverse complement strand
AACTAAAGGCGACCTTTAAGGCCCCAGAAGCGACATCTCCGTATCCCAAAACCAACACATTGCAATCAGAAGGACTTTTCTCAGCCAAGTAGAAGGCCATGATCATGCCTTGTTCCCCGGAGATATCCGAGCACTGAATAAGACGTTCTCCCGCTCTGTTTCGAATTAACTCCATCGCAATTGCCTTAGCCTTTTTCTCTCTCAAAGCCTTAATGTAATGAGGATTCTGTTCAGCATGAAACATTGAAAATAATAAATTATTATTCAGAAGTTTAAATTCTTGCGGTAAAGGCGGCTTCAACTTAACCACAATAGATTTATTGAAAATATCCCGTTTTGAGGTCATCAGCACTGCGCCAACTTCCTTATATTCATCATCATTGATATATATACCTTTCCCTAGCCCTTTCTCAACATAGACATTGTGACCTGCTTCTACCAACTTGCTGACTTCCTTAGGTAAAAGAATTGCTCTACGTTCTAAATTTGTTGTTCCATTTTCTTTTGGAATTCCTATACGCATAATATTTATGACTCCTATTTTTTAATTAGACTTTTTTGCCGAATTCTTAAGCTCATCTTTTATTTAATGAAGAGCGGAGAAGTTAGAATTCTGTTAGGTTAAATCCTTAACTCCTTATGCATCAATAAACTATACTATAAACCTCTTATTTGTAAAGGATTTACTGAGTGCGGATGTTTGCCGTTGTTTACCGTTGTTTGCCGTTGTTTTGGCGTAAGATGGGCACAGTTTGGGCACAAAGCTATTTATACCAGTAAAGAGCTTTTGTTGTTTTGAGACAAAGATTTATTATGTTAAATTCGTTATTTTAAAGCTACCCCTATATATTTTATATTTGCAAATCGTCAATTTAAATGTTACATTTTTATTAAGGAGATAGTGGGCAATATGCAGGTAAGATTTGTTTTTTTGTTTATATTATTAGCTCTTTTTTCAAATTCCAACCACGCTTTAGCCAGAAGAATTCAAGAAAAATCTGATATCCCTGCTTTACATAATATTAGAGAGATAAATGCAGATCGATTTATCTTGAACAATCCCTATCTAGACCTAACAAAAGGTAAGCATGTAATAGTCAACATAGGAAGCATATATACAACCCGTCAAACAGCACCTTTTTCAGAAAAAGCTCAGAGGGTAAATGAAGGTATAACAGTTATTGGACTAGAATTATCTAAAGCACAACAAGGAGAAGATAAAACCTCTGCTGATATATTAGCTGAAACTATCCCAGAAGAGACGTCTTTAATAAGATTTTTGGAAATTGGAACATTTGGAAGGGACGCAGAAAAAGTCGTAGAAGTTTTAAGTAATAAATTAATGGATGGAGGCATACTCGTAATATCAAATAGGCCACTATCAGAGAGACCCGATGTCTCTCGCTATGAAACACCGCATGATTTTTATATGGTATATCAGAAAGCTGATGGAAGGCTAATACCTAAAGAAATATGTTTTCCTTTAAGTGAAGGCTATCCTACTACGTTTTTACTAGGCTATATTTACAATAATAATGAACAACTAAAAAGCTTGTTCTCTGTTTGCACAGATACTCTAAGAACTTTTCAGGCGCAAGACCCCGAAGTCCATTATTCCTTCTTTCCCTACCACCCTGACTATAGAACAGATGTAAGAGACGATTTTTTAACTGCAATGAGAGAATTAGGATACGATGTTGAATATAGAACCTACTTAGGAACTCATTACCGTCTTCAAGATAGAATAATAAATTTAAATCTTCTAGTTGTTAAATTTAACGAAGAAGGAAATTTAAGATAACCCACTTTAATTCCGTTTTTCTATAAACTCTGTAATAAAATCGGACACACCTTGAGGTCCACTATTAAAATTAATAACATTGCTAACCTCTGAATTATCTGCCCCTACATTGATGCACCAAACACCTATATCTGAAACTTCTGCATCAGGTATAGTTTCACCGGAAAACTGATCAGCAACATAGACCATATTATCTAAGTTAACATCTAAAGTATTGCAGATATGCTCAATTGCCCCAGGCTTCTTAGCCTTATTACTTAAAATGTATGCACCATTCTTACCGAGAAGATCAACTGATACCCTATCTAAAACAAAGGCAAAGTCACTAGCTAATAGATGTTCTTCTATTCTAACTCTCAAATCACTTCTGATAGAATCAAAAGGTATACCACTATCAGATATAGCCTGGATATAAGTATCAGCTACTGTAACTTTTATGGGGTGTTCTCTGAAAAATTGAACTATATCGTCTCCGTATCTCTGTCCCTCTACAACTTCTACCATAAATAAATCTACAGCATTCTGAACCTCAATCGAAATCTGCTCTTTATGTTCAGAATAAGGAAAATCTATTCTTAGAGACTCATCTTCTGCTAAATTACCATCTGCATTAACAACATAAACCCTTGTCATCCTATCTCCATATATTCTTAAATTAGTCCTATTCTCTTCTACAACTTGAGGGAGTAGTTTATCTTCAACCCAATCTTTGAAAGAAGATTCTCTCTTACCAGTTATTAATGCAACATTAACTCCTGAGTTCATAAGCCTTGCCATTTCAGAAATTAAACCATCGGATGGTATTTTTGAGTCTGTCAATGTGCCACCAATATCAAATGCTACCGCTTTAATATTTTTATAATCTATATTTCTTTCAGTCGAGCTAGCTACAATAGTAGAAGTTAAACCTCTTAAGTTAAACAGCTCTATACAACTCTCTATCTCTTCTTTTATCGCATCAATAACTACTCTCTCAGGGTTTTCTTCAATACCTAAATCATTTAGGTTAGAAAAAAGAACGTTGAAAGCATCTTGGATTTCTGGATAGCTATAGACATACCTACCGCAAGAGAGTAATATTTTACGCCACTCATCATTAGTTATATCTTCAGCCTCTTTGTCTACAAATTTAGTATAGAGCCCGTCATTTATAATAGCTGTCTTCATGGTCTCACTAAAACCAGAAGCTCTGTCAATCTGTCCTACCTGAGATAACGTTTCTAATTCCTGCATTTCAAAATCCAAATAAATCTCCATCTCTAAAACACCGAATTCAGGACCCTTATTTGCAATATCAACTCCTATCTCCGGGAATAATGCAAGATTCGCAGCATCCATATTATCTCCATGATGCCATTTTATAAACATATCCTCGGAAGCAGTAATTACAGATGCTGCTCTAACAGCATCGGGATTAAAAACCGGCGGCGGTATGTCTATATGAGAACTCGCTTGAGCTTCAGAGTGAGGAACAAAAAACTCTGGCCATATATCTAGGCCTTCTCTCTTTAGCTCTTCCTTAAGCCTAGAGATAAAAGTTACAATGGTATCTGGATTAGCAATATCTTCGGCAATATTATTCTTACCACCTCCTACTGAAAGCGTAATATGTCTACCATCAGACTCTTGAGTAATAAATCTAATAAGCTCAATAGTTCTTGCGATAACTGTCTCCATTGCAATATCACCATCTATAGTAGGATCTATCGTAGCATCAATCTGGATACATTCAAATCCTGCCTGAATATCCTCCCTTAAAGAAGCTTTTAGCCTCTCCATCGCCTCTACTTCACTCAAACCATTTTTTATATCAAAATAATTTGTCCACGGTCCAGCATGTTCTCTGCCCATAAAAAATATACCTGTAAAACCTACTTCTGCTGCTATCTCATGAACAACTTGGAATAGTTCTTGGGCATCCCAGCCAGTATATCCACCACCAATATCAACCTGATCTCTAGATGTAGCAAACAATACTGGACAATCATTATCTCTAGCCGACTCTAAGGCGGCTCTTATAGTCGTCCTCGAAAAAGGACATACTGCCAGCATGGTTGCCTTTGCGCCACTTAAAGTTTTAAGTTCTAAAAAATCGACTAATGAGATTCTGATGGGCTGCAAAATACGTCGAACTGATGAAAAATCATTAGATACTAATATTGGGATTCCAGAAGAAATAGCTATTTGAATAATCAATGCAGAAACTAAAAAAACAACAAAAAACCTCTTAAACATAATACCTCCTCCTCTACAGGATTTATAGCACATATAGAACACTTGTCAAACTTTATAAAGTAATATTATTTTATTGAATCGTAGGCAGGTGATTATAAAATACCTTTTGAATAAACAAAAGAATGGCGGAGAGGCTGGGATTTGAACCCAGGGACCTGATTTCTCAAGTCAAACGATTTCCGGTCGTTTTGATTCGGCCGCTCTCACACCTCTCCATAATTATAAGATTGTAAGAAGAAAGATCTTTTATTGCAAATCAATATTCTTTATATAGCTTAGAGCATCTTCTCTTGTCTTTATCTCACCCAAAGCCTGTTTTTCCTGAATATCTTTTAAAATCTGGCCTATCTTTTTAGATGGTTCTATTTTTAAAACTTTCACTATATCATTACCATCTATCAATTTAGATGGTACTATCTCTTCACTTTTATCAAAAAACTCCTCAATTAAATCAAGTAATATCTTCTTGTGATTAGCTATATCATCTAAATCAGATAACTCCCCACGAGTAGCACTCTTATCCGCTATAGAGAGAAGCATGATTGAGACAGCTTCTAAATTTGAGTCTCTAAAATACCTGAACTTCGCTTTCTTGGATTCATTGATACACTCGACAAGACATCCAGGCCTTAGATGATAATAAATCATGTCTGATATCATCGTAGATTCTTTTTTGGAAAGCTTAAGTTTAACAGCTACTTTATCGATCATATCCCTGCCTAACTTCTCATGACCGGTAAATCTTATCTTACCATCACTATCTACAAAATAAGCAGGGCCTTTGCCAATATCATGTACCAAGGTTGCAAACTTTAAAAGATCAACTCTTCTTCGATTCTCTCGCACTCTTTCACTTAAGTACTCTTGGACTCTCTTATTATCAGATAACTCCTTAAGTAGAGACTCTAACTCTTTTAAACTCTCTATAGAGTGCAGGTCTACTTTAAGATGATGGTAGGGACCAGGATCTGGACTAAAAAGTTGCTCCCAACCTGGTAAGATAATGTTTAAAATTCCAAGATCATGCAAAATATGAACATACTTATAAGAAGAACTGCCTTGTAATAATCTAAAAAATTCAACACTTATCCGTTCTCCGGCAACGTTTTTAATAAGATCACAATGTTTCTGAAGCAACTTATAGCTTAGAGGTTCAATGGTAAAGTCAAGATAACTAGCAATACTCACCCCTCTAAAAATCCTCAAAGGATCAGAAGATAGATTGTCTTCAGATACAACTCGAACTATTTTTTTATTTAAATCACTTAGACCATCACAAGGATCTATTAAATCTTTGGTATCTAAATCTTTTTTTTCTACCTTAAGACCTAAAGCATTTATTGTATAATCCCTACTCTTTAAATCATCTATTATATTATCTCCTCTTAAAGCAGAAAAATCATATTGAATAACAACATTTTCTTTTATAACAACTCTATAAGTCTGATTAATGTCATCGAGACTGACCCAGCTTCCATTTATACTTTTTGCAAACTTTTTAGATATTGATTTAACATCACCTGAAATGGCAAAATCAAAATCAGGAGACTCTCTATCTATACCTAAAATTAGATCCCGCAAAAATCCACCTACCAAATAGACTTCCGCATCATCTAAAAATTGATATAAATCTTCTATATGATTAACTACCACTTTCATAATATAAAAATAAAAAAAAGGGGGGTTTTTAATTACCCCCCTGTAAGACAATCTTAATTAATTTATTCTTGTTTGGGTTCTTCTTGGGGTGCTTCTGTTGCTTCTTGAGATACAACTGGTTCTGGCTTTGGATCTTCCTGAGGCTCTTTATCTTCCTCTTTCTTCCTAGCCAAAGCATCTCTAATTTCACCTACTGCAGCTATTGCCATAATGGCACCGATGAAAGCCAAGAAAGGACAACCTCCACCCTTTAATACTATAAGGAAATTCGGCCACCAAGCAATTACCCCTACAACACCCAACGCGACAAAAATAACTCCTAAAATCAACACAACGTACTTTACCATCTAAACACCTCCTTATTTCTGCTAAAGTATTAATAATTTACTTGAAAAATTATTTTAAGTCAACTTAATTAAGCAAAATTTTTCCTAATTATTACAATATTTGCTAAAAATAAGAGAGAAGCAGTGCTGATAACAATCCACAATATTTGGCTAAGACTATTATGCCAAAA
Organism: uncultured Planctomycetia bacterium; assembly: GCA_964627735.1. Classification (GTDB taxonomy): domain Bacteria; phylum Omnitrophota; class Gorgyraeia; order Kaelpiales; family Kaelpiaceae; genus Kaelpia. The sequence continues at coordinate 6,083 of CAZVIC010000028.1, read as the reverse complement.
ATATATTAATCCTGCTTCTAAAACCAATGCGATAAGAAAAGGAGCCATAAGTTTTAGCCTGTTTAAAGATAGGTAGTAGAGCAAAAAATTAAAACATATAGCAAAAAGCCCCATACTTATAGCAAACAACCTTACTAGGTTATAACATTGAGGATAGTCTTTGCCTGTAAACAATTTTATCATAAATTCTGGAAATACTATAATTACAGAAGCTGCAGAAACAACTAGAGCCACTATATAAAGAGTAGAATGTTTAAGATGGTTTATCGTCTCCTCTTCTTTAGCATGAGAGTTAGCAACTTTTGGTAACATAACCATGCATATCGCCGATGGAAGAAAAAGCACCATCTTGCCTATCATCTGAGCTATAGAATAATATCCTGCTTCCAGAGGGGAAAAAAAATGTTTTACAAGAATAAGATCCAAATGAGTTAACATTACAAAAGATAGAGTTGCAAAACTAACAGGCAAGATATAGAGATATATCTCCTTAAAGCTCACATCTATATTAGTATCTTCTTTAGAATCTATCTTCCTAATGGAGATCTTTAAAATCGCAAAAGCAATAACAGCGCCAATAAAAGTCCCAGCGGCCAGAGAGTTCAAAGCCCCGGTTACACCAAAACCTAGCGCAACAAAAAGAACAGCCAATATAAGTTTTCCTAAGTTCATACAGATCATACTTAGGCCTAAAGAGAAAAAATGTTGCAAGCCCTGTAAGCCCGCCATAGTAACAGGTAATAATAGACTGGCCACAACTACACCTGCCATACTATATACCGGCATTAAATTATCTATATGCAGATAATTGGCTATAGATTTTGCACCTAAAAATATTACTGCTGTAATGATAGCACCTAAAATAAATATTCTTCCTGAAACACCTTTGAGCAACCTTACTATTGCAGATTTAGAGCCCATACCATGATAACGTGCTACAAAACGGGTAAGGGTAATCTGAAGGTTTCCTGTGGGCATAGCAAAAAACATAATACAAGCAAAAAGAGTACTCATAACTCCGTAATCTTGGGGGCTAAGCGCTCGAACCATAAAAAGATGGTAAAGTAGACTAAAGATATTACCTAACGAAGCAGCTAAAAATAGAATCGTTGCTTGAGAATAGAGCTGTTGTTTCTTAAGTATTTCTTTAATTTTATTGATCAAATGACAATCTTTTTTTAAAATATTCTATAGTCTTAGTCAGTCCTTCTTCTAGGGATATCTCTGCTTCCCAATCAAGTAATCTCTTCGCTTTGGTTGTATCAGGTCTTCTTAATTTAGGATCGTCTTGAGGAAGAGCTAAAAACTTCTTCTTACTCTTACTTTTTGTGATGTTCAATACAATATCGGCTAGTTCTAACATTTTCAACTCACGACAATTTCCCAAGTTAACAGGCTCATGTTCTTCAACTTTCATAAGAGCCAAAATACCTCTTATTAGATCGTCTACATAACAGAAAGACCTAGTCTGAGCTCCATCGCCAAAGATGCTTATCTCCTCTTCTCTTAAAGCTTGAGTTATAAAATTAGGCACTACTCTACCATCATCGTATCTCATATTAGGGCCATAAGTATTGAATATCCTGATAATCCTGGTATCTATATCATGTACCCTTCTATAGGCCATGACCATAGACTCAGCAAACCTTTTAGCCTCATCATAGACTCCTCTGGGACCAATTGGATTCACATTGCCCCAGTAATTTTCAGGCTGTGGATTTACCAATGGATCACCATAAACCTCTGAAGTTGAAGCAACCATATATTTTGCTCCCTTGGCTTTAGCCAAACCTAGAGTATTATGTGCCCCTAATGCACCGACCTTAAGAGTCTGAATAGGATAATTCAAATAGTCTACCGGGGATGCAGGTGATGCAAAATGAAAAACCCAATCAACTTCACCTGGAATATCTATATACTTAGAAACATCATGATTTATATGTTTAAAACTAGAATTAGAATTTATCTGCTCTACGTTCTTCAAATCCCCAGTAATAAGATTGTCAACCGCTATAACTTCAAATCCATCTTCAATTAATCTTTTACACAGATGAGAACCTAAAAAACCACAGCCTCCGGTTACAACAGCCCTCTTCATATAGTGTTCTCCTTAAACCATTCTATAGTTCTTTTAACACCTTCTTTAAAATCAACCTCTACTTTGTACCCTAAAAGAGTCTCTGCTTTTGTTATATCTGCGAGAGTATGTTTAACATCACCAACCCGTGGAGATTCAAAATTAGGCTCTAATTCAATTTTAAAATAGTCTTTTATGATTTCAAACAACTCTAAAACTGTATTGACACCACCAGCGGCAATATTAAATACACCGCTAACGCCTTCTGTAGTAGCTGCAAGAATATTTGCATTAACAATATTTACTATATAAGTGAAATCTCTACTCTGAAGTCCATCTCCATATATAGGAGGAGCTTCGTTTTTAATGAAAGAATTAATAAACTTAGGAACTACAACCGCATATTTATTCTCTAATGACTGCTTAGGACCAAAGACATTAAAATATCTTAAAGCAACAGTCTCAACTCCATAGAGTTTTGAGAAAACATTACAATAATACTCTCCGTTAAGCTTTGTGGCCGCATAGATAGAGAGCGGGTTAGGCAGATCAGACTCTCTCTCAGGTAGATCTTCTCTCTCTCCGTACACAGAGCTTGAAGATGCAAAGACAACTCTCTTAACAGCAGTCTCTTTAGCTGCAAGCAAAACATTCATAGTGCCCTTGACATTTACTTCATCATACTCTCCGGGATTATGAAAAGACTTAGGCACTGAACGCATAGCTGCCTGGTGTAATACATAATCCATTCCCTTGAAAGAGTCTTTAAGTAAGCCTATCTCCCTAATATCTCCTTCTATAATCTCAAAATTAGGAATACTCTTGTCGGAAAAGATAAGATTTTCTTTCTTACCGGTAGAAAAATTATCTAAGACTTTAACGCTCTCACCTCTTCTTAAGAGCTCTTCTACAATGCTAGATCCTATAAATCCAGCCCCACCTGTAACTAACCAATTTGCCATATTATATCCTTATTAGATTTTTGCCTTTCCACTTTATGACTCCCCTTGTATCTATAAGAAGAGCTGCCTTTTTGAAAATATTGTAATCTATTCTACTATGTGCCGTAGCAATAATAACTATATCTTGCTCCACTATCTTTTTAACATTTAAATTAACAGACTTATAATTCTTGTTTTTTAAATTTAATTTCTTAACTAATGGATCGTAAAATTCAACTTTAACTCCACTCTTATCAAGCAGTCGCATAATCTCTATAGCAGGAGACTCTCTTGTATCATTGACATCTGCCTTATAACTTACACCTACGATCAAGGCTTTAGCATTATTTAAACCTACACACCTCTCTTTAAGTGCACTCTTTACCAATTTAAAAATATGCTGCGGCATACTAGAATTTATCTTATGAGCTGTACGAATAAGATTTGGCTCATACCCAGAGAGTCGTGATTTCCAGACAAGGTACATCGGATCTGCCGGTATACAATGGCCTCCGATACCAGGACCCGGATAGAAGGGCATAAAACCAAAAGGCTTACTCTCCGCTGCCTTTATAACCTCCCAGACATCTATATCTATCTTATCGCATATTAAAGCTGCCTCATTAGCTAAAGCTATATTTACAGCCCTAAAAGAGTTTTCTAAGAGTTTGACCATCTCAGCAACCCTGGGAGAAGATACAGCTACAACCTCTACTACGATTTGGGAATACAGCATCTTGCTAAGCCTAAGGCAGCTTTTGGTGCAACCCCCTACAACCTTAGGAATATTTTTTGTATTATATTTTTTGTTTGCAGGGTCTATCCTCTCAGGTGAAAAAGCTAAATAGAAATCACGCCCTACTTTTAAACCGCCCTTAGACAATAGAGGCAATATTATTTCCTCAGTTGTCCCGGGATAAGTTGTACTCTCTAAAACAACTACTGTATTATTCTTGAGATATTTCTTTAGCTCCTTAGCAGCAGCTATAACAAAAGATATATCAGGCTCCTGAGTCTTCCTTAAAGGAGTAGGAACAGATATGATAACAACATCAGATTTAGCGATAACGCTATAACTTGTTCCGGCTTTTAATCTCTTCTCTTTAACTAAAGCTTTAAGAATTTTATCATCTACATCTACTAAGTAGGACTTACCTTTATTTACACTTTCAACTCTCTTCTTATCTACATCTATTCCGCAAACTTTATATCCTTTCTTTGCAAATTCAACAGCTAAGGGCAAGCCTACATAACCAAGACCTATAATTGAAATTAACGCATCTTTTTTTAGAATGGATCTCTCAAGATTATGCATAATGCATCAATTATAAACCAATTTAAAATTTTGTAAAGAAAATCAGGGGTAATAACCTTTAAATTTTAATAACTTTCCCTGAATATCAATAAACCTACATTGATTTTTATTTGAAGCCCTATGTTTTTATGTTAGACTAAAAGAGATTAAAAAGAATACAACAACCAGATTAAAGGAGAGAAAGGCATGGAAGAGCTTGTTGCAATATGCCCTGCTTGCGGGGAAGAGATACTTCTTGATTTTACACCCGAAATCGGAGAGACAGTATCCTGCCCCCAATGTAATACATCATCGGAAGTAATCAGAAAAAACCCTTTAACACTCGTAGCAATAGAAGACAATGATGAAGATTTTCTTAAAGGAGGGCCTGAAGGCTCTAAAGAGGATATATTTTAAAAAAGATAGCTTATGGAGAGAATGATTCCCCGTCTTGAACAACACTTAGCATTAAAGCTTAAACTATTGCCTCAGTTCTGGCAGCTTTTAAATCTTCTCCAGGTACCAATCACAGAACTCAAAGAAAAATTAGAAGAAGAGTTTGAAGAGAACCCTCTTCTTGAGATTGAGGAAGAGAAAGACTCCGACATTCCAGATGAAGAGAAGTTTGAATTCCAAGAAGATAACGTCTGGGAGAAAAGATCTGAGAAGTTTGGCCAGGAAGATGCTAAGAAAAGAGAATATCTTGAAAGCTTGGTTACAAAACCCGAAACACTTCAAGAGCATCTCTTAAAACAACTCCATATGCAAAAGATGAGTATCGAGAATCTTTTGATAGGCGAAGAGATAATAGGTAATCTTAATTCTAACGGATATCTTGAGATAACATTACCTGAGATAGCTGAAAAATTAAAAGTTTCAAATAAGAAATGTGAACAAATTCTAAAAATAGTTCAAGATTTTGAACCTGCTGGAATCGGAGCCAGGGATATAAAAGAATGCTTAACTATACAACTGGCAAAAAAAGGATTAAAAGAAAAAATATTTCAACAGATAATAGAAAGATTCTTAGAAGACCTTGCCACGCATAATTACAAAAGAATAGAAAAAGAACTCAAGATAACCGATAAAAAGATGGAAGAGTTCTTAAAAATACTTAAAAGTTTAGATCCAAAACCAGGCAGAAACTACACCAACATATTCCCAAATTATGCAATCCCGGAATTGTTTTTAAATATAGCCCCGGATGGCAAATACACGCTTCGCACCAACAAAAGAGATATTCCAAAAATAAGAATAAATAAACAGTATCTTAAAATATTAAAAGACCCTTCAACTCCACAGGAGACTAAGAAATACCTAAAAGAAAAACTTAAGACTACAAAAGAACTTATTCAGGCAATGGAACAGAGAGGCAAAACTATCATAAAAATCACTGATTTTATCATGGAATATCAAAAAGAATTCTTTATAAAAGGTAAGGCTGGACTTAAGCCTCTGACCTTAAACAGAGTTTCAGAAAGCACTGGATTAGATGAATCCACAATCTCAAGAACTGTAAATGGCAAATATATTGATACACCTTCTGGGATATTTGAATTAAGAGATTTCTTCTCAAGTAATGTAAGAGGTGTTTCAAGTGAACTTATAAAAGAGAAGATAAAAGATATAATAGTAGCGGAAAGTTCTAAAAAACCTCTTAGTGATAATAAAATTGTTAAGCTGCTGAAAGAGGATGGAATCGATATTGCAAGAAGAACAGTAGCTAAATACAGAGAAAGACTTAAAATACTGCCTACAAAGTTAAGGAGGA
>CAZVIC010000027.1:0-12387 GCA_964627735.1 uncultured Planctomycetia bacterium | reverse complement strand
CATCGATCTCAACAATAACACCCTGAATCCTCAAATCATCTTCTGCAACATCCATTCTAACTGGCGTAGAAGTCAAGAATCTCTGTAAGACAGAGTCTATAGTTCTTCCTAAAACAGATTCAAAAGGACCTGTCATACCAACATCTGTTATGTAGGCTGTGCCTTGCGGTAATACTCTCTCATCAGCAGTCTGAGTATGTGTATGAGTACCTAATACAGCTGAGACCTTACCGTCTAACCAATGTCCCAAAGCCTGCTTCTCAGAAGTTGCTTCGGCGTGGATATCAACGATAATAATATCGGTCTCCTGTTTGATTCTCTCAACCTCAAACGAAGCTACTCTAAACGGACATTCAATAGCATTCATAAAAACACGGCCCTGAAGATTTAAGACTCCTATCTTTACTCCAGTCTTAGTTGATAAGATAGTGGAACCTATACCTCTTACTCCAGAGGGATAGTTTGCAGGTCTTAAAAGCCTCGGTTCTGTATCTATTATCTTCAAGATATCTTTCTTAGACCAGATATGGTCACCTGAGGTAATACAGTCAATATTGGATGAGAGTAGCTCCTCTACAACTCTGATTGTAAGACCTGAACCTCCGGCTGCATTCTCTGCATTAGCAATGACAAAGTCTATTGACTCTTTTTCTCTTATCTTAAGCAGGCTCTCTTTTATTATCTCCCTGCCAGCGCTTCCTACAATATCACCTATAAATAGTATTTTCATATTTATCACCAAAAGTTCTTTAGATTAGATCATCTAAAACAATCTAATCTAAAGAACTAAGACTCCTCTCTATTTAGCGTAATCAACCGCTCTTGTTTCACGAATAACGACCACTTTAATCTGCCCTGGATATTCAAGCTCTTCTTCTATCTTTAACTTTATATCCTTAGCAAGAATATAAGAGTTACCATCATCAACCTTATCAGGGTAAACCATAACCCTTATCTCTCTGCCTGCCTGAATAGCAAATGATCTATCAACACCTTTAAATGAGTTAGCGATACCTTCAAGCTTCTCTAATCTCTTTATGTAGCTCTCTAAAGTCTCACGTCTTGCTCCAGGCCTTGCTCCACTTACAGCATCAGCAGCTTGGACAAGAACAGCATATACACTCTGTTGCTCTACATCCTCATGATGGGCAGCAATAGAGTTAATGATCATCTCATTCTCTCCATACTTCTTAGCCAGATCAGCACCAATCTGCGTATGAGTACCTTCCTGATCTTGGTCTATTGCTTTACCTATATCATGTAAAAGTCCAACACGCCTTGCTAAGGTAAAATCTAAACCTAACTCATTGGCCATAACACCCATAAGATAGGCAGTCTCTTTGGAGTGCTGCAAAACATTCTGACCATAACTTGTCCTATATTTAAGTTTACCTAAGAGTCTTACTATCTCAGGATGGAGATTATGTACTCCGAGATCTAAGGCTACAGCCTCACCACCTTCTCTAGTCTTCTTCTCCATCTCTTTCTTTATCTTTTCAACAACCTCTTCAATCCTAGCCGGATGAATTCTTCCGTCTTCAACAAGTTTATCCATAGTCACTCGAGCAATCTCGCGCCTATAAGGATCGAAGCAAGATAGAGATACCGCTTCAGGTGTATCATCTATTATTACATCTACTCCTGTTGCCATCTCAAAAGAACGGATATTTCTTCCTTCTCGACCGATAATCCTTCCTTTCATCTCATCATTGGGAAGATTTACAACCGCAACAGTAGACTCTGTAGTATGCTCTATAGCACATCTTTGAACAGCTTGAGATATTATCTCTCTTGCTTTTTCATCAGCCTTAGAACGTGTCTCTTCTTCAATCTGCTTTAAGAGCAAGTTGGCTTCATTCTGAATCTCTGTCTCCATGCGTTTAAGCAACTGCTGCTTTGCTTCATCAGGCGACATGCCCGATATCTGCTGCAATCTAAACTTCTCTTCCATAATAAGATCGTTCAACTCTTCTTCACGCTTTTTAAAATACTCTTTTGTTTTTTCAATATCTTGGAACTGCTTTACTATCTCTTTCTCTTTCTGATCCAAGAGATCAAACTTGCGCTCTATGTTCTCCTCTTTCTGCAGTAGTCTCCGTTCAAAATCAGTTAACTCCTGACGTCTCTCTTTTGTCTCTTTCTCGAAATCAGAGCGTAGTTTATAGAGCATCTCCTTAGACTCCATCTCTGACTTTTTCTTGTTCTCTTCAACTAACTTCTGGGCCTTATCAATTATATCTTTAGCCTGGAATTCAGCTGTCTTTACATTTTTCTTAGCAAAGAATGCTCTCAAGAGATACCCGAGAACTCCAGCTGTAACAAGAAGTGCTACATAACCTATTAGTTGTAATACTATCTTCATCTGACTCACCCCTTTTTATGATCTATTAGCTAAGCACAAATCAGGGATGATACTGGACGGTCTAAATTAGAGATAGGTAGGAAATCTATAATTTGAAAATTATAACTTAACCCCAAGCTATACGTATAAGGGACCTTCTTTAAAAATCTGTCATAATAACCCTTACCGTGCCCCAGACGATTACCAGCTTTATCAAAAGCAATGCCTGGAACAAGCAGAAGATCAAGTTGATTCAAATCAACCCTTCTTATATTATCAGGATGTGGCTGATAGACTCCATAAGGTCCTTTAACAAGTTCTTTACAATCTAAGACCAAAGAAGGAAAGATCAACCTCTCATCCTTTAATACATATGGTACAGCTACTTTTTTACCCATCTCCAAAGACTTTTCAATTATTGTCCAAGTATCAACCTCATATGATTTAGAGACATAGCTCATTATTATATTTGCTTTTTGAAACTTAGGATTTAAAAAGAGTCTCTCTCTTATCCTTAGATTCCTCCTTTCTTTTTCTTCTTTATCAATACCCTCTAATTTAGAGAGCATCTTATCTCTTATTTTCTCTTTACTTTCCACTTTTAGAACCATGTTAAAATTATACTCTTAAGCTAAATACCATTCAATATTTAAATTAAACCCAACACTGTTAACTAGCTATCTAATTGAATTTAATAGCCTTATGACCTTAATAAAAATTAAAATAGATGAGTTAAAGAGAGCTACGACAACGGTTTTGACTACTTCTCTTTTAGATCTACTACAGCAGGACTATTCCCGGCTATCTCATCATCTGAGAGCAAGCAATAGGAGAGTATGCAAATCTCATCCCCCACTTCGCCGCATCTTGCAGCCGGACCGTAGAGGATAATCTTACCTGAACCAGCCTCCTCTTCAATCACGTAGGTTTGAAAACGCACCCCATTGTTGTAGTTTAGGACATCTACCTTCTCGTTTCCTAAAATTCCAACTTGTTTTAAAATATCTGAATCTATTCCTATACTACCCAAATATTTTAATCTCTTCTCAGTTATAACAGCTCTGTTAATCTTGGATTTTAAAAACTCTCTTAACTTCATCTTAACTCCTCTCTAAAGCTAATGGTCTGCCGAAGAACCACCCTCAATAAACTGACCTGCTATATAGCCACTAGCATCAACTCTATAGTAGGTCCACCAACGTCTACCAGTTGCACTTCCAGCAGATCCGTGTTTACAATAAAATATCACCGTATCACCCGTATCATTGTAACGCCATTTACCAGTTTCAAAGCTAGTTGTTATCTCCATGTTCGGAACCTGGTCATCTATCTCACTTCCAGTAGGCCAAGCAGGTGAACCTTCAGCTTGACTCTTAAGATAAAGCAACGAAACAGTTGCCTTTAGTTTCCTTACAGTGTATTCATCTGCAGAATTCTTAGCATCATTGTTAATACCTGTAAACATCGGTATAGCTATAGCCGCAAGAACAACTATGATAGCCATAACCATTATGAGTTCTACTAAAGTAAAACCTCTGTTATTTAACTTAATCATGTACTTTTTATTAACTACTTATGATCAAAATAGATTTTAACATAAAAAATGCAATTGACAATAAAAATAAGCGGTAATAACATCTAACTATATGGAATCTTCTCAGAAAAAACTTACCATCGTAACTATAATAATCTTACTTGCCTCATTTATAGCAATATTAATATTTTCAAATCTTACAGAAGACGTATCCAATGTGCTTCTAGCATTAGAAGAAGGAAAGATACAATCTCAAATATTGAACCCTGACTTTAGCGATTCAGATAAACCTTCTATTTTTCCTGATAAACCTGAAGCCATAGCAGCTTTCTGGGAGATAGATATAGAGGGCTTTGAGAAGGGCGAGTATGTAGGCGTAGCGGTCATAAAAGATAATAAAATCTATATCAATGTAAAACATCCTAATTTAAAAGCAATATTGAAGAGTCCTTATAAGCCTATTGAAATAGCCATAGAGGGAGCAACACCACCCTACCAGCCTGGAACAGCTCCACACCTAAAAGCAATAGTGAAAGAGTCTTGGCGCTGGCAGTACACGGCTGAATACAAAGATTAATAGTCTTATTTCTTCTCTTTATTATCAGCTGGACAACTTGAACCACTACAACTCTTATCATTAGCAGAACATCTCTTTGGGTCTGGTTTCCTATGATCTGTTGCATAAAAACCGCTACCTTTAAAGATGATTCCCGCACCTTTACCTATCAATCTCCTTACTCTTCCGCCACACTCCGGACATTTAGAGAGAGGTTTATCGCTCATATTTTGAAATTTATCAAACTTAAAATCACATTTTTTACACTCATACTCATAGGTAGGCATTTAAACTTCCTCCTTGTAATCTGTTATAAGCTTGCCTTCAAGATGATCAATCTCATGTTGTAAGACACGAGCAAAAAGACCTTTTGCTTTTATCTTTAAGACCTTGTTATTCTCATTGATACCTTCAACAATAACTCTATAATTACGCAAGACCTCTACCTTTTCATTTGGAATACTGAGGCATCCCTCAATTAAAACATCAGAACCCCAAGATTTAATTATAACAGGATTGGCAATTTTAAAAGATCTACCCTTCTTATCTAAAGCAACTATCATTCTCTTAGCTAATCCTATCTGAGGAGCAGCTAAACCAATGCCACCAGATTTAAGCATTGTATATTCCATATTCTCAAGTAGTTCTTTATCAGATAGATCAACTCTACCTAAAGGAGAACACTCTGCCCTCAAAATAGAATCTGGAACCTTACAAATATCAAGAATTACTGCTTCCATAAGTCTTACCTCTACTTTTTAATATAATCCTACTTTAAACCTAAAATATTTTAAATTCAACTATTCAAAAAAACCACATCATTGTTAAGGGAAGTTTAAATCATCACATATCAGAATAATACTGTCAAGTGAAACCAAAACAATCTAAGAGGATAGAACAGTGTTTGAAAGTACGCCTATACCATCTATCTCAATAGAGACCTCATCTCCCACTTCCATACTTCCCACTCCTGAAGGGGTTCCAGTAGAGACTATATCTCCTGGCTCAAGAGTCATGATAGAGGATATGAAAACTAATAGCTCTGGAATTGAGAATATAAAATTAGAGATACTTGCATCCTGCTTTAACTCTGAATTTAGATAACTCTTGACTCTTAGATCTTCTAACTCAAGATCTGTCTCTATCCAGGGTCCAAAAGGGGCAAAACTATCAAAAGATTTTGCCCGGCTCCACTGAACATCTTTTTTCTGAAGATCCCGAGCTGTTACATCATTCAAGCAAGAGTAACCTAAAATATAATCGTCTACCTCAGATTCTTTGATATTTTTGGCCTCTCTCTTAATAACTACTGCAAGTTCAGCTTCATAGTCTAATCTCTTAACAGAAGAAGGATATATTATACCATCACCATCTTTTATAAGAGAGCTAGGTGGTTTAAGAAATATTATGGGCTCATCCGGTATCTCCATATCAAGCTCTTTAGCATGGTCTCTATAATTAAGCCCAACTAAGACTATCTTCTGAGGACTGGTCGGAATAAGTAACTCAACATCGGCTAAAAATATCTCCTTAAATGGGATAATGCTATCAAAAGGAGAACCTTTTAAGAGTATAATAGATTCTTCTTCAATCTTAGCCCAATACTCCTTATTTTGATAAGATACTCTTGTTATCTTCATAGCTTAACCTGACAAGAGACCTGAAAACCCCATAAACGAGAGTGCAAGAAGTCCGGCGATGATAAGTGCAATCCCTGCTCCTTTAAGAGGAGCTGGGACATCTGCAATATCTAAATCTTCTCTTATGCCGGCCATTATTAAAAGCGCTAGGGTAAATCCTGCTCCTGCGCCCAAAGCAAAGACTACACTCTGAATAAAATTATAATCTTTAAGTACCATAAATAAAGCCAGACCTAGAATGGCACAGTTAGTTGTAATAAGCGGTAAGTATATACCTAGAGCTTTATATAAGACTGGTGAACTCTTCTTTATAAACATCTCAACTATCTGTACTAAAGATGCTATTACAAGAATAAAGACAACATATTCCAGATAGACCATATCAAAAGGAACTAAAAGCTTATGATATAAAACCCAGGTAGAGATTGCAGTCAAACTCATAACAAAAGTCACAGCAGCTCCCATACCTAAGGCTGAACTGATCTTCCTGGATACTCCTAGGAATGGGCATATCCCCAAGAAATAGCTGAGAATAAAATTATTAACTACAGCAGCTGATAAGAAGATAATCAGTAATTTCATCTTTTATTTGTTATGATGTTCATTAAACCAACCATAAGTCCCAATCCTATAAAGGCTCCTGCAGGAAGAATCATAATTAACATTGGCTCATAGCTATTGCCTAAAATAGAGATATTAAATATTTTACCGCTCCCTAAGATCTCACGCATACTACCTAGTATTAGTAAGGCAATAGTAAAACCAGATCCCATACCTAAAGCATCTAATAGAGTTCTAAAGACGCTATTCTTAGAAGCAAACGCCTCACAACGACCAAGTATAATACAGTTAACTACAATCAATGGAACATAGGGACCTAAAGCCTTACTTAAACTGGGAAACTGAGCTTTTAAAAATAGATCTGCAATCGTAACAAATGTAGCGATAATTATTGTAAATGTTGCAATTCTCACCTGATTGGGCACTACTCTCTTAACAACAGAGACTACAAGAGCAGATGTAGTTAAGACAAATATAACAGCTACCCCCATAGTTAAAGCATTTATAGCAGAGGTTGTAACAGCAAGGACAGGACAGAGCCCTAGGAGTAAAACAAGAACGGGGTTCTGAGATATTAATCCTTTTTTAAATTCAAAAAATCCGCTTCTTCTATCCATCTTCTTTGATTCTGGGTATCACTCTATCTAAAGCAAGATTTATGATCTTCACGATAGAACTAGATGATATAGTTGCACCTGTTATTGCCTGAATCTGATTAGGCTTAGAAGGTTCTCTCCCCTTCACATAATCTATCCCAGATAGTATTCTAAGATTCTTAAACTGACTCTTAAAATCTAAAGATGCTATCTTACCTCCAAGTCCTGGAGTCTCGATGTTCTCTAATATTTCAATACCTTTTATAAATTTAAGATCTTTAGACAGTATGATTAAAACTTTAATCTCACCCTGATAGCCATTGCCTTTTGCAATAATAGCATAAGAGATCAGACTAGAGTTATCATCATATAGATAGAAGACGCTATAACCATCAATATCTCTCTCTGAATTTCTACTTACTCCAGAGACCAAGATTGAAACTGATCTTTCGAACTCCTTTTTTTTATTCTCTTCTATCTTTGATTTTGTCTCCTGATACATATATGTAAGCGTAAAGCCTGAAAAGACTGCTACCAAGCCAAGAGTAAGACTCATCTTATAGAGTACTTTCAAAGACCAAATCTCCTAGAGAGTGAAATGCGGTTTATAAGAGGAGTAAAAGCATTCATTATCAAAATAGAGTACATCACTCCCTCAGGTAATCCAGAGAAACTTCTTATTATAAATATAAGAAAACCAACACCTAAACCAAATAGATACTTCCCCTTCTTTGTAAGAGGTGTTGTAACCGGATCAGTTGCCATAAAGAAGAGGCCTATTAAAAATCCGCCTCCTAAGATACCAAATAAAGGGCTACCAAACTTAGCAGGATTTATGAGATGAAATATTAAAGAGATAAAAGAGAAACTCAACAATCCACTTAAAGGAATCCTATGGTCAATAACTCTCATCAAAAACAGATAGGCTGCTCCTAAGATAATTGCAAAGGCACAGGTCTCACCAAGAGAACCCGGAATATTGCCCCAGAAAAGCGACCTTAAAGATACGTACACTTCATTGAATTTAGCCAATCCCAGTGGTGTTGCAACAGTAAGAGCATCTACAGAACATTTATAGCCAAAAGGATAAGAATAGCTTGTCATAGCAATAGGATAAGAAGCCTGCAAGAATGCTCTTCCTATAAGAGCTGGATTAAATATATTATAACCCAGTCCTCCAAAGACTCCCTTACCAAAAATAATTGCAAAGATAGCACCTACAGCAACTATCCATGAAGGTAGGCTTGGAGGTAAGATCAAAGCAAATAGTAAAGCAGTGACAACTGTTGAACCATCTAAAAAATTAATCTCTCTCTTGCGCAGCTTCAAAAATAGAGCCTCAGCTATGAGAGAGCTGACTAAAGATACCCCTATGATTCTAATCGCATTAAATCTAAAGAAATAGATACTTACCGCTATAATCGGAATAAGAGCTAAAACTACATTCCACATCATAAAACGCAGACCAACTGCTACCTTTAGATGCGGAGAGCCAGATATAATAAGCTTACTATCTTCCATAAATATTAATTATTCTTTAAATAGTCCTTGCCCAATTTTATATAATCAAGCAGAGGTATTCTAGATGGACATATATAACTACAACAACCGCATTCAATGCAGTCAGAGATATTATACTCATCTAAGAGATTCCATTTTTTATGTTTAACAAAATGGGCTATCTTAGTAGGCACAAGATTCATAGGACAGAGATCGACACATTGAGAACATCTAATACAAGGATACTCTTTATAGTTAGCTGCAAACTTTTTAGACAATAATAAAACTCCAGATGTACCTTTTAATATAGGAGTATCGAGTGAAACTTGAGTTAGACCCATCATAGGGCCACCGAATATAATCTTGCTAGGCTCTTTACTGAGACCACCGCTATGATCAATTATATCTTTAAGTACTGTTCCTACCTTAACCAGATAGACCCCAGGATTAGAGAGCGCATCTCCAGCTATAGTAAGATACCTCTCTATCAAAGGCTTTCTTTTGTAAACCGCTTCATAGATAGCAAGGCAGGTTCCAACATTTAAGACCACAGCTCCAACATCAAAAGGAAGACCGCCAGGAGGAACCTCTCTGGATATAATAGATTTGATTAACTGCTTCTCAGCACCCTGAGGATATATCTTCTTAACTTTAACTACTTCAATCTTCTTCTTTAAAGCTGCCTGACGCATTCTAATCAAAGCTTCTTCTTTATCAGACTCCAGAACAACAACAACTCTATCAGGACCTAGTATCTTTCTTGCTAATTCAATGCCTTTTACTATCCCAAAAGGATCATTCTGCATAAGAAGATCATCAGAAGCAAGGTAGGGTTCACATTCACAACCATTGATTATTAAAGTATCTATTTTCTTATCTTGGGGTACGCTCAGCTTAACATGGGTTGGAAAAGCTGCTCCGCCTAGACCAACAACACCGCTATCTCTTACTATGCTTATAAGTTCCTCTTTAGATATTTTTTCAACTTCACTCTCTCTTATCTCTTTCCACTCTATATCAGTCCCATCTCCCTCTACTAATACTGCTTTTGATTTACCTAAAATAGGATGATTGAAATTACAGATTTTATCGACTTTACCTGAGATAGGGCTATGAAGAGATGCTGAGATAAATCCATCTAGATCAGCAACCTTATCCCCTGCCTCAAGAAGTTGATCTTTCTCAACTAACAAAGTAGATGGTCTACCTGTATGCTGCATTAAATGGAGTAAGACTCTCTTAGGCAAGAAAGAGCCTTTAAACTCTTTGGAGAAAGAGAGTTCCTTTTCTTCTTTTATATCTACGCCTGCTTTGAGATTTGACATATGTATATATAGATGATAGAATTCTTTTCAAATTATAGATAAGCCATGGGCAAAAATCAACAAAATTTAGAATTTGAGATGGAATTCACAGAGAAGCTACTTCAAGAGAACCCCGACTATGTCGACGGTTTAACTCTTTTAGGAGAACTCCTGACGAAAGACAAGCAATACCAGAAAGCACTAGAAGTAGATTCCAAACTAAAAGACCTAAAACCAGATGACCCGATAATTCTATACAATCTTGCCTGCGACTATTCTCTATTAAACAAAAAGAGTCTCTCTTTAAAAGCACTGGAGGGCTCTCTTAAGCTTGGGTATAAAGATATTGAATATATCCTCAGAGATCCTGATCTTGAGAACTTAAGGGCCAGCAAACGCTTCCCTCAGTTGATTGAAAAGTTCAAAAAAGTCTATTCAAAAGTATAGCCTAAATCACTACTGCATATCGACTAAATCTTTTAATGTCTCTTTTATCTCCTTATCTGGAAGCTCATAATCCTCTAGCTCACCAGCAAGATATTTTTCATAAGAGTAGAGATCAAAATGACCATGGCCTGAGAAATTAAATACTATAGTCTCTTCTCTATTCTCTTCTTTACACCTCAAAGCCTCATCAATTGCAGCCTTAATAGCATGTGATGTCTCCGGAGCAGGTATTATACCTTCTGTGCGGGCAAAAGTAATAGCTGCTTCAAAGGCTGCATTCTGATGATAAGCAACAGCATCCATGACCTTATGATGTGCAAGAAGAGAGAGGATAGGCGCATCGCCATGATAACGCAAACCTCCAGAATGAATAGGGGCCGGTATAAACTTATGACCTAATGTATACATCTTAAGCAGAGGGGTTAAACCAACTGTATCTCCATAATCATAGAGATACTCCCCTTTAGTAAATGTAGGCGTTGCTGTTGGTTCAACTGCAAGGAATTTAATATTATCCCCTTTAAGTTTATCGGAAACAAAAGGAAGGAATAGTCCTGCAAAGTTAGAACCACCGCCAACGCAACCTATTACAACATCAGCTTTCTCATCAACAAGTTCAAGTTGCTTCTTTGTCTCAAGGCCTATAATGGTCTGATGCATAAGTACATGATTTAAAACGCTACCTAAGCTGTATTTAGTATTCTCATCTTTGGCTGCCTCTTCAACGGCTTCAGATATTGCAATACCCAAACTACCATATGAGTTAGGATTTTCTTTTAATATAGAGCGGCCTGAAGCTGTTCTATCTGATGGTGAAGAAAAGATACTGGCATTCCAAATTTGCATCAGATCCCTTCTATATGGTTTCTGTTCATAACTTATCTTGACCATATAAACTATGCACTCTAAATCAAATATATTACAGGCAAACGCAAGAGCAGAACCCCACTGACCAGCTCCAGTCTCAGTAGATATTCTCTTTACTCCGGCTTTTTTGTTGTAATAAGCCTGAGCAATAGCTGTGTTGGGTTTATGACTACCTGAAGGAGATACAGATTCATTCTTATAATATATCCTAGCCGGAGTCTTAAGGTGTTTCTCAAGCTTATAAGCCCTATGCAAAGGAGATGGTCTCCAAATCTTATATACATCTATAAGTTCATCCGGTATGTCTACCCAACGCTCTTTAGTCATCTCTTGAGCCACTAAAGATTCAGGGAATATGGGATAGAGTTTCTCAGGAGCTAAAGGCTCTTTTGTTTCGGGGTCTCTTGGTGGCGGGCACTCCCAAGGTAGATCAGCTAAAACGTTATACCATGCTTTTGGCAACTCTTTCTCAGATAAGATTATCTTACTATCCACTTAGATCTCCTTTTAAGAAATTTAATAAAATTACAATCAAAGCTCAAACTCAACTACATAGTTGGGCTCTGCATATTCTATCAAACTATTGCCTGATAGCTCATCAATCATCTCTTCAACAGAAATGCCTGAGCTGATCTCAAGCTGGTAGACCTTTATATTGGTTATTAAATCTAAAACATTTAAACCATACTCTTCTATAAGATCAGAGATCTCAGCTTCACTAACATCTTTTTTGAACTTAACTAAAATCTGAGACTCGACGTATTTATCACTCCTACTCTTCTCTTCTAATACTACCTCCTCCTTAGATAAATCTAGCTCTTGAATTCCAATTGAATCATTGCTCTTTTTTTCTAAATTAGCTGCTTGGGGGATAAACAGAACGAAGATAACAAGAAGAAATACTATTACAACAGATATAACTATTAATATTTTCATCTACATCAATTATATTGAATAGATTTTAGGATTCAAGAATATAATATACTATGTCAACCACATTTAGAAATGTCCTATTCTTACACAAGTAGAAATGTCCTATTT
>CAZVIC010000026.1:0-12818 GCA_964627735.1 uncultured Planctomycetia bacterium | reverse complement strand
TTAATCACTCTTATATTAAGACCTGCTGCCTGAAGAGACCTAACGGCAGTCTCTCTTCCTGCTCCAGGACCATTGATATAGACCGAAATCTCTTTAACACCATAATCCAAAGCACGCTTTGCAGCCTGCTTAGATGCAATCTGCGCAGCAAAAGGAGTCGACTTCCTAGTTCCCTTAAATCCTGCAACTCCACCTGTAGCCCAAGAAAGCACATTGCCCTCTTTGTCAGTTATAGTAATAATTGTATTATTAAAAGTAGCCTGAATATGAGCAATTCCATATTCAACTCTTCTTGTAATCTTTTTTTTCTTAACTCTCTTCTTTGGCTGTTGAGCCATAACTAAGCCTCCTTTTTCTTCCTCTTGATCTTAACCGCACTAGGTCCCTTCCTTGTTCTAGCATTTGTCTTAGTTCTCTGACCTCTTACAGGTAGACCTAACTTATGCCTTCTGCCTCGATAAGATCCTATCTCTATTAGGTGTCTTATATCCTGTTGAACCTCACGGCGAAGCTCACCTTCTACCGTATAAGTCTTCTGTATAAAATCAGCTAACTGAGAGACCTCATCATCAGTCAATTCATCTGTCTTTTTATTCTTATCTAAACCGCAACCTTTGAGTATCTCTTGAGACCTTGAGCGACCAATTCCAAAAATATAAGTCAAGGCAAACTCTATTCTTTTATTTTTAGGAAGTTCAACTCCAACTATTCTTGCCATACTATCCTCCTACTCAACACTTTTATCATTTTTTATTTTAAACTATTATCCTTGCTTCTGTTTATGTTTTGGATTGGTGCAGATAACTCTTAAGACACCTTTCCTTTTTATAATTTTGCACTTATTGCAAATTTTACGTACCGATGACTTTACTTTCATAAAAAAACCACCTTATCACTTCCTGTAGGTTATCCTTCCCCTAGTAAGATCATACGGAGACAACTCCAATGAGACCTTATCGCCAGGCAATATCTTAATATAATGCATCCGCATCTTGCCCGATACATGAGCTAAAACAATATGCCCACCTTCAATCTCTACCTTAAAAGTTGCATTTGGTAGAGTTTCTACTATCTTACCTTCTACCTGAATAGGTTCTTCTTTAGCCATATTAAAAATCCGTTAATATCTGCGGCTTACTGCCCCAGATAAGTATAGTATGTTCAAAATGTGCTGAAAGACTATTATCTTCAGTAACAGCAGTCCAGCCATCTTCCGATATATTAACCATGTAATCACCGTCATTAACCATAGGTTCCAATGCAAGTATCATACCGTTTTCAAGGCAAGGACCTACGCCGGGAGAACCAAAATTAGGAATCTCAGGCTCCTCATGCAATTTTCTACCTATACCGTGACCAACAAACTTTCTCACAACAGAACATCCTCTCTCTTCAACATAAGACTGGATAGTTGAAGATATATCTCCCAAACTATTTCCACTTAAAGCAGATGCTATTCCACTATAAAGAGAATCTTTTGCTGTCTTAATAAGCCTCTCTGCTTCAGCTGAAATATTCCCAACTGCAAAAGTAGCTGCCATATCACCGTAAAAGCCATCGGATATAACGCCAAGATCCAAACTTAAGATATCCCCTTCAGAGAGAACACGATCTATAGCCGGTATTCCATGCACAACCTCATTGTTTATAGAGGTACATATACTCTTTGGATAACCCATATAACCCTTAAAAGCAGGCTCGCAGCTAAGTTCTGTGATTAATTTTTCAGCCATACTGTTCAAATAATCAGTAGTTATACCTGGCTCAATCTTTTTACTTAATTTATTCATGACAATAGCAGTCTTCTTACAAGCCTTCTTCATCCCTGCTATCTCTTTCTTATTTTTTATTGGTATATTCATTGTCAACATATTAAGCAACCTTAATATCGATATCTTTTAATTTTCCTTCAACATGATTGAAAACTTCCTGAGCACTTAAATCCCCTGAAACTTTAAAAAGAATTCCTTTCTGACTATAAAAATCTATAATATCTTCTATTTGTTCCCTGTAAACCTCTAACCGTCTTTTAATAGTATCTTCTCTGTCATCTTCCCTCTGATAGAGCTCACCACCACACCTATCACATACCATCTCCTCTTTAGGTGGAGAATATTTTATATGATAATTAGCCCCACAATGCATACAGACTCGTCTCCCAGTCAAACGTTCAATTATTATGCTAACACTAGCATCTAAATAGAGCACCAGATCAACATCTTTATTTATTTCTTGAAGAAGGAGATCTAATCCTTTAGTCTGCTCCATGGTCCTAGGAAAACCATCTAAAATAAAACCATTACCTGCCTCTTCTTCTGACAATTTGACCCTTACCATCTTAAGCACAACCTCATCAGGAACCAACTCTCCCTTCTCAACATATTTTCTAAGCTCAATTGCAATATCGCTATCACTATCTTTAAGAATCTCTCTAAACATATCCCCGGTTGAGATATGAGGTATCTTATAATGACGCGCTATTAGATCCGCCTGGGTACCTTTACCTGCACCAGGAGAACCCATTATAATCATGTTCAAATGTTTTCTCATCTTCTACCCCTAATACGACCTTTTCTCATAAAGCCCTCATACTGCCTCATTAGAAGCTGAGACTCAAGCTGTCTCTCTGTATCTAACAATACACCTACAATAATCAATATGCCAGTACCTCCAAAGAAACTTGCTACCAAGAAAGGTATATGTAAAATAGTCGATATGATTGAAGGTAATATTGCTATGATTGCAAGGAATACAGCTCCAGGTAAGATGATTCTAGTCATAATTTTATCTAGATATTCTGAGGTATTACTGCCAGGTCTTACCCCGGGAATAAAACCACCATATTTTTTCATGTTCTCTGCAACATCCTTAGGATTGAAGACAAGAGCTGTATAAAAATAACTGAAAAATATAATAAAACCACTGTAAAGAATATAATAGAGAATACCCTGCTGGCTAAATAACGATACTATCTTAGAGACAGCCGGATTATCGATAAAACCTCCGATAGTTGCTGGGAACATTAAGACAGACTGAGCAAAGATAATAGGTATAACTCCAGCCTGATTTATTCTTAAAGGAATAAATGTGCTCTGTCCACCATAGACACGTCTACCTACAACACGCTTTGCATATTGAACAGGTATCTTCCGCTGACCTTGGGTTATAAGAACAACTCCTACAACTACAAGGATAAGCATCGCAGCCATAACAATCAAAGTGAATGGTTGAATCTGTCCTCCAGTCGGAGAGAACGGATCAAGAAGAGAGTAAAGTTGTATCATAGCAGAAGGTATTCTTGATATTATACCTGCTGTTATTATAAGCGAGATACCGTTACCGATACCAAATTCTGTTATCTGCTCTCCCAACCATACTATAAACATAGTACCTGTAACAAGAGTAAGAACAGTAGTAAACCTAAAACTCCAGCCAGGATCAAATACTATCTGATAGCCCTGAAAATACTGAGGATTCTCAAGCCAAAGCGCTATAAAGAAAGCCTGAAAAACTGTGATAATTACAGTAAAATATCTTGTGTATTGATTAATTTTCTGTCTACCGTTATCTTGATGAGCAAGTCTCTCTAGGGCCGGAATAACCGGAGTAAGAACCTGCAATATAATGGATGCAGATATATAAGGCATAATACCAAGAGCAAAAATGGTAAGCCTTCTCATAGCGCCACCACTAAACATGTTCATCATTCCAAATAGAGTTCCGCCTGGAGTCTCTGCAAGATTTTTAAAGAACTCAGACAGAGCCTGACCATTAATACCGGGAGTAGGAATATAAGATCCTATTCTATATACAGCAATAAGCGCCAAAGTTATCAAAATCTTATGGCGCAAATCCTTAATCTTAAAAGTATTAGCTAGTCCTCTAATCATTTCTCTATTCTCTGCTCTATTATCTTAGCCTCTCCACCATTAGATTCTATTTTCTCTTTCGCAGCTCCACTAAAAGCATGTGCAGATATTTTAATTTTTTTCTTTAGCTGACCATTCCCCAAGACCTTAACTGGCTTATTAGAGTATCGTATTAAACCACTACTCTTTAAAGCCTTAGGATCTATATCGGATAAACCTATATTCTCCAAATCAGAGAGATTAACAATCTGAAAAGAGTTGGCAAATCTTTTATTATTAAAACCCCTTTTAGGAATTCTTCTGATAAGAGGCATCTGTCCGCCTTCAAAATAGGCTGGTATGCCAGGACTCTTTCTAACTCCCTGCCCGCCCATTCCTCTAGTACAAGTCTTACCTCTTGTTGATCCAATTCCACGACCAACTCTCTTTCTATTCTTTCTAGCACCGCGAGGTGCCCTTAGATCATTAAGCTGCATCTTCCACCTCTTGGACTTCAGTCTCTTCCACTATGTCTACCTTTCTCTTTCTTACCTCAAAACCCTCTCTGTTGGTTCGTAGCTGCTCCAGGCCATTCAGCATAGCTTTTGCTAAATTTATAGCAGTAGGAGAACCTAATGACTTTGTAAGAATATCCTTTATTCCTACCATCTCACATATTGCACGTACAACACCGCCAGCGATAACACCAGTACCGGCTGAAGCAGGTTTTAACATAATTTTAGAAGCTCCAAATCTACCAAGCACCTCATGAGGAATAGTAGAATCTGAAAGTTTTATTGTAACTATATTTCTCTGTGCGGACTTTATACCTTTTTTAATTGCCTCGGCAACTTCATGAGCCTTTCCAAGGCTAAGACCAACCCTACCATTTCCATCACCAATAGCTATGAGAGCATTGAAGGACATGGTTTTGCCTCCTTTATTGGTCTTAGTAACTCTATTAATAGCTATAACTTTTTCCAGTAATGTTATTTCATGATTTTCAGGCACTATATACCTCCTTTAAAATTCCAACCCTGATTCTCTTGCCGCATCGGCTAAAGTCTTTACTCTTCCGTGATATTTATAGCCGCTACGATCAAAAACAACTTTTTTAATCCCAGACTCCTTAGCTTTTTCTGCAATACGAGAACCGACTATCTTTGCAGCCTCTAAAGAAGCTTT
Organism: uncultured Planctomycetia bacterium; assembly: GCA_964627735.1. GTDB lineage: Bacteria > Omnitrophota > Gorgyraeia > Kaelpiales > Kaelpiaceae > Kaelpia. The sequence goes on along the minus strand of CAZVIC010000026.1, from coordinate 7,785 downwards.
GGACTTTAATTTATCTTTTAGCTCTGACTCCAAAGAAGAGAAAGATGCTAGAGTCTGACCATTGATATCATCAATAAGCTGTGCGTAAATATAAGATAAGCTAATATAAATAGAGAGTCTTGGTCTATCAGGAGTTCCTGAAACTTTTCTTCTTACTCTATTATGCCGCCTCTTATGTGCCGCCCTTTTCTTTTTAATAAATGTTTTTAATTCCATAATTATTTAATTCCTGCCTTACCTGCTTTCTTTCTCACATATTCACCTTTATATCTTATTCCCTTACCCTTGTAAGGTTCAGGAGGATAATAAGCCCTTATCTCAGCAGCTACCTCTCCAACGAATTGCTTATCAATACCTTTAACAATAATTATTGTAGGCTTAGGTGTCTCCATAGAGATACCGTCTGGTATTGGGTACTCTACAGGATGAGACTTACCAATCTGTAAAATCAACTTCTTACCTTGAACTTGAGCTTTATAACCTACGCCAATAATTTCTAATTCTTTTTGAAAGCCTTCGGTTACTCCTACAACCATATTATTAACTAAAGACCTAGTCAGACCATGTAAAGCACGGAACCGCTTCTCTTCGCTCTCTCTCTTTACAACAATCTGATTTTCACTAAGCTCAACAGTTATGCCTTCTGGAATAGGAGACTCTAACTTACCATTAGGACCTTCAACATAAGTAACATTATTCTCTATTCTTACTTTCACCTTAGTATCAACTTCAATTGGTTTTTTACCTATACGTGACATCTCATACACCTCAATATACTTGGCAGATCAATTCCCCGCCCAAATTATTCTTCCTAGCATCCTCACCACTAAAGACACCACCTGAAGTCGTTAATATAGCCAAGCCTATTCCGTTTAAAACTCTTGGAATATTATCTTTATCCACATAGATTCTACAACCAGGCTTAGATATTCTTTTTATATCTTTAAGAGCAGGCCTATTCCTATCTAAATACTTAAGGTATACTCTAATAACACCCTGGATATCATCCTCTATGACTTTAAATTCCTTAATAAAACCTTTTTCTTTTAAGATTTCAACAATCTTAAGAAGTAATTTAGAAAACTTAATATCAACGCTCTCTTTATTTACTCTATAACCATTTTTAATCTTAACTAAAGCATCTGCTATAGGATCTGATATACTCATTTAAACCTCCTACCAACTGGCCTTTGTAACACCCGGCAACTCACCTTTAAGCGCCATCTCTCTGAAGCAGATTCTACAGAGGCCAAATTTCCTTATATAACCGTGCCGTCTACCACAGATCTGACACCTATTGTATTCTCTCACTTTAAATTTTTGCTTCTTCTGCTGCTTTAAAACCAAAGCCTTCTTTGCCATACTATTTCCTCCTAAACGGAAAATTAAATGCCGCTAGTAGCGCATATACTTCATCGCGACTCTTGGCAGTTGTAACAAAACTTATATCCATACCCTGAACTCTCTTCACTCTATCTAGATTAATCTCAGGAAATATAGTCTGTTCTTTTAATCCTAAAGTATAATTACCCTGAGCATCAAACCCTTTATTAGCGGGAATACCTTGAAAATCTCTAACACGAGGTAGAGCTACATTTATCAATCTATCCATAAATTCATACATCTTATGTCTGCGTAAAGTAACTTTGCATCCTACTGGATCTCCCCGTCTAATTTTAAAATTAGCAATAGACTTCTTGGCTCTAAGCATAGCAGACTGTTGGCCTGTTATTGCAGACAACTCTTCCATTGCTTTCTCTAAAACTTCGAGATTTTGAGAACCTTCGCCTACACCCATATTAACAACTATTTTCTTTAAAACAGGAACTTGATGAATATTTTGATATCCAAACTTATCTTTAAGTTCTACTGCAACACTATCTTTATATATTTTATACAGTCTTGCTTGCATGATTAAATAGCCTCTTTACACTTTCTGCATATTCTTATTTTAGTACCATCTTCCAGAACCTTGAATCCAACCTTAACACCTCTGCCACACTTATTACAAACCGGCAGAAGATTGGCTAAAGCAAGCGGACTCTCTAGTTCAATAATACCACCCGGGGTATCCTGAGACCTCTGCTTCATATGGCGTTTTGTTACATTAACACCTTGAATAAGAGCCCTCTCTGTCTTAGGGTAGACCCTTAAGACTTTGCCTTTCTTACCCTTATCTTTTCCTGCAATAACCTCAACAGTATCATTCTTTTTTAATCTTTCCATAAGATAACCCTCACAATACCTCTGGAGCTAAAGATATTATTTTCATAAAATCCTTATCACGTAACTCTCTAGCTACAGGACCAAAGACACGAGTGCCTCTAGGATTTTTCTGCTTATCTATTATAACAGCAGCATTATTATCAAACCTTAGCACTGAACCATCACTTCTTTTAATTGGAAAAGCAGTCCTAACAACTACAGCATTAACAACTTCACCTTTCTTTACAACTCCATCTGGAGTCGACTCCTTTACAGAAGCAGTGATAGTGTCACCAATTGCAGCAAACTTCTTATTAGAACGCCCTATTACTTTTATACAGGCAATCTTCTTAGCCCCTGTATTATCGGCAACACTTAAAAGCGATCTCATCTGTATCATTTTATAACCTCAACCAATCTCCACCTCTTCTCTTTTGAAAGAGGTCTTGTCTCCATTATTTTAACTTTCTGACCTTTCTTGCCTTCATTCTTTTCATCGTGCACCTTAAATCTCTTCTCTCTCTTAATTCTTTTTTCATAAAGAGGATGTTTTATAATCCTATCTACTCTCACAATAATAGTCTTATCCATTTTGTCGGTTACAACTACTCCTGTTAATTCTTTTCTTTTAGCTCTATCGCTCATATTAAACCTCACTTACTTTTATTTTGCTTCTTTCGCTAATTATTGTATTAATTTTTGCAATATCACTCCGATAATTGCCAATCTCATGAGGCTTCTGCAACTTACCAACTTTAATATCGCTACGTAAATGTAATAATTTATTATATAAATCCTCGAGCTTATGATTCAACTCTTCATTGGTCATATTTCTTAAATCTTTAGCTTTCATAGAATCTCTCTCTTTACAAACTTACATTTTATAGGCAGCTTATCTGATGCCAGCTTAAAAGCTCGACGAGCTAAATCTTCTGGAACACCTTCAAGTTCAAAAATAATTCTTCCTCTTTTAACAACGGCTACCCAACTTTCAACTGTACCCTTACCCTTACCCATTCTGGTCTCAAGCGGCTTTTTTGTAACTGGCTTATCTGGAAATATTCTAATCCAAAGTTTACCACCACGTCTAAGACGCCTCATAATAGCAACACGACCAGCCTCTATCTGTCTATTTGTAATCCAATCATTGCTTAACGCCTGAAGACCAAACTCTCCAAATGCTATTTTAGTAGCACCTTTAGATACACCCTTACGTCTTCCACGTTGGGTTTTACGATACTTTACTCTCTTAGGCATTAAAACCATGGCTTAAGATTCCTCCCCTATCTCTTCTCTCTCTAAAATAGCGTCGCCTCTATAAATCCATACTTTTACACCTATCAACCCTGCTTTAGTCTTTGACTCGGCAAAACCATAATCAATATCAGCTCTTAATGTCTGAAGAGGGATCTTCCCGGTTTTATAAGACTCTGCTCTTGCAATCTCACGTCCACCAAGCCTGCCAGAACAGTTTATCTTTATACCTTTAACACCATTTTCACTAGCCATTTGTATGGCTCTCTTCATAGCCCTTCTATGTGAAACTCTCTTTTCCATCTGAAAAGCAACATTTTCGGCAACAAGCTGTGCATCAGTGGTAGGAGATTTAATCTCCTTTATATCAATTACAACCTCTTTACCTTTAACAATAGTCTGTAAAGCTTCCTGGAGTTTGTCTATCTCAACACCACGGCGACCTATAATAACACCTGGACGCGAGGTATTTATTATTACCTTTACTTTTTCAGAAGAACGCTCAATCTCTACACTAGAAATACCAGCATACTGCAGGCTGCCCTTAACATATTTGCGTATCTTATAATCTTCGCCTACAAATATCTTAATATTTTCAGTCTGTGTAAACCACCTAGATTTCCACTGTTTTATATACCCAAGTCTATACCCAAAAGGGTGTACTTTATGACCCATCTATTTTTTTCCTCCTCCTTTTACTGCCTTAGCTTTCGTTGTTGCTAAGCCTTTGTTTTTATAATCAAGCTCTATTGTAACATGAGAACTCCTTCTTCTTATTGGAGAAACCCTGCCCATAGTAGCAGATCGAAATCTGCTCAAAGTAGGACCTTGATTTGCATACACACTTGATATGTAAAGATTCTCTTTCTCAAGAGAGTTATTATTCTCGGCATTAGCTACTGCAGATTTAAGCAGTTTAGCTACAATCTTAGCCCCTTTTTTATTAATATTTAAAAGCATACCTTCGGCAGTTATAACATCTTTGCCTCTAATTAAATCTAAAACCAGCCTCACCTTTAAAGGTGAAATTTTAACAAATCGTGCATGTGCTTTTGTAGCTGCCATAATAGTACCTTATTTTTTAGTTATCTTTGCTTTTGCTTTAATACCGCTATGCCCTCTGAAAGTTCTGGTCGGAGCAAACTCTCCTAGTTTATGACCAACCATCTTCTCTGTAGCATGAAGCGAAACAAAACTTCTTCCATTATGTATCTCAAAAGTAAGACCTACGAACTCAGGTATCACAGTTGAGCGACGAGACCAGGTTTTAATAGGCCTCTTATCGTTGTTTTTAGACATCTTTTCTACCTTTCTCATTAAATGCTCGTCCACAAATGGGCCTTTCTTCAATGACCTAGGCATGCTATTTTCTCCTTTTTACAATAAATTTATTAGACTGCTTCTTCTTATCTCGCGTCCTAAGACCTTTAGATGGCCATCCCCAAGGAGAAGCTGACGGCCTACCACCGGACGTATCACTGCCCATAGGATGATCTACTGGATTCATTGCCACGCCTCTAACTTTAGGTCTCTTTCCAAGCCATCTATTTCTTCCTGCTTTACCAATTGATATGTTCATATGATCAGAATTTGCTACCTGACCTATAGTTGCATAACAATTAACGCTTATCCGTCTAACCTCACCTGAAGGCATCTTTATATGCACAAAATCATCTTCTTTTGCCATAATCTGCGCCCAACATCCGGCAGAACGCACAATCTGAGCTCCCTTCCCCTCTGCTAACTCTAAATTATGAATAGAAACACCACTGGGTATATTCTTAAGAGGCATAGAGTTTCCAGGCTTTATTTCAGCATTCTCAGAAGACATAACAGTATCACCAACTTTTAAACCCAACGGCCAGATAATATACCTTCTTTCTTTGTCCGCATATTCTAATAATGCAATTCTGGCACTCCTGTTAGGATCATACTCAATCGCTATCACCTTTGCCTCTACATCCCTCTTATCTCTTTTAAAATCAATTCTTCTATATCTTCTCTTAACTCCACCACCACGCCTACGCACTGTAATATGGCCATGATTATTTCTACCGGCCTTCTCACTTAAAGGCTCAAGAAGTGATTTCTCAGGACTCTTCTTCGTTATCTCTTTAAAGTCAGAGTAACTCTGAAATCTTAACGATGGATTTAATGGTCTTCTTTTCTTAACAGCCATAATTATCTCATTCTATCGTATAACCTTTAACTAAGGTTACTATTGCTTTTTTACCACTAGAAGTCTTGCCGGGTTCAGTCCATTTCAATCTTCTTGGCTTTGGAACTATTCTAACCGTAGCAACAGACTCAACCTTTACCTTATATACCTTTTCAACGGCCTTCTTGATATCTATCTTATTAGCTCTCTTATCAACCTCTACTGTATACTTATTGTACTGAGAGAGTAGAGAACCTTTCTCTGTTGTCAATAATCTCTTTATCACTTTAAATTCATTCATTTTTTCTTTATCCTCTCGCTAACTCCACCTAAAGCCTCTTTAGACAAAACTATTTTTTTACAATTTAAAACATCATAAGCATTTAAATTTGCAGAACTTTTTATGAAAACACCATCTATGTTCCTACAAGAAAGATATACATTATCTGACACCTTTTCAGACACAAAAAGAGTTTTCAACTTATCTAAACCCAGATCCTTGATTATCTTTGTAAAGTTCTTAGTCTTAGGTTCATCCATCTGAAAACCTTCAATTAAAACCATCTCTTGATCTAACAACTTAGAATTAAGAGAAGATTTTAAAGCCTCTACTTTCATCTTCTTAGGAATTCTTACAGAGTAATCCCTCATATGAGGACCAAATACAGTTCCACCACCTCTCCAGATAGGAGACCTACTACTACCTACTCTGGCACGTCCGGTACCTTTTTGCTTCCAAGGCTTTTTGCCACCACCGCTAACTTCACCGCGAGTCTTAGTTGAAGCCGTACCCTGTCTTTTATTTGCAAGATAAGCAGTTATAACCTGATGTAAAAGCTCTCTGTTTACTTTTCCATCAAAGACATCTTTATCTAACTCAAAGTCAGCAACTTTATCTCCAGTAATGCTAAAAACATCTATTTTATATTCAGCTTTATTCATTGTTACTCTTAGAATCCTCGGTTTCCTGTTCTATTTTACCTGACTCTACTACTTCTTCCTTCTTATTATTATCTATAACCTCTTTTTTCTTAGGCTCATCTACCTTCTCTTCAACTTCTGTTTCAATCTTCTCAGCAATCTCTTCTTTAACCTCTTCTTTTAGATCTTCTTGCTCTTCAGGCTTAAAAAACTCAGAACTCTTCTTTTTAGCACTCTTTAATACAACCATAGAGTTTCTGGCTCCAGGAATACTGCCCTTAAGCAAAATAAGATTGTTTTCAAAATCTAAATCTATAATCTCAATATTCTGAACTGTTACCTTATCATCACCCATATGACCTGGCATATGAAGCCCTTTAAAAACTCGAGACGGAGACGAACTCTGCCCTATAGAACCAATAGCTCTATGTGATCTACTACCATGAGATTTAGGCCCAATGCTCCATCCCCAACGCTTCACACCACCCTGAAATCCCTTACCTTTAGAGTATGAAGTTATATCTAAAAATTCACCTTGTTTAAATATATTAATCTTAAGTTCATCGCCTACTTTATAATTATCCAATACAGAACTGTCCTCTATTCTTATCTCACGCGCATTCTTTAAAGGCTTAATCTTTAATTTATCGAACTCTCCTAAACGAGGTTTGATCAACGCCTTCTTTTTCTTGAGATTAGCTTGTTCATATCCTAATTTTATAGCATCATAGCCATCTCTCTCTTTTTTCTTTACAGCCATGACATAACAAGGGCCCGCAGTGATAACCGTAACAGGTATAGCCTTATTCTCTTGAAAAATCTGCGTCATCCCTATTTTTCTACCTAATAAACCTTTTACAACAGCCATATCATTTTATCTCCACATATACTCCTGCAGGAAGATTTAGCTTCCTTAAGGCATCAATAGTTTTAGCAGTTGGTTCCAACATCTCAATAAGTCTTTTATGAGTACAAAGCTGGAACTGCTCCCTAGATCTCTTAAAAACGTGAGGAGATCTTATGACAGTAAATATCTCTTTACGAGTAGGCAAAGGTATCGGACCAGAGACTTTTGCCCCTGTTCGCTTTGCAGTATTGACTATCTTCTCTGCAGATTGATCTATCAACCTATGATCGTAAGCTTTTAGCTTTATCCTTATCTTCATTTTTTTTTCTTCAGCCATCTCTCTACTCTATGATCTCAGAAACAACCCCAGCACCTACTGTTCTACCACCCTCACGGATAG
>CAZVIC010000025.1:0-13091 GCA_964627735.1 uncultured Planctomycetia bacterium | reverse complement strand
CTCCGACCTCCTCGTTGTAAGCGAGGCGTTCTCCCACTGAACTACTCGCCCTTAAAATGCAAGAGAACCCGAACACCAAAAAACATTTAATATAGCAAAATTGATACTGTTAAAAGATGATAAATGTTTATCTTAAAAAATGCAATGCTATTTTTTATCAACTAGGCAAAGCTATCATAGAGAAAATCATGACAAAAAGAGCAACAGTCTCTATTATTCCTAAAACAAGCATGTAATTAGCGAAACCTTTACCAGTCTCTGCCAATGCATCACAAGCCCTTGCAGCAGCTTTGCCCTGCATATAAGCTGAGCAACCCATCGCCAGTCCTGCCATTAAACCTATTGTTACCTGCATTATCGTTGACCCTGGATCAGAAGGAAAGTTAGCAGCCTGAATTTTATTCCTCAATATAAAACCGTAGAATATCTGAGTCAATGGCGCGCCCACAAAAGCTATCATCATAAAAGGAGCTGTCTTATTTTGAGAGAAAGCTTTCTTCCAAGCTCCCATAGCTGCCATCCCAGCCGCACCTATGCCTAAAGCAGAGCCTACAGCAGTAAGCCCTAGCGAAGCATTTAAATCTCCTAAACCCTGTATCATTTTTTATCCTCCTTTACTCTTTAAATGGTTTGTAACTTCTACCTTTCCACTCTAAATCAAGATGGGTTGAAAACTCAAGAACATTCAACCTGACTCCATGAACAAGAACCGACATTAAACCTAAAATTATATTCAAAGAATGTCCCAGTAAAATAATCACTATAGAAGCCATAATAGTAGGAACACTATTAAATCCTATGCTTTCAGCCATATTGTTAAAAGTAATTGCAATCATTACAGTAGCATAGCCAACAGCAAAGAGACGCAAGTAGGATAGAATATCTGCAAAGAAATTTATAATATCAAAAGGAAGATCCAGTAATGATGAAGTTATCCTCTTTAAAATACTGATTTTAGGCTTTGAAAACATCATCACCATAAAAGCTCCAAAAATAACAAAAAATGGCATTGTTTGTGGAATCTGCAAATTTAAAACTACCCCTCTAGTCAACAGAAACATAGCCCATCCTATAGCAATCCAGCCTACATGACTCAAAAACTTGATAGAATTTGAAAAACGCAAAGCTGCAACAATATGAGCAATGGTAAGATGAGAAAAACCTAAAATAAAACAGAAATAGATAAAATTGTTTTGATTAGCATCAACAAAATTATTGAGACCAGGTATTATAAAAATATTAAAAAATGGTAATTGAGAAAACCTCTCTACACCAAACCAATTCCCAGTTATAGCCCCCCAAACAATAGTAGCAGAACTAAGGCAATAGATAAGCTGCAAAATTTGCTTAGATATATTTTTATTTTTAATATGAATCAAAAAAGTTGTTATTAAAAAAAATAATCCGTAACCAGCATCTCCTATAATCATAGCAAAAAATATACTGAAAAACACAAGGAACCAAAGACTAATGTCATACTCTTCATACCCCGGAATAGTATCCATAAGCTTAAATACAGGGTCTATCATTCTCAACCAACGAGGATTACGTATCAAAGTAGGAACTTCATCTGGATTCTCTGGGTCTCTTAAAAATAACCCCCAGCTCTCCTCTTCTGCTAGGAGACCTAATTTTTTAACACCATCAACTGGAATAAAACCTTCTAGAAAACTAAACCCTTCACTACCATCCATCTCTGAATTAACTTGAGCAAATTCAAGCTCCTTACTTAATACGAGTTTATACTTATTGAAGCAACTCTTAAAACCAGCGAGATGCAACAACCGCTTATGTGCTTCTTGAATCTGCTCGCTTACACTAGAACTCTCCTCTTGAAGTGAATTATATTCTCTGCTTGGAATCTGTTGAGGAGCCATAGAAAAAGAGCTCTTGCTATCACTGATTGAAGCAACATAATATCTAGACCTATCTCTTTTAATCAGATAAATATCTTGATCTAAAACACTCTTCTTAAACTCTTTCTTGTCTAAAATATATAATTCTGGTTTTAATCCGTACTCCTTAATCTTAGATAAAGAATCTAAGGAGAATATACCCCAATCTTCATACCAATCTAAATCTTTTCTTATTGCAATTAACCTGTTCTGTAAATCACCTATGTCTTTACCTAAAAAATTTATTTCATCTATAAAGGCAGGGATTTTATTCTCGGGGCAACTCTTTTCGCTCTCAGTTTTAAAATTAGATATCAGTGCTATAGCTTTCTCAAAAATAGATATTTTATCTTCTAAAAAAGATGTCTCTCCAGAAGAGAGAAACTTTTTTCTCTTTATATGTACAGCGCCTAGTGATCTCAATATTCCAAGAGCCCTTTTTCTCTCTTTATTTGAAATCAACAGAGTTACCTGCTTCATCTTAACTATCATTATTAAATACCTATCTTATCAAATTTCATTTTTAATTTAGATTTTGCAATCTTACCTCTTACAACTTCAGATGTAGATATATCGCCTAAAAAGATGTTTATCTTTTTCATGTTCTTTGCTGCTTCGGGAATCTTGACCTTCTCAAAGAGATTGACACGCTGAGTTGTAATTCTAAGCTCATCTTTTAAAATCTCTCTTGCTCTTTCTAAAACCAAGCTCTTTGCTTTCAAGGTAAGCAGTTCTCTTAAAACCTCTATAGCTCTATCAACCCAAAGAGGGGTCAGATATAGATCATAACCGCGCTCTTTTATTTTTAGATCCTTGAAAACAGGAATATCTATACCAGCTATATTGCTCTTAATTACAATTATACTATCAATTTTAAACAGACTCTCAATCTTAACATCTTCCCCAAAAACATCTACCCAAGCATCTAGCGACCTTAAGATAGATTCTATGTCATCCTTAACCTCATTCAAAGCATGGTTGTTTTTAATCATCTCAAGCTGTAGCTGCTGTTTCTTGAGTTGTAACATAGGAAGATATTTGTTAAAACGCTTAAATGATTCTTTTTGCTTCTTTAATTCATTCTTCGTCAATCTTATTTTTGCCACAATCAGCCTCGCCAAAACTCTTTAATCAATTCAGTCCGAAATGGAATCTCTTCAGGCTGGAAACATTCTGAGAGAATCTTCCACCCTTTATCTAAAGCAACCTCTAGTGGTATATTAACGGCTAAGTCCATCAATTCCTTTTCAAAGGTTTCGCCATACTTGAGAAGTTTCTGATCCCAAGCGCTCATCTTGAACCCCATATCTCTCTTCTCCTCCGTCTCTCTATAATCAGCGTATAGTTGTATCATACCATTCATAATAGCTCTATGATCAACACGGGTTTTATCGTTAACCTGTTGCTTTAACCTACTTAGAGAGCCAAAAGGCTCTATTCTGCCATTGCGAAGATAGAACTGACCTTCAGTAATATAGCCTGTATTGTCTGGTACAGGGTGAGTAACATCGTCGCCTGGCATAGTTGTAACTGCAAGTATTGTGATAGAACCACTATTTTCAAAATCAACAGCCTTCTCATATCTGGCTGCCAGTTGACTGTAGAGATCTCCAGGATAACCTCTATTTGAAGGAACCTGTTCCATGGTAATGGCAATCTCTTTAAGTGCATCGGCAAAGTTAGTCATATCTGTAAGTAAAACTAATACATCTTTCCCGGATAAAGCAAACTTCTCAGCTACAGCTAAAGAGATATCTGGTATCATAATACTCTCTACTACCGGTTCAGAAGCAGTATGTACAAAAAATATAGATCTGCTTAAAGCACCGCTATCCTGCAATGTTTTTTTGAAAAACATATATTGATCAAACTTTAACCCTATACCGCCCAAGATAATCATGTCGACTTGGGCCTGGATTGCAATTCTAGCTAAAAGTTCGTTGTAAGGTTCTCCAGAGACTGAAAATATCGGAAGTTTCTGAGAGACTACAAAGGAATTAAAAATATCTATCATAGGTATATTGGTTCTTATCATACGATCGGGTATCTTCCTCTTAACAGGATTAACTGTAGAACCACCTATCTCAATATTATTTCCGGTTATAGCAGGCCCTCCATCTTTAGGCCTACAACTCCCATCAAATACTCTTCCAAGCATATCTTCTGAAAAAGGAACCTGCATAGGATGAGAGAGAAAATTAACCTCATCAGAAGTAGATATTCCCCGACTTCCAGAAAAAACCTGAAGAGAAACGTTATCTTTATCTAAGCTTATAACCTGAGCAAAAGACTTCCCCTTCTTGGTATTCACCTCGGCTAATTCGTGATAACTAATACCTTTAGCTTTTACAGTAATAACATCTCCTACGATACTATCTATTTTGCTATATAGTCTCTTCATCTTTCTTAAGAATATTTTTTTCAATAAATTCGTCTATCTCTTTTTCTTTAATCTTAAACTCTGAAGATTCCCACTCAGTATAATTCCAATCTAAAAACATTTGACGTAATTTAAAAAACAGACCTCTTAATTCATCTTTTGTTTCTAATTTAACTTTGGACCTGAGTATATAATCAACCTTTGAGAAAACATAGTCTTGACGCTCTAGCGGTGTAGCAGCATCCACTTTATCGTAACCATTCTGTTGCAAATAAACATAGTCTAAAAATTCAGCTTTCAAATATATTAAAAAATCATCGTTTGTAACACCCTCTTCACCAACAACTTTAGTCATCTGGTAAACCTCATCGCCTTTAAATATCACCTCTTTAGCGTAAGCCACTTTATCCTCTGCAATAAAACTCTTATATTTAGACCAGCTCTCTAAAGGAGATATAGAAGGGTATTTCCTGGCATCTGATCTCTCGCGAGATAAACCATGAAAAGCCCCGACAACTTTTAATGTTGACTGAGTAACAGGCTCTTCAAAATTACCACCAGCCGGAGATACTGTTCCACCAATCGTAAGAGATCCGCTCTCTCCATTCAAAAGCTCAACTCCACCAGATCTCTCATAGAAAGCAGCTATACGAGACTCTAAGTAAGCTGGAAAAGCTTCTTCTCCAGGAATCTCTTCTAATCTACCTGAAACCTCTCTCATCGCTTGAGCCCAGCGTGAAGTAGAATCAGCTAAGAGCAACACATTTAGGCCCATCTGTCTATAGTACTCCCCAAGAGTTGCTGCAGTATATACTGAAGCATCTCTGGCAGCAACAGGCATAGAAGAAGTATTGCAGATAATTATCGTTCTAGCCATTAGAGACTTACCAGTTCTATCATCCTTCAATTTTGGAAACTCTCTTAATGTTTCAACGACCTCACCTGCTCTCTCACCACAAGCAGCAATGATTACGATATCAACCTCAGCATATCTTGAAGTCAACTGCTGCAATACTGTTTTTCCAGCCCCAAAAGGACCAGGGATACAATAGGTTCCTCCTTTAGCCACAGGAAAGAAAGTATCAATTATTCTAATACGCGTAGTTAACGACTCAGAGGTTTGAAGCTTCTTTTTGTACGAAGTAATAGGCACCCTTATAGGCCAGTGAAAAGACATGGTAATATCAGCATTATTGCCTAAGGCATCTTTTACTGTAGCTATAACATCTTTTACCTTATAATCACCTTCGGGTTTTAGATTTTCAAGAGTATGCTCTCCTGTAAAATCAAAAGGGACCATTAAATAGTGCTTAAAAATCTCTTCTTCTACATACCCAATATAATTCCCAGCTACCAATAGATCTCCCACCTTAGCAGTAGGGGTAAAATGCCACACCTTTTGAAGATCTAAAGCCGCTGCATCAACACCTCGAGGTAAGAAGAACCCATATTTATCAGCAAGAACATTTAAAGGATTCTGTAAGCCATCATATATATTGCCTAGAAGACCTGGTCCAAGTTCAACCGAAAGAAGTTGATCGCTAAATTCAACCTCATCTCCTACTCTAAGACCTTTAGTGTCTTCAAAAACCTGCATATAGGCTAGCTCTTCTCTGATTTTGATAACTTCAGCCTTAAGACGTTCTTCTCCTTTTAAAACATACCCTAACTCGTTCTGCATAATATGGCTCTCTGGCTTAACCGTTATCATGTTTCCACTTACAGATACAATGCTACCTTTATTAATTTTCATAGACTAATGCCTCATAGCTAATATTTGAAATTTCATTAAACAGCTTTTCACCTCTTTCTTTATTGAACTGAGCAATCTTATCTAAAATCTGAAGCCTATAAAAATAGAGCACTACTCTCTCTAAGTCAAAGTTGTGGCATGATTCAATTCCGTCAATAAAACTCCATCTCAAATGAAATATTCCCAATTCAATTTTAAGAGGGTCTATATCGGCTAAAATATCTTTTAAGACTTCATCAACTATAGATTCTGAACTACCCTCTCTAAATTTAACAATACTATCTCTTAAGCTATACTCAAAACTCTTATATTCTTTAATAATACCACTATCATTATCTCTAATATAAATATCATCTATATTGACTTTTTTTAAAATATTAAAATCCTTAAGATTTAGCCATTTAGCTGCCTGCTCTAAAAAAAATTCACCACTAATATGGCCTTTACTGTCAAGATTCAATAGAGGGCACTGAGATATTAAATAATAGTACTTATCCATTTAAACTTTTACTCACAATCTCTGCAATATCTTTATTGAGAAAAACGGCGATAACATCAGCTATACCTTGATCTGAAAAATCATAATGTAGATCTTCGCCCTTTATCCCGATTCTAAAACCTCTCCCTAGCCCCGGATGAATCTTGATTTCAAATCCGGTTTTTATTTTATCTTTAAATTCACTAATCAATAAATCCCTTAAAGATTCTCTGTTTTTTTCTGAAGTCAAAATTTCAATAGAATCGTCCTCTCCTGGTTTCCAATTAGATAAAATCTGAACAATCATATCTTTAACTACCTGAGGATTAAGAGAACCTGCAATATCTCTCTTCAGGAGATCGTCAAATATAGCTACTATTTTTTCTCTTAAACTTATAATTGAATCTCTTGCTGCTTGCTCTATTGCAATTTTAGCTGAATCTCCATATTTATCGGATTGAGATTTTGCATCTTGAATAATAATTTTAGACTTCGACTTTGATTCTTGTAATATACGAGCGGCCTCTTCTTTAGCCTTAACTATTATTTTATCAGCCTCGCTCTTAGCCTCCTGAACACCCTCTTTTTTAATCTTCTCAATCAATCTGTCTAATTTAACTTCCACATTAATCCTCCGGTTATTCTTTTTGCTTCTAAATCATAGAAGAAAAAAACGATTACGCGCTTACGATCTCTCTACTTCCGGGCTTAAATAATGGTATATCCTTTTTGCATAGAGGGCACTCCTCTTTAGAGTATGCTGGAAGGGTATATTTCATAAGATGCGAATACTTATTCCTTATCTTAAATTCCCCATCAAAACGATCTACAACAGAAGCAACTCCTACAATCAATGGTTGGAAACTCTTAAGCAATGATTTCAACTCTAAAACTGATTTACCGGTTGTAAGCACATCCTCAACTATCAGAACTCTCTCCCTGTTTTTAACCTCAAAACCCCGCTTTAAACAGAGCTCTCCATTAGACCGTTCTGCAAATATCGCCCTTGCACCTATAGCCCTTGCAACCTCATAAGCCAAAATAGTACCACCATGTGCAATGCCAGCTATGACAGCAGGTCTTTCAAATCTAAAGTCCTCTACTAATGCATTGGCTATACGTGAAGTATGTTTAGGATATTGAAAGATACGTGCCAACTGAATGTACTGCTCTGAATGTAAGCCACTGGACAGCAAAAAATGTCCACCTTGAATAGCTCCTGTCTCATTTAATATTTCCATCAATTCTTTATCATTCATCTAATACCTCCTTAATTATCTCTACAGGATTATCTGCATTAAGTATAGATCTACCGACAACGATATAATCAGCTCCGTTCTCAAAGGCCTCCTGCGGCGAACCGCTTCTCTTCTGATCTTCATTCCCAACTCCTATCTTTATACCCGGAACCACAGATAAAAAGTTCTGATTTATCTCTTTTTTTAACTTCATAACCTCAGCTACAGAAGAAACAACACCATCTGCTCCTGAAGTCAAAGCTAATTCAGCAAGCTTATAAACTATGATATTAATTTTATTTTTAAAACCTAAAAAAAGCAAGTCATTTTCATCAATGCTAGTAAGAAGAGTTACTGCAAGCATTAACGGTCTCTCATTTTTACCAAAAGAGTCTAAAGCCTTTCTTGATTTTTCAATCATAACTTTACCGCCAAAAGCATGGACTGTAAACATCTTAACTCCTAAATCTCCAATCTTTTTAACGCTCTCTGCAACCTGAGTAGGAATATCATGCAGCTTAAGGTCTAAAAAAATATCTAAACCATAGCTCTTTACAAGATCTATAATCTCTTTACCGTAAGGGATAAAAAGACGGGGACCTATCTTAAATGTTTTCACATAAGGAGCTAACATATCAAGATAATGGCGCACTTCATCCATGCTATCTACATCAAGTGCAACTATTATCTTCTCTCTCTTATCCAACTTCAAGACTCCCTATTAAATCCTTGTATTCCATTTTTCTCTCTCCAAGATAGTCTTCTATACCGTTTGCTATCTCTTCTGCAACATTAGGGTTTATAAAATTAGCAGTGCCTATACTTAAAAGAGTTGCGCCTGCAATAATATACTCTAAACCATCTTTATAATCCATAATACCACCAGAAGCAATAATTGGTAAGTCTACAGTATTATAAACATCCCAAACCCTCTTTAATGTTAAGGGCTTAATAGCAGGACCACTTAATCCACCTGTCACTTTAGCTATCTTCGGTTTTCTTGTAAATATATCTATAGCCATAGCTGAATAAGTATTTGCAACGGTTATCGCATCAGCTCCGGCATCAGAAACAGCCTGAGCAACAGAACGTATATCTGTAACATCTGGAGAGAGCTTAGCTATTATAGGCTTGGATGATGACTCCCTGACAGCCTTTATAACACCATAACTCATATGCTCATCCTGAGCAAAGATAGTCAGTCCACTCTCATTATCTTTTTCAAGGTTTGGGCAAGATATATTGACTTCAATAGCAGAGACCACATCTTCCCTGTCTATAGCAGTAGCAATCTCAGCAAACTCTTCGATTGTAAAACCAGATATACTGGCAATAATCAAACAATCTAGTGATTCTTTTATTTTAGGTAAAACTCTATCGATATAGTCATTTAAACCTTTATTCTGTAAACCTATAGAATTTATTAATCCAAAATCCACTTCAGATGTCCTAGGCATAGGATTACCAGAACACTCCTTAAGCGTAACTGTCTTTGTTATGATGGCTCCAACCTTGCTAAATGGAACAGTTTTTACAGATGGGTCACACTCCACACAACCTGAAGAGAGAATAATAGGGCTTCTCAGTTTCAAAGAAGCAATCTCAATCGGAATCATAGCTTTTCCCATAAAACATCTTCTCCTTTAAAAACAGGACCCTCCTTACATATTCTCAGAATACCACTTCTAGTTTCTAGAGCACAGCCCCAGCAAAAACCCATCCCACAGGCAAAATGAGATTCAAAAGAAAACTGAGTCTCAACATTTTTATCTTTCACCATACCATAAATATTCTTTAACATCTCAATTGGTCCAGCCGAGAATAAAACAGATTTGGGTTTAATGATATCCGCCAAATAATCAGTCACCACTCCCTTTTTCCCTACACTACCATCTTCAGAAAGAATCAAAAAATCTAGATTTAACGATTCTATTGATTCAGCAAAGCTTTTACTCTCAGCTCCTGCGCTTCCAATAATAAACAATCCCCTCTCTTTAGATTCTAAAGAAAGGCTCTTGGCTAGAAAACTTAGCGGAGCAAAACCAGTTCCGCCGCTTACAAAAATCAACCTCTCTTGAGTCGATTTTTTAAACCCATTTCCTAAAGGACATATAACATCTAATTCATCTCCTGTTTTAAGTAAAGACATCTTGTGGGTTATATCCCCTCTTACCTTATAAAGAATCTCGATTTGATTAGATTTTTGGTTAAAGATTCCAAACGGTCTTCTTAAAAATTGACCTTTATCTATCAATCGCAGTTGAAGAAACTGACCAGAATCGATGGAAACAGCTTCAGGGGTTTCAAAAGAGAGCACAAAATACCCGGGATAGATCTCGGAATTAGAAAGCGCTTTTACTCTTTTAAAATCTTTAGTTACTGTTGACATCCCGGACAATAATAGATAGACCTAGAGCTCATCTTGCTCTTCATAATCTTATTGGGACAATACTCACAAAAATGACCATCTTTCCCATAAACAATATGCTGATAAGCATATTTGCCCGGATTACCCCAAATATCCAAATAAGTATCTATTGAAGAGCCTCTGGCTTTAAGTGCTCTAAGAAGCACATCTCTTATAGCAAAATACAACTCCTTAACCTCTGGCTCAGTAACATCTTTGGTCTTTCTAAAAGGACTTATCTTGGAACGATACAATATCTCATTTACATATATATTGCCTATTCCAGATATAATTTTTTGGTCCAAAAGAAGATTATATATTTTAGTACTTTTATTTTTTAAAATCTCACCCAATACTTCAGGTGTAAATTCTTCACTTGTAGGGTCAACACCTATGATTCCAAGCAATGGTACGTCCTTGATATCCTTAACCAAACACCACTCTCCAAACCTTCTTCTATCATAGTAGCTAAGGGTACTTGAATCTGAAAATACAATCTTTATTTTAGCATCATGATTATTGCCATATATTATCTGGCCTGTCATTCTAAGATGTATAACTATCTTTAACCCATTGTTGAGCTTTAAGATTAGAAACTTACCCTTTCTGTCTACATCCTTTATCTTAGTAGATAATATTTTTTTCCAAGATGCAACTGTCTTAGGACTTTTAAGAAAAATCTTATCTTTAACTTCAAAATCTATAATCTTTTTCTTTTGAATCAGGCTTCTTAGCTCTCTACGTATTGTCTCGACTTCCGGTAATTCAGGCACGCTTTACTCCCTTCTTATACATTCTATTTAAAGCTACCATTTACTGAGTTTTGTCTTTATATCATAAAAAAAGAAACAAAACAAGAGAAGTTATTTTTAAAAAAAATCAGCTGCTTATTATTATTTATCTTCCTGTTTTCAAGATTACTCAGGTTCTTCAAATGCATACCTTTATTTATCATACAATTAAACTCAAAGTAATAAATGAATTAACTATCATTATTAATACTGTCTAAATATTCATTAACCAATTTCTGGTGGCTACCAAGCCAAAATATTTTTTTACATTTTGAGCATCCATAAAAATTTTTCTCATTCTGATAAACAGCCATGGGTACATTGCCCTCAACCTGCTTCATGGTTAACTCTTTTAATTCCAAATTACAATTGATACAACGTGAAAACTTATTATCACTACCTATCTTTAGTCCAAGCTCTTCTTTGAGATTCCTTAATTGGTTTTTCAGATCTTGAGATTTAACTATAAAAAACTTTACTTTAGATTCGTTAACAAGATCACTCCTAGAAGTTAGGACAAATCTATCCTCTTTTAAAGCTTTCAGGATAAGAGCCTTGCTGCTACCTTTAAAATAACAGGAATCGTAGTTGAGAAGCCTTAACCATCTTGCCAGTCTTCCCAATTCGGAGCTGAGTATAAACTTCATTACTCATTTAACTGAGACTTTTTTAACATCTCTCTGGCCTGAGGAGTCGTATCTAAAATATTTACCCCCTCTGGGATTATAAACTTAAATGTTTCATCTGGAATATCAATATTAATCTCTATATTATTAAATTCTTGATAGAAAATAAGATCGCCATTAATATCATAATATTCCATTCTCCTCTGCATTCCATTTTCAGAAGATATGAAAGCTTTGGCTGATTCAACCTTACCAATACCATCTAAAGCAGGGTCATCTCCTTCTTTAATCAAACCTTCTATCAGATAGACCCTCTCTCCACCTAGGTCTTCGATACCTAAAAATTTGGGTTCAACCATATTGGAAGTAACATCCTGCATATTGCTCTGATTATTTACAAGCTCTTCAGTATTTTTAAACTCTTCTTTTAAAGCAGTCAGACTTACCTTAGAAGCAATTCTAAATAGGGGCATATACTGCCACATCTCTTCGCCATCTGAGCATATAGACTGCCTTGTGTCTTCTCGGCCTTCAACACCCATAACCACTTTCAGTTTATCTGGTTTAATATAGTTAATATCACCGCGTATAGTTGATTCAGTCTCAGAATTTTTAAAGACCATCTCTATGTCTGCTTTATAAGAGCTCACTTTTTCAATCTTAAATCTAATATCTTCAAGCACTTCATCTAGAGAGAGTGTCTCAGAGAAAACCTGACCAACACTAATTAAAGCAATAACACTACAAAGTAAAAATAGATGCTGCAATTTCATAAAGAACCTCCAATCAGCTTAAAATCGTTAACTAAAACTTTGCCTTTTGAAACAACAGTTTTAACTCTTCCTTTTAAATCCATATTTAAAAATGGAGAATTCTTGCTTTTAGAGCCTATCTCTTCCTTGCTGAACTCCCACTTTAAATTTGGATCTACTATAATAATATCAGCTAAATAGCTCTCCAAGATATTCCCTCTATCATTAAGAGAGATAACCTTGGCTGGATTTAAAGTTAGCTTCTCTATTAAAGAAAATATATCTATTTTTTTCTCGTCAACCAACTTTAGACCTAAAGATAGTGCTGTCTCTAGACCTATAGTACCAAAGCTTGCCTCGGAAAAGTTACAATCTTTCTCTTCGCTAGAATGTGGAGCATGGTCAGTAGCAATAACATCTATAATATTATTTTTTAAACCATCAATCAAAGCTTTTCTATCCTTCTCTGTCCTTAAAGGAGGGTTGACCTTAGAGAGAGTATTATAACCTCTAACAGCATCTTCGGTTAAAGTTAGGTGGTGAGGAGTAACATCAGCAGTAACCATTAACTTATCTTTCTTGGCTTTCTTTATAAGCTCTACAGACTCTTTACAACTTATATGCGTAAAATGAACCCTGGCTCCTGTTAACCTGGCTAACTCTATATCTCTTGCAATAGCTACTATCTCAGATTCCCGCGGTATACCCTTTAGCCCCATCTTAAGAGATAATAGGCCTTCATTCATAAGCCCACCGCTAGAGAACCTTTCG
>CAZVIC010000024.1:0-13281 GCA_964627735.1 uncultured Planctomycetia bacterium | reverse complement strand
AATCTTTATTAATATAATAAGGATTGGGCCAAACCCAGTTTAACTCTCCCCTCTTGGACTCATAATAGTTTATGCCCCAGAGAAACTCCTCTCTCCCGTTAAAGAGAATCTTACCATCCTTAACTTTAAGATCACTCCCCTTATTAGACCAATCTTTATCAACAACAAGAAATGCCGTATTAAACTGATCATATATACTCTTATCCTCTATTAAAGAACATTTTATTTTATAAAATCCTGCAGTTAATTCTTTTTGAACTTTTAAATCAATCTTATTTAATCCTCCTTTAATAACTCTCTCCTGATAGATTGAATAGATAACTTTAGAATCAGATGAGAGCTCTATCAAAAATCTTACCCGTTTATCAGATTTAAACGGACTAAATACGCTTAAAGATAACCCTGCGTCTTCGCCCTGGTAATACAAAGGATAGTTAGAGCTCAGGTCTTTTATTACAAATCCTCTATCTAAAACTCTTGTAATTTTTTTATAGTCATTCTTACTTAAATCTATATCTTTACCAGAAAATATTAGCCACCTCAAAGGAACCTTGCCCTTTAAATCCCAAGGGTTAATCCAATGTTTAACTAAAACTATGTTTGAACTTAAGAAATTACCATCCCTATCGACTACCTTAGAGAGCATATTAAAATCCCTAACTGGAATCCGCTCTGGGAAGATATTTCCTCTATCCGGCTGCCTTATATCACCCCCATAGCCTGTCTTAACTAAAACACCTTTATAAATAGAACCACTACCCTCTACTGGACTCTTAAAAAAATCTTTATTATATTCAACAACTAGATTATCTTCATAAATATCATATGTTCTAAGCCCTATCTTCTTTAAAAAATTTTCATCGTAATCCTTAGGAAGAAATAAGACCAGCCCTCCGCCATTCTTCAGAAATCTAATAATAATATCCTGTTCTACTCTCCCTAGACCACCCTTTGAAAGAACAAGATAATCAATCTCATTTATATTTTCTCTCAGCTCTTCACTCCATTTAACTGTTGAAAACTCAGCTGCTCCTATAAGTTTACTTATCTCTTTCCTGCTTACTGAAGATGTTTTTTCATCAAATAGACAGAGCGCACTCTTGTTATCTTGAGCTAAAACTAAACTGGATTCTAAGAATAAACTAAGAATGATTAAAAAAGAAATTGTAGCTAGAAACTTTTTTATCATTTAGCTTGAAGAAGATTGAAACATATCTCTTACTTGCTCTATAACCTCAGCAATAGTTAAATCTGATGTATCAATAGATTTTTCGATTTTATCATAATAAAGCTTTCTACTATCTAAGATCTCATTTATCTTAGTAAGTTTATCTTCAACATTCAAAAGAGGTCTATCGGTTTTATCCTCCATTCTATTAAGTATTACCTCAGACCTTGCTTTTAGGCAAACTACTATTCCAGAGCTTTTTAAGTTATCCATATTCTCACTATCTAAAACAACTCCACCTCCAGCATCAATCACCAAGCCATCCATGTTGGAAATCTCTTTAACTATGCTCTTCTCAGCTTCTCTAAAATAACTCTCGCCTTTCTCTTTAAAAATATCATTTATACTTATCCCTTCTCTCTCTTCTATCATCTTATCTATCGAAAGATAACGCATACCAAATCTTCCAGCAAACTCTCTAGAGACTTCGGTCTTACCTGTACCCATAAACCCCACTAGAACAAGATTCATTAGAAAATCTTAAGACGTTTTTGATAGCTTTTAAAGTTAGATTTTATATCCGATAGATTATCAGATGAGAACTTATCTAAAAAACTCCTCATGATTATAAAACTAATCATGCTCTCTCCGATAACTCCAGCCGCAGGGACAGCACATACATCAGCACGTTCTTTAAAAGCTTTGGTCTCTTTTCTAGTCCTTATATTTACTGAATTTAACGGCTTAGATAAGGTTGCAATGGGCTTCATATGGCCTCTTACTACTAGAGGTTCTCCATTTGTAATGCCTCCTTCTAAGCCACCTGCTCTATTTGTAGTTCTATTATAACCTTTACCCTTGCTAAAGATTATCTCATCCTGAACCTCTGAACCAAAAAGAGACGCATTCCTGATTCCATCTCCAACCTCAACCGCCTTAACTGCTGGAATCGATAGAATACCGGATGCAATCTGAGCATCAAGTCTTAGATCCCACTGAACATAACTTCCAAGTCCTGTTGGTATACCTTTAGCTATAACCTCAAATACCCCTCCTAAAGAGTCTTTTTCTTTTCTAGCCTTATCTATCAACCTAATCATCTCAAGCTCTACCTTAGAGTCCACACAGCGTAATTTTGATCTTCCAGCTAATCTCTGGATGCTATCCATATTTATTTTTTTAGTAACTCCTACATCACCTATCTGAACAACATGACTAAATATAGAGATATTAAAATTATCTAAAAATTGTTTGGCTAATGCTCCGACCACAACCCTGGCAGCTGTCTCTCTGGCTGATGCTCTCTCAAGGATAGGTCTAAAATCTTTTAATCCATACTTCATACCTCCAGCCAAATCAGCATGACCTGGACGAGGAGAGTCTATTGCAGGCATTCTATCAATTGAAAAATCCTTGTTCTTAATTAAAATTGAGATTGGAGCTCCAAAAGTTAACCCCTTATTAATCCCACTTATAACCTCAGCCTTGTCTTTTTCTATTTTCATTCTTCCGCCACGACCATAGCCAACCTGACGCCTTGAAAGTTCAGAATCTATTCTAGCTATATCAATTTTAACTCCTGCAGGAAAACCATCTATAATAACTGAAAGAGCCTTTCCATGAGACTCACCTGCGGTTAGAAACCTTAACATCTTTATACCTCCTTGTTATAAATCTAGTATTATCAAAGATAAAAGAAAACATCAAGCAGCTTATCATAAAAAATAAATACAACTATAGCAGCAATTGCAAGAAAAGGACCATAGGGCAAGTAATCATCTTTATATCTAATCTTCCTATAGAGACCATAACCAAGAGCAAAAAATGGAGCAATAAAATAGTTCAGCACTATAAGCTTCCAACCTAAGAAAGCTCCAATCATAGCCATAAACTTAACATCTCCAAACCCCATCGCTTCCTTTTTAAAGGCTATCTTACCTAAAACCCCAGTCAAATAGATCATAGCAGCCCCAGTTATAGCCCCTAAAAGACTTGCTGCTAAAGGATTGCCGCCATAAACATTTTCTAAAACAGGATTAAAGAAAGAAAATATAAGACCAATCGGCAAGAGCCCCAAGCTTACTTCATCTGGAATCAAGCGAGTCTGAAAATCACTAAAAGTAGCAACTATCAGACCATATAAAAATAGAGCAAAAGAAAAAGTAGCAATGCTTACTCCATAAACACTATAAAAATAGATAAGAACCAAGCCGCTTATCAACTCAACAATGGGGTATTGAATTGAAATCTTAGCCTTACAATCTCTACACTTAGCTCTTAAAATTAAAAAACTTAAAACCGGGATATTATCAAACCATCTTATCTTATGTTTACATTTAGGGCAATGCGAAGGCGGATATACAACTGACTTCTCTTGCGGTAATCTCAATATGCATACATTTAAAAAACTCCCCAAAGATGCTCCTAAGAAAAAAATAAGCAATATCATCTATTGACTCCTTTTAAAAGTGCCTCTCTCATAATATCAATTGGGGCATCTCTTTCTGTAAATATTTTAAACGCAGCTACACCCTGATAGAGAAGCATGCCCAAGCCATCTGAAGCAGGAATACCTAAAGATCTGGCCTCTTTGATTAAGGCTGTCTCTCTGTTATATACAACATCATAGACGTTAAGTTTATTATGAAGTAAGTTAAGATCTATTACTGAACTATCTTTATCTCTCATTCCAACAGCTGTAGCATTGACTAATAGATCGCACTCTTTGATAATACTAGCGATATCAGATTTTTCTATAAACTTAAACTTATCTTTAAGCCTCTCTATCTTAGAGAGATGCTCAGTGGTACTAGAGATCACATCTTTATCTATCTCAAAGATATAGATCTCACTAGCACTATTATTCTCTTCAGATAACCCCGCAATTATAGCTCTTCCAGCACCTCCAGAACCTAAAACCAGAACCCTCTTATCTTTTTTATCAAAACCTAGATCTTCAATCAATGATCTTGAAAACCCTACTACATCTGTATTATAAATTCTTAACTCAGGCTCTCTCTTAACTGTATTAATGGCAGATGTGATAGAGACCGTAGCCTCGCCCTCACTTAAATCTTTTTTCAAAGAGAGACCTCTGCTTAAAATATCTTTTGCTTTAACCTTATATGGGACTGTTACATTAAAGCCTGCAACATCCTTACGATTAATCAAAAAATCTTCTAATTTATCTGGTTCAATTTCAAATAGGCTATACTCTGCATTTATGCCTAGATATTTAAAAGCTGCATTATGCATAGATGGTGAGAGGCTATGTTTGACAGGGTATCCGACTAAACCGTAGATTTGTCTATTGAGAGACATTAAGAGACTATTTTATTTACAGCATTAAGATATGCTTTTGTAGAAGCTTCCACTATATCTGTTGAAGTTCCCCGTCCTACAATCTCTTTATTATTATGTTTCAATCTCACTGTAACCTCACCCAGAGCATCACGCCCTGAGGTAACAGCGCGAAGATTATAGTTCAACAACTTCGGTTCAATACCTATAATTCTATCTATCGTATTATAGCAGGCATCTATAGGACCATCTCCGCATGCAGCATCTTCATAGATTTTTTTATCCTTTTTTAACTTTACTGTTGCAGTAGGAATAGTGGAGGAACCTGTCACAGTATGGAAGTATACAAGCTCCCATACCTTGGGTACCTCTTTCATCTCATCTTCAACTAAAGCAACAATATCATCATCAAAGACCTCTTTCTTCTTATCTGCAAGCGCTATAAACTCTTCATATGCTCTCTGAAACTCTCTCTTTCCAAGCTCAACACCCAACTCTTCTAATTTTCTACCGAACGCATGGCGGCCGGAATGCTTACCTAAGACAAGCTTGCTCTCTTTGAATCCAACATCGCTTGGATTCATAATCTCATAGGTCCCGGGCATTTTTAATACCCCATCCTGGTGGATGCCAGACTCATGACTGAAAGCATTATCACCTATAACTGCCTTATTAGGAGGCAGAGGTATTCCCATCAGGAGGCTTACAAGCCTGCTGCTCTTATAAAGCTCTTTTGTCTTAACAGAAGTTTTAAATTTATAAAAATCCGCTCTTGTCTTTATGGCCATAACTATCTCTTCAAGAGGAGCACTGCCGGCACGCTCACCAATACCGTTAATAGTGCACTCAACCTGTCTAGCCCCTGCTTTAACAGCAGAGAGTGAATTAGCGCAGGATAATCCCAGGTCATCATGGCAATGAACGCTTATAATTGCATCGTCTATATTAGGCACATTGATCTTTATCTGAGTTATAAGATCAGAGAACTCCTCCGGAACTGTATAGCCAACAGTATCGGGAATATTTATAACGCCAGCTCCGGCATTTATGACCTCGGCTATTATTTTAAAAAGGAACTCTCTCTCTGTACGAGATGCGTCCTCAGGTGAAAACTCAACATCATCGCTGAACTTCCTGGCATATTTAACAGCCTTAACCGCCTGCTTTAGAATCTCATCTTCTGCTTTCTTTAGCTTGTACTCCATATGTATCTTTGAAGTGGCTAAGAAGACATGTATCCGCTTCTTCTTGGCTCCCTTTAAAGCTCCGGCTGCAGCATCTATATCTTTCTTTAGGGATCTGGCTAAAGCACAGATAGTAGGCTGCTTTACTTTTTTAGCTATTAAACTTACCGCTTCAAAATCTCCAGGAGAAGCAATTGGAAAACCTGCTTCTATTACATCGACATTGAGGCGTTCAAGCTGCTTTGCAATCTCAATCTTCTCTTTTATATTTAAAGACGCACCCGGAGACTGCTCTCCATCTCTTAAAGTCGTATCAAATATATGTATCTTATCCATTTTTACCTCCTAGATAATTATAGCTAAAGAATAACACAAGGGTTTTATTTCTTCAATTGTTTTGTGCTATAATTAGAGAATGAAAATAGATAAAACAGCAGTAGTAGATAGAAACGCTAAGATCGGCGAAGACGTTGAGATAGGATCTTATTCTATAGTAGAAGGAAATGTAGAGATAGGAGCAGGCACAGAGATACTACCCTTCTGCCATATAAAAGGTTCGACCAAGATAGGTCAAAACAATCTTATCCATACTGGCTCTATTATAGGTGAAAAACCACAGATGCTAGAAACTAGAAAACAACTAGGACATCTATCAATAGGCGACAATAACATAATAAGAGAATATACAACTATAAATACCTCAACAGAAGAAGGAAGCCAAACAGAGATAGGTAATAATAACTACCTCATGAGCTTCTCTCATATTGCTCATGACTGCCGTTTAGGAAACGACATAACAATGAGTAATGGTTCACTTTTAGCAGGACATGTTGAAGTAGAGGATAGTGCTACAATATCAGCAAATACAGCTATACATCAATTTGTAAGAATAGGGCGCTTAGCTATGATTGGAGGATTATCTCGTGTAACAAAAGATGTTCCTCCTTTTATGATGTTGATAGGAAATTCCAAAATATTTGGAATAAATGCGGTGGGCTTAAAACGCGCAGGCTTTAATGCAGATGAAGTCGATGAGATTAAAAAAGCATATACAATAATATATCGTAAAAAATTACCTTTAAATAGAATTATTGACGAACTCAAAAAAATAGACACAGCTAAAACAAAAGAAGTAGTAAAATTTATAGAAAGTTCAAAACGAGGAATATCTGGAGGCAAAACATCCAGTCTATTAGAAAAAATATTTTTAGATTATCCACTTCTTGTAAGTCAAAGAATCAATGCCTACAAACTTTTCAAGAAAGTAAACAAATAGCCGTTACATTTTATTGCTTCTTTTTTTAAATATTTTCTAACAAATAAATTTAAATTTTAAAGATTACGCATACCTTGACATACAATTAATAAAATGATAAATTAAATTTAATGTTGAAAAAGAGGAGGGTGGGGATTAAAAAATTAGTATTACTGGCTACTATCCAAATAACATTTCTATTTAACTTAACCACTTCAGATCACAATCTATCAAGAAGAATTATTATACCGAATCAGGTAGTCTCCATTGAAAATAATTTAACTCCAGATGAAGTAGTAGAAGAATACCGAATCATAAGATTACTAGACAGATTAGAACAAGGCACTTTTAACGGCAATGGACAAGAAGAACTTCTAGATGCCTACAACTCGACATTAAAATTCCTAGCTAATTCAGAGATACCTTGGGAGATGAAAAAAAATATCTTAACACGAATAAATATTCTTCCCATACTATTAAATCAAGAATTAAGAACACTATTCATTCAAGGATTACAAGAATTAGATAGACTTGAATTTGAAAGACAGAGAAGAGAAGCTCTTTCCAAGATAGACTCTATGCCTACCCAAACATATGCGCTACACCTGCCAGCACTTTCATTACCAACGAGCATCCTAGTTCAGAATGCATTTTTAAGAACAATGGACAGAAGAATATACTCAAGATACTTAGATATCAAGAATTAGGATCTGATACTATGCCTATATCTCTAAACTTTTTATAACGCTTATCTATTAAATTCTCAACAGACAGAACCTTTAATTCATCAAGAGATTTTAAGATAAACTCTTTAAGATTGTTAGCTGCAACCTCAGGCTCTCTATGGGCTCCGCCTAAAGGTTCCCTTATTATTTCATCTATTATTCCAAAGCTTAAAAGATCGTCTGCATTAAACCTTAATGCCTCAGAAGCCTTCTCTGCCATAGCTCTATCTCTCCATAATATCGCAGCACAACCCTCTGGAGATATAACAGAGTAGTAAGAATACTCAAACATCGCAACTCTATCTCCTATTCCTATACCTAAAGCTCCACCACTCCCGCCTTCTCCTATGATGACAACAATAATGGGGGTTTTAACCTGAAACATATCCCTAATATTTTCAGCTATAGAATGGGCCTGTCCTCTCTCTTCAGCTCCAACACCCGGATAAGCACCTGGAGTATCTACTAAAGATACAACTGGTAAAGAAAACCTCTCAGCCAAACTAAAAATCCTAGCAGCTTTTCTATATCCTTCAGGATGAGCACAACCAAAATTACGCTCTAGATTCTCTTTTGTATCTCTTCCCTTTTGATGACCAACAATGGCTACCTTCTCTCCACCTATTCTTGCAAGACCAGTAATCAAAGCTTTATCATCTCCAAAACACCTATCTCCGTGAAGTTCTATAAAATCATCCATAATCATATTGGTGTAATCTAGCAAGGTAGGGCGATCTGAATGGCGTGATACCTGAACTTTCTGCCAAGGAGTTAAAGCCTCATAAATATCTTTTTTAAGACATTCTAATTTATCTTGAAAACCACTAATCTCATTACCAAGATTGATATTCTTATTTTGAGAAAAACTCTGTAATTCAGAAATCTTTTTTTCTAATTCCAATATTGGTCTTTCAAAATCTAACTCAGCCATAATTATTCAATAATAGTAACTTTAGTGCCTGTAGGTACAACATCATAGAGTTCTTCAACATCTTCATTGTAAAGCCTAACGCAACCAGCTGTTACCTGCTGACCAATACTGTCAGGGATAGTTGTACCGTGGATACCATAGCCTGAGAGCTCAAAACCCATCCAACGGCTACCAAGTATATTCTCTTCGCTTCCTGGAGGAACAATTGCCCCAGCTTTATACCAAGTAGGATTGGGCAATTTATTTATGATTTTAAAATCACCGGTCGGGGTCGAATTGAACTCACCTGTTGAACAAGGATAAACCTTAACTATCTCATCATCCATTTTAAGAGTCAAAACGTTTAACGATTTGTCCACTATCATAGAAGGCTTTGAAGTAACAACTTTTAATCTCTGCCCTATCCTAATCAAATCCGAATTCAAATTATTGCTTCTCTTCAAAAACCCTACTGTTGTATTAAAATTTTTAGCTATTAGATGCAAACTATCTCCCTTTTTAACTTCATATATTACAGAATCATCGGAGAGAAGAGGAGAAAACATTATCTTCATATTTATATCCCAAAGCTCTTGCTCTAATCCAGCTACTTCAGGATGACTAGAAAAGTTTTGAATTAATTTCTTATATACCTCTTTAGCCTCTACTAGCTTATTATTTCCTGCAAGCTGCTTGGCAAACAATAGCCCTTCTTCAAAGGTGCCCTCTACTTTTTCTTCAATCAAAGCATCGAACTGATCAATATTATCTATATCAGTAGTAATCGATTCTGCATCATCACTAGACAGCTTATCTACGCTTTTACTCTGATGCAGTTGATTTGAATTATCCCTAGAAGAACTTATTCCCCATATTAAAAATCCTCCGCCTACAACAACCAATAAGATGATAATCAAAACACGTCTATTCATATATTCCTCCTAAATTGATGATATTTTTATATTTAACGATATTTTACTCTAAACTGATGTTTTATAATTATAAAATTAGATTCAAAAAATTGCAATTAAAATGCTCTGCCACAAAAAACAATCCCAAGTATTATAATTTAAAACTTCCCATTTGGTGTTTTATTGCTAAAATAAATACCCATGAGCATACTAGTAATCGGATCTGTTGCATTGGACACCATAAAAACCCCACTTGGTAAAGCCGAAAGGATACTTGGTGGTTCTGCTATCTACTTCTCTGCAAGTGCAATAAACTTTGTCCCTGTTAATATAGTTGCTACTGTTGGAGAAGATTTTCCAAAAAAACATATTAAGTTCTTACAAAATAAAGGTATTAATACTCAAGGATTAAGTATAGAGAACGGCAAAACATTTCACTGGGAGGGTGAATATGGCTGGGATTTTTCAAACCCAAAGACCATAAGAACTGATTTAAATGTATTTGCTAATTTTAATCCTAAAATACCCAAAAGCTACCAAAGCAGCAAATATATATTCCTAGCTAATATTGACCCCGAGATACAGATAAGAGTCTTAGAACAGGTTAAAAACCCAAAACTTATTGCCTGTGATACTATGAACTACTGGATTGAGAATAAGAGAAAAGAACTGCTTAAACTCTTTAAAAAAATAGACATTCTTACTATAAATGAATCGGAATCAAGAGAACTCACCAATCAAAAAAATCTCATTAAAGCTGCTAAAGACATATTGAGATTGGGACCTAAAATTGTTGTCATTAAAAAAGGAGAGCATGGAGTACTTCTATTCACAAAAACACATAGATTTACAGCCCCGGCATATCTTATGGAAACTGTATCTGACCCTACAGGTGCAGGTGATACATTTGCTGGAGGATTTATAGGCTACTTGGCTAAGACAAAAAGAATAAATCAAAACAGCTTACGAAGAGCATCTATATATGGAACCATAATGGCAACATTTGCTGTTGAAGACTTTAGCTTGGGTAAGCTTGGCAAGATATCAACTATAGATATAGAGAAAAGAATAAAGCAATTCAAAAGACTCACTAGCTTTAAAATAAAGCCTTAACTGACCTATTTTTATCTTCAATTATTAGCCATTATTAAACCCTTCTTGGCATAGCAATATACCCAATGTAAAGATTGGTTAAATCAAGCAACCAAGGTTGTCACTTTTCCAGCTCTAAGATATGACCTACTTACATAACCAACTAGACATCAGCCACTTCCCTGTTGCATCTATTGGCATGTATGTTGCATAATTATAAGTAAAGAAAACATAAGTTAGAGATGAAAATGAAAAAAACAATACTTTTTGTATTTATTATATTTTTAGCATCTATCACCCTATATGCTACAGAATACAAGAAAGAGACCTCAATCACAGCTTTAAAACCTCAGTTATCTCTAGGAGAATTGGAGTTGATCAATCTAATTCTAACTGGCAATAGCCCTAGTGCTGATATTACAGGCCTAGTAGGTTCATCAGATGCAATAACCTTTAGTGGAAAAAACCATAATACAGATGGCGAAATAATAACAGGCGGCAATACTGCAATAGGTTGTAGCACAGGCCAAGATAGCTTAAGCATAGAAAATGTGACCCTAGAAGGAGTAAACGGCACAATTACAGAAAATGTAAACTACAGTCTAAATATGGATGCATTGGATCCGTTCTTACGCAATAATGCTGATACAATAATAACAGAGACCACAACATTACAAAATACCACCCTTGGTTCAAGCGAAGATTATCAGGTTCTATATGTAAACAATGTCAAGCTAACCTTAGCTACAAATTTTATAGGCTATGGTATTCTTTATATCGAAGATAGAGACCATAACCAAGAAGAGTATATCCTTGAGATGACCAATAACGCTAAATGGTACGGTGTAATCTTAATATATCAACCAGATAGTAATAAACTTTCAAAAATATTTCTAAATGGTTCTGGAGGCGCAGATCCAACAGGAGTAGGTAGCTTCTCAATGCTGGGAATAAACTATCTAACTCTTGGCAATAATACAACGTTTGACGATGGAGATATAGGAGTCTCAGCATCTGGAGGAAGCATGGTAATCGGAAGTAACAACGAATTCGAAGGCTCACTTTTTGGAGATACTATTGTTATAGGAAATCATAATGAAGTAGCTGGAGATATAACATATAATACTCTTGTATACGGAACTGATCTTACTGTAGATGGAAGCAAGATAACTCCGTTACCACCTTTCTTGATAACTCTACCTACATTTCCAAGCTTTAGCTCTGGAACTCAAAATATATCAAGAAGTAATAACGTGACTTATACATTAGCAGCTGGAAATTACAATAATATCTCATTCGGAAATAACTGTACTTTAATATTCTCTGGCGGAAACTACTACATCAATAAAATAACAATGGGTAATAACTGTACAATAAAATATAGCGCTGCTTCAGATATACATATAACTAAGAAACTGGATATGGATAGCAACCCTCAGATAATACCTTATGATAGCAGTGTTAGCGCAGATGATTGCATTTTCTATATTAAAGGCAACTATTCAAGTGATAAATATGTCTTTGATATGGGAAACAATGCAGTAATTAAATGTAATGTCTATGCCCCTAATACATACTCAAATATAAGGATGGGCAATAACGCTATCTGCGAAGGTTCAATCATAGGTAATAAGATAATAACAGGGAATGGTATTAACATCTCTCTAGAGAGCGCTTTTTCTAGCGATGAAGGAGAAGAAGGTGAATCAAACAAAGTCTCAATATGCGGCAGCATCATACTGATAGGAAATCAATTTTATATTCCTACCGAAGGTACTAACACCAATAACTACTACTGTGAAGAGGCAATAGAGAATGTGAACGCTGATTTGGAATCAGCAACAAATAGCCTCTGGATGGAATGGAAAGAGGCTGAATAATGATGAAGATACTAACCCTAATATTCCTAATATTTTTATTACTATTACCGCTCTCTGAAGCAACATACAAAAAACTAACACAAGAGAGAGGATTTAAAGTTCAGTTAAATATAGATGAACTTGCAGCCTTAAACTTCTTGCTAAACGACTCTAACTCGGCTGCAGAAGTCCATGGTGATCCAGGAGAAGAAGAATATACAATATTTAGCGGAAAAAACTTTAATATGGATGGAATAGAAGTTACAGGTGAGAAAGAAGCAATAAAATTAAACTTACCTGTAAATCTCTTAAGCACAAGCAACGTTACATTAGAAGGCTCTCCTCCAACAGAAGGAGGATTTGAATATTCAATAGACATGGAAACACTGGCAACTGTAATTAAAAAAAATGCTAATATTATTTTAACAGGAGATACAGTATATAGTAATACCTCTATTGGAAATGAAGACAATTTTCAAATCGTATACCTATCAAATGCAAAACTAACCTTATCAAACGGTTTTAGTGGTTACGGAATACTATATATTGAGGATTCATCCTACTCAGAGAGTAATCCAATATTAGAGATAGGTGGAAATGCTGTTTGGTATGGCCTTATTATAGTCAATCAGACAGAGAGTAAAAACTCAAAGATATATCTGAAGGGATCTCCCGCAATAAACTTGGAAGAGTTTGCTCTTATAGGAATTGAAAGCATCAACATAGGAGGCAATCTAACTATAACCAGCGGAGCAATAGGCGCCTATTTAGATGGAGGTACTGTTGCAATAGGTAGCAATGCCAATATTAACGGTTCGGTTGTAGGCGACTCAATAACCCTAGGTAATAATGCTATAGTTTTAGGAGATATATACTA
>CAZVIC010000023.1:0-13571 GCA_964627735.1 uncultured Planctomycetia bacterium | reverse complement strand
ACCTACGACACCCGGTTTAGGAAACCGGTGCTCTTCCGTACTGAGCTAGCGGGGCATATTTAAAATAATAGTTTAAATAAATTGATTAAATTTTACAAGAGGGAAAGGAATATTTATCCTAAAACTTTAATAAAAACATCTACTATCTCAGGATCAAAGTCAGAACCAGCTGATTCTTTAATAATATCTATAGCCTCATTTTCTGGATAAGCCGCCCTATAAGGCCTATCTGATATTAAAGCTTGGTAGACATCAGCTACAGCCACAATACGTGCACCAAGAGGTATCTCTTCGCCCTTTAAACCATGTGGATAGCCTTGACCATTCCACCTTTCATGATGATAAAGAATATAAGGGATTAAATCATGTAAAGCATGTATCGGCCTTATAATATCTACTCCTATCTGAGGATGTTTCTTAATTATCCCGTATTCTTTTTTGGTAAGTTTTTTACGCTTACACAAAATATCTTCACTTATTCCTATCTTACCAAGATCATGTAAAATAGCAGCTTCCCTAACTTTTTCAACTTCGTCTTTAGGTAAAGAGAGGGCTTCTGCGATGGTTGTAGCATATTGAACCGTCTGTTCGACATGCTCCCCTGTATAATGATCCTTAAGCTCTATTGTCTTTGCAAAAGCAAAGACAGACTCTATTAGGTTTTGATTGGCCTCTTTTGTAAGATGCTCTAGCTTACCTTTCAAAAAATTCAAATTCGCATCTTCTGTCACAATCTCTGATTCAATCTCTTTATCAAGACTTGTATCTTCTGAAGAATAAACCCTATTACCACCTGCCTCTTTTACTTTACTTAAAATCTTATAACCTATATTTATTAAATCTCTCCCTTCTAAAACAACTTTATCTACCCCGTTCAACTTAATCATTTTATCTGATGGATATCCTACAACTGCCATACTTAAAGAGAATTTTATTTTCTGCTTATTATTTCCAAACTCTCTTATGCTAAAATCATCTAACATTCTAGAAGCCAATTTTAAAGAAGTGACCTTGTCAGTACCTGGGCAAAGAACAATAAATTCTTCCCCTCCAGAACGGATAACAATATCATAACGCCTAACCATTCTTTTGAGTTGCCTGGCAAACTGTTTCAATACACTATCTCCAAAATTATGCCCATAGACATCATTTATAGACTTAAAATAGTCTATATCGAACAATATCATTGAAAATGAATGATAATGTCTTTTAGCTCTAGAAAATTCGGCTTCAACTATATCGTTTAGATACTTATTATTATAAAGCCCAGTCAATGAGTCCTTTACTATAAGTTTTTTCATTCTCTCATGAGACTTAAGAAGAGCTTTATTAAGCCTACCTAAAGATGCTTCGGTATTCTTTCTCTTTGTTATTTCAAGAGTAGTCTCAACCATACCTACTGTCTCACCATTTAAATTTTTAAGCGGGCATCCACTTACCAGCCAAGAACGACCATCGGGAGAAATAATCTCAGACTCCTGATGCAACCCTGTATCTCTTGCTTTTATTACAGGGCAACCAGCACAAGGGATATCTCGGTTATGCCAAACTTTGTAACATTTTTTACCTACTAACTCCTCCTGCCTCTTACCGACAGAATCTGCTGCAGCCTTATTGACCCACACTAAACTATTATGAAAATCATGATATATTACATGCTCATGAATGCTATTTAATATCAGAGACATCTCATACTCCGATTTAACAAGATTTTCTCTTATACGCTTCGATTCGGTTATATCTTTTATAGTAGTAACAACTCTTACAACATTACCATCCTCTAACACTGGTATTTTTTTTGTTTCAGCAATTATATAACTATTTTTTACTCTATTTTTTTCAATAGTTGTTACAGACTTCCCACTCTTAAAAACATTCTCATACTCTTTTAAGACATTATCTTTCAAAAAAGGAAAAACATCAAATATGCTCTTCCCAACAACATCACTACTTAGACCCAAAACCCTAATCCATTTTTTAAGAGCCTTGTTAATAAGCAATATTTTTAAATCAGAATCAACAACATGTATTGCATCAGACATAGAATCAAGAGTCATCTTATATTGCTTTTCAGAATAACGAAGACTATCTTCTACCTCTTTCTGTTGAAAACATAATTTATGTAAATCGTGGATTCTATTTTGGAGAACTTTAACTATGCTAGAAAAACTAACTTTAGTGCTAACTTTCATATTACTCTTAAAATCCTCCAAATTTTAATAGAAATAAAAAAGGCAGCTTATTTATTAAGCTGCCCTACTATATCTATTTAAAAAACCTCTTGCATTAATAACCACCTCTTTGTGGTTCCCATATGTTATTTATACCACTTTATAAAGAATATGTCAAATTAATCAATAATCAATCTTAATAAACGAGAGAACCCACGGCCAAGATTCATGATTAAAGCATTCGCTGAAGCAAGATTAGAAACAGCTTTTTCAAAATTTGCGCTGGAATAAGGATATGCTACAACCCCTACTACAGAAACGTTATTTATCATTCTTAAATTCATATGCGAAGGGCTATCATCAAAATGTACAATTGCACTATTAGGATTATCTCTAGCAATATCTCCCAAATAGGTTGCCTTAGAACGCTCAGGATCTCCAGGCAAAGCATGCAGTATACCCTGAAAATATTCACTCCAAAACAATCCGCCTTCTTCTTGATCAAGTGCTTCTAAGCGGGCCTCTATTTTACTAGGATCTCCCTCTGATAAAATATAGCATTTTATACCCTTATCTCTTAATAAAACTAGACTATTCTTAACGATTTGACGTATCTCAAGATTATCAACTATTGACAATAACACTCCGCCCCAATCAAACGATACAACACCTAAACTATTACTAGAATTAAGAAGTGATAGATCTAAATAACACCCAGAATTTTTAAGGATAACATCTTTGACTAATACATCACACTCTAATTTATTGCTATTCTCTTTTGTTTGATTAAAGAAAATTTGAAGCTGACTTAAAATATCTTCACCTTTTAAATCACTACCCGCAGCCAATTGGACTAACTTTTCCATAGAAAACATAAAGTGCTTCTTTAAACCATCAGAATCAGACCAGACTTTAACAGCCTCATCTAAACTACGCATCATTCTAAAAATAAAATAAGCATTTCTTTTAATCTCTGCAACTTCTAAAACCATTTCCATAAGACTACCAAATCCACCCTCTATTTCATTTAGGTTCTCCGCTAAGACGATTAAATCATCAGCAATGGAATGCAAATACCTATCTTCATTTTTGTCTGACAACTGCAGGGTAGAACCTAGCCTTTTAAACTCCTCCATATAACTATAGAAAGATTCTGGGTCTTCTGAAAAAATATTCTTAAGATCATTTAGATACTTTTCAGTTACTTTAGAATCTAAGTGGAATAAGACTACAAAAACCTGCTCAATATCAACATTGCAAACTCTTCTTGCTTCAGAATTACTAAAACATATAATTAACAAAACTAACACCAATACAAAATACTTAATATTGCCCCCTCTTTTTATTTTTTAAAAATCAATAACGCTTTCTTTGAACAATAGCTACATCACCTTCTCTAAAATTGTACATTACAGTAAAAACATTTCCGCCTATAACTCTAAAAGGCATATTATCATAAATAAGCTTTGTAAATATAAGATCAGAAGCAGCAAGCATAGGTATGCCTATATCACGTAAAACTATAGCAAGATGCGAAGTATTGCCTCCTCTTTCAGATATTACACCAGCTATTCCATTCTCACCGACAAAATCGAATATGTCAGGTCTAGCTGTAGATGACATAATTATCTTACCTTTTAAATCCATTCTTTTAATATCAGAAGAATCACAACGCACAACTGTTATATATTCATCATCAAACCCTATATCATTAGAATAAGATGTTCTTATCAATGGAACATTAGCATTGCTAAAATTTATTTTTTTTGATTCTGTTATCACGTAATATATATCAAGATTCTTATCTTCTAGTTCTTTCGCCATAACAAGCAAACTATGGTCTTCGTCATAAGGTAGAATGCTTAAAACCGTAAGACAGTCTGCTGTCTGTGCTATTTCAGCTGTAGCATTTTCTAAAAAATCATCTCCAGGGCTACTTAAGCTGTAAGAAGAGCTACGCATATGAGTTAAAAAATCGATCAAGCCTCTGGAATCCATCTGCAATTGAGGGTATATTCTATACATCATTTGTTTTAGAGAGTCTTTAATCGATTCAATGGCCCTTAAAGGCGAAAGGGCTATATTTACATCAAACATATGTGCCCTTATATATTCCGGATTTGGAAAAATATTTTGATGTTCTTCGGATATTTCTTGATATAAAACATTAAATATCTGAAATCTCTGCCCTACTAATTCTTTAAAACCAGTTGCAATGTCAAGTGCACCAACTGGCTCGCCATGCATAGAAGATGCTACTTCATTTATCACATTTTCTAAATAGAGTATCTCTCTTTCTAATCTCTGGCCAAAAGATAATACCTCTTCTCCGTAATCACGTTGCAATCTTATCTCAAATGGATTAAGGCCTATATTACTATTATTGTATAGCCACAATCTACTGACAGTATATCTATCTAAAACAATAGATTCTGCAAGCAAGCTTAAAACTGAAATAAGTTTATCTTGATCCTCAGTTGTAACTTCGTGCTCTTGAAGATCGGAGCTGTTTAATCTACCTTGATAATATTCGGCAACAGATATAGCCTGCTCCAATATAGAACAACTTATCCTTCTATCAAAAATTAATGTTGCAACTCTAATATCTTCAGAATACTCATCATTTAGTATTACATCTGATAACTCTCTCCTGATTTGAATTAAATCATTTATTGAGTCAATATCACTACGCCCTGCAGTAAAGAATTTTAATCTCTCTAATCTCTCATCAAAAGGCATCTCAATAACACCTTCAACTTCACTTACCCAGCACTCATAAGCTGGCTCTAGGGATGCAACACTTTTTAATCTATAGGGTTTTTGTAAAATATTTAACATACTTGTCAATTCACTATAAATTTCTTTAGACGAAATATCTGCTAATCCTGGATTTAACTTCGAAGGATCTGATTCGCTAAATATCTTAACGCTACCGCTAGATACTATACAGCCACTATTCTCTAAAAAAGCTACTGTTTGATCCACTTCTCCTACAGCTACCACCATAGTCGAAGCAACCTGACCATGACGAATATTACCCCAATCTTTAGCCTCTGTATAAGATACCTCTGCCCGTCCTCGAGCTTCAGACTCTTTAATGTAAGCTAAAAAATTTTCTCTATCGACGCGACCCGGAAGACATCTTAAAAGCGAGTTCAACATAAACCTTGTAAAAAACATATCTTTATTTGACTCCGCATCTAACTTAAGCATAAAAGCAGATAGTTTATCATCTATCTCCCAAAGTTCTAAAATAGTATCTAAATTTTCAGTTACTGTAGTAAGATCATCAGCTAAGCCAGGCATCAACTGTAATCTCATATCTGATAAAATAGAGGTCAAAATAGATGTTAATACTTCAGTACGTTCTCTCGCTATCTGATCTATATTCTCGGATACATAGCTAAGATTAGAGGTTATATCATCCCAATTTAACCAAAGATGGTTATTGATCTGATTACTAATCTCTTCATCACTCAATTCCGAACTTAAAAGAGCTTCTATGCTTATAGGACTACTATCTACTGTATCTAAATATCTAGGGGTTAAAGTTCGTCTAAAAACCAGATCTGAATTATCTAAATTAAAAATAATACCTAAAGAAGATACGCATAAAGATAAAATAATACCACTTAATATAATATATTTAAATAACTTCACCTTACCCCCATATATAATATTTATACCATGCAAAGAGTAGATTACAAATTTTTCAAATACAACAATTAAAAGAAAGCCCAACTAAATATTGCTTGAGCTGGGCTTTACAATCTAATTATCTACTTTAAAATATCAATCGTTTAAATTATTATTAAAAAATAACTCAGAAATATCTAATATGTAGAGAAGCTTACTCATCTATTACCTGTTAAATTATTTCATTAAGGAGTATTATCTTCCCAATCATCTATCCAGAAAACACCATTCTCTCTTAAAAATTCATCTGGATATCTTTCTGCATCAGATAAGTTGTTATCGTTAGTAATTTTAACAGGTCTAAATATACCAGGTTGCTGAGTAAACGGATCCATACCTTCTTCGTATGCAACAACATAGGCCCCAGGATTACCTTCAGCAATAACATCCGCTGCTACCTGAGCTAAGTTAGAAGCCATTTCTATATCGTATTCAGATGGTGTAGCCCCCCTAGCTAAATATCGCAAATTACTTGCATCATTAACCTTAGGAATTATTATAGTAGTGGTGCCATCGCTATTCTCCTGCTTACTGCTCCCTAAAGTTTTAATTGCTTGAATAACAAACCTATGCACATCAGAAAATAAATCAATATTTTCAATCTGACCATTAACATCATAATTAACTCTTTCACAAATTTCAGCAAATTTAATAGCCAGCGCTTTATCATCTTGAAGCACTGATCTTAAAAACTCGTTTTGAATATAGAATTGTGAATTAGCCTTGTATAACATATCATTTATCATTAATAGCTGTTCTTCCTCTGGAATAGCGTGCCATACACTTTTAAAGCCATCTACTTGTAATCTTTTTATTTCCTCGATCATATCAGTTGAAACAAAACCTTGAGGAACGATAGTCAATACGCTTCCTTTAGTAGATTTTATCTCTATAGACTCTGCAGCAACATCCTCTAAAGACATGCCAAGATTAGTAACCATATTTCTATCGCGGTAATCTAACATCTTTCTTCTAAGCTCTGGATCCAGAGAATTAAGAACTGACTCAGAAATATCTGTGGCTTGAGCAACTATGCTATATGCATCAACACTAGGCACAGGATAGACGTTATACTGACGATGCGTAGCACCATTTTGACCGATATTAGCTATGCTCTCTCTATACGTTT
Organism: uncultured Planctomycetia bacterium; assembly: GCA_964627735.1. GTDB lineage: Bacteria > Omnitrophota > Gorgyraeia > Kaelpiales > Kaelpiaceae > Kaelpia. The sequence goes on along the minus strand of CAZVIC010000023.1, from coordinate 6,575 downwards.
CTACTGTAGTTTCAGAATCCAAACCCTCAAACTGCAAGTCTTCTACTACCTCTGGCACAACACCAGTTTCATTGTAAGCGTAAGTTCTTACAGCTTGAGCAATAAACTTTCCAATGCCGGCAAGTTTTTCTACATTACCATTGTTATCATACTTCACTCCTGCCATCATTTTAACAAAATCAAGAGCTAGAGACTTGTTGTCCTTAAACATTGCCCTTAAAAATTCGTTTTGAATATAGAATTGTGAATCAGCCTTGTATAGCATATCATTTATCATCCCTAACTGCTTTTCTTGCTCTTTTGCGATAGCTCCCCAAGCTTCAGTAAAATCAATAGATCTTAGCCTTATCATCTCTTCATTCATATCAGTTGGAACAAATCCTTCTCCAACGCCTGTTAATTGAGAGCCTTTCTGAGAATTAATTCTCAAAATTTCTCTGGCAATATCTATCAAAGATACATCCTTCTCAGGAACAATACTCATAACTCTATCCCCAAATTCCTCAACAAGTTGTCTTACTTCTGGAGAATCAAATTCTGTAACAGTATTCCTTAGCGTTTCAAATATTACCCGACCTGAAAGACGACCGAAAGATTCAAGCACAACAATAATTCCTTTTATTGCTGCAGCTTTGGCAGCTAAAAACGCTCGTGGTCGATACGTATCTACTGCCGTTCTAAAACCAAGCGATTGGATATAATGTGTTACCCCATCAGTATCAACAAAAGCAGTATCTCCATCCATGGATTTAGGTGCAGCTACTGCAATTATTTCAGGGTTTACATTAGGCATATCAAGTATACACTTCATATGATCATCGCCTCCCGTAGAAAACCAAATCTTAAACCCTGCTATATTTCTATATGCGTTTTCTGAATTCTCTTTAAATGGATCTCCACGATCAGAGCCTAAAGGTGTACTAGAACGAGTTGCAAAATCATTAAGCAATAAATCGTCAATAACGATAACATTATCTCCAAGCTCTGCGTAAGGAACAATTAATCCGGATTTAGCAAATTTTACCCCTAAAATCTTTATATCCATTCCCATCCCCTTAAGATTATTACCAAGCTCGGAGATGAAAGTAGATATCCCTGCACAATCACCACCACCTGTCATACCTATGGCTGCTGTTTCAGGCGACTTTAATATAGCTTTTATAACATCCGCCTGAGGAACAATTCTCCAACCACTTCTTATACCGTTTAAAACCTGCTCCGGGCTATAACCCTCTCTAATAATCACCCTGGTTCCGGTTTCATTTAATCTCGCTACTGTTAATCCTGATTCGTCTGAAACTAAACCATCGTTTCTTGACAATCTATTTACAAGTTCCAAACGCACAACATTATCAATATCGCTACGTACACGTCTGGTTGTATCTGTATAAAAATAATTTTCAACAGACAGATTTCCGATTGAGATCAACAATAAAACTACAAGTAATGCTGAAAATTTATTTAACCTACTCATCTCCTACTCCTTTTTTTATATCTATGGTTATGGCCTCTCCCATCCCCAGCCAAGGTGATCTACAATATCCCATACCATACCTACTGCATTAAAAGCATCATAATATTGAACAGCAACTCTTTGAGTCTCTGCAACTATTGCCTCCATGTAAACTGGATCCATGTTATCTATTTCATATTTAAATATCCTGGTTGCATGTTTAATATTGGTACTTATAAATTGCGCATAGATTGAATCGCTTAAAAATTCTGCCCTGGGCATTGTTTGTAATAATTCTTCAACGCTAGGCTGCCCATCAAATTGCCCTGGCTTTCCTTTGTTTTCTATAGTCCAGTTTATCATTCTTACAAGTAAGTCTTGCGGCATAAGTTCAAGAGCAATATTTCGCCATTGGGTACCGACATTGGCTTTTAGAATAAGGCCTGCAAGTTTTTCTTTTATCAAATCAAATGGCGTCCCTGTAGTTCCATGTTGAGCCAATGCAACCCCTAAAGGAGCTATTATTTTAGCTATCAACTCAGTTAAGTGCACTTCAATTGTAGTGCTTACTTTTTTACCATCTACAAAAACATTACCGTGAGCAGAACCGTTATTCACCGCAAGTAAATTAATACTAAGGGGGTCATGTTCACAAATCAAGTCTTCAAGACCCAATATCTGCATATCTCTGACAATATCAGGAAAATCATTGGGATTTGTTATATTTTGAAGTACATAAATAAGCACAAAAGCTTCAAGCGGTGTTGTATTCCTAGATTTACCTGTAATAGGATCTATAGCACCAATATGGCCAGCTTCATTTTCTTTACCAAATTCTCCAGGTATAGGTCTGGACAAAACATAATTTATTTCGGTAACACGTTTTAAATCTAGGAATGTTTTTATTAAATCAGACACCTTGACGGGCCCATCTGCTCCCTCTATTGAAACAGTCTCATCGGCACAAATTTCTTCAAGCTCCGACAAAGAACTGAATTCACCATGCTGTGCGATACGCAATGCCAGATCCTCACTTACAAAATCCGGAAATACTTTAGTTAAATCGTAACCGGCAGATACTACATAATTTAAGACTTCTGAAAGCACTGTTGAATCTATATGGCTGGTTAAGATAGCTACATCATCTTTAACCCCACACTGTGATTCAATGTAACTCATTAACTGATCCACTTCTTCAGGGGTAGCATTTGTAGATTCGATAATTTTATTTAATTCTTTCATATCGCTAAACTCCATGTGTTCAGCTAATCCCTGCTTAAAAGAGGTGTCTGCTTCGGTCTCTCTTAAAGACGCCGCATAACCATTAAGTACCTCTAATTGTATAGATTCAATAATAGGCTTAAGTTCAACCATTTTCTTAAATTCACCGTGGGCAGATAAAGCCTGTGCAAAAGTATTTCCTATTGCAAAATTAAAGAAATCTATACCATTGAGTACCGCAAGCTGACTAGACTCCCGTACCGCGGGAACCGAGGAAGGATCTTCAGCAAAAGAAGTGTATCTAGCAAGAAGTTGAGCCGCATTTTGCCTCAGTGCATAATCAATTTTTTCAATTGTATCATCTGAGACTGTGGTATGGTCAGCATGTAAGGCCCATGGTAAATCATAGCCTAAACGAAATGCATAGTATGTTGTTAAGTCATAAGTATCCTGGGCTAAAACACCGGTATAACCCCCTTCTAAATTAGATTCTGACTGAGCATACTCAATTTCCATCGGAGCTTCTTGATCCATTGATGAAATAAATATCCCGGGAACACTTACGGTCATCTGGGTATTGGCCGCCATAATGGCGGTATTCCCACCAAACAATGATTCAAACATCGGTCTTGAACTAATAGGTGCTGTTACCCAAAATCCAACCATCTGAGCTGCTATATCAAGATTATTCTTTAACTCTACTATCCTTCTATCGGAAATTGCTCTATCAGTTTGAAACCGCGTAACTGCTTCTTGTAATCCGGAAAGTAAAGGCTTAATTTCCGAAAAACGCAACATTTTTACAAGACCGTCAAGCCTATTATTAAACTTACCTATTTTTACCTGATCTCGTCTTACGCCTTGCCTATAATGATCTGCCATTTGAAGAAATGCTTCCATATCAATTTCTTTGACACCTGCAGCTTCAAGATAGCCAGACAAATCTGCCAACAAAAAACGAGATAGATCGTCCATTTCTATTGCTGTTAATTTTGTATCTCGAGCTTGCAGAAAACACGCTAAGCCTTCTTCAAATGAAGGTCCATTTTCTAGCCCCGAACCCATTAAATCTAAGACAGAAAAACTAGAACTAATAGTTAAACTACGACGTAAATTACAATAACTATCACCTGATGTTTTGAAATCCTGGGAAATAAAAACAATGTTTCCGACTAACAGAACAACTAAGAACAACTTTAAAAATTTCCTATCCATTTTCCCCTCCCTTTAAATTAAAATTAATTAATTATAAAAACAGAATGATTTTTTGTTGAAACATAAGGGAAAAATATCTGACAAGAATAAAGGAGTAGAGGTAGCAAGGTTAACCAAACTTTAAAAACCAATTCCATCCTCTACTCCTTTGTAGTCAATGTTATTACGGCCTATTTAATCTATTTGATAGTTCCAGTAACTCTTCAGAACTTAAATTAGGATTATCAATGGCAAGCTGGAACATTATCATAGCTCTCATGACCTGCTGAGTATAACCCCATTCATTATCATACCAAGTTCTAATCTCTATAGTATCGACGTTAACCTGAGTATGTGCACCCTCGACTATTGAGGTATGGTCATTCATCAAAATCGCTCTGGAGTCAAAAGGTGTCTCAGAGTCATGATATTGAAGTATCCCGTCTAAATAACCTTCAGAAGCAGCTCTAAATGCCTCCTGAAGCTCTTCTGTTGTAAACGGGCAATCCTCTTCCAAATATATACGCGCAGTTGTTACTGAACCATCTATATTGCCTACACGGGCAGCTACAGCTGAAGCATAGACGCTTGATGGCCAAGCTGTGATAACAAAAGGTGCAGCTTTAGCAGCTCCAGTTGAAGTTATAAGTATATTAGCTGTAGATGCTGCTCCACGCTCAGCATTTTTCAATGCATTCTCTATATTATCAGTAGGCTTAGTCATCTGACCGTCAAGAGCATTTTGGGTCTTAGTGATAGCATGGTCAGTCTCGATAGTTACCGCTTGAGGAACATCTATCCCATGCTCTGCTAATAGCCTTTGTACAACTGATAATGCTGTAGTAATATTATTCGTAGTACATGTTGCAAAAGAGAGTATCTCTCCGCTTGCAAGTTGTAGTAGAATCTCACCATTTACACCAGGAACAATCTGAGGAATATTATCTTTTGCAGGATTTCCAGGGGCAACTGTTAAACCAACATTAGCTGCTTCTGCATCAAGATGGCCTTCTAATTGTTCTCTAGATTTAAAATTACCGGTTGCATCTATTGCAAAGTCTACATTGTATTCACCCCAAGGTAATTCCGATAATGAACCTGCCCTACCTATACAGGGAATCTCTTTGCCGTTTATGATTAAAAACTGCTGACCATCTCTTCTTACTCCTTGGATATCTGCATAGATATGACCACGAGCCGTATCCTGCCTTAACATATTAACAAATTCTTCTACGTTTCTAACTCCAGCTATAACTACAGGATTAAAATTAGGATCACCTATCATAGAGGCTAAAGCGGCAGTACCTATCCTTCCTCCAGCACCATAGATACCAACCCTTATAGGCTCTTCTAAACACGGTGTCTTTGCATCTTCCCGCACAACAGCTGGGATTGAATGTTGAGGTTCAATCGGATCAGCAGGCTGCTCAAGAGATGCACCTATCTGCATTAACTCATCAATAACAGTACGGGCAACTGAATAATCTGAAGTCCAACCGTGAATAACAGCGACTCCGTTTTTAACAGTAGTATCGCGAGACGAATAGACAAAACTAGGGCCAACAAACCTGTGACCTGAATCTACATCAATAAAATATCCTGATGCTATGACATCGCTTGGATCTGCAAATGCAATTGCTCCCTCTGAAGCTTCCGCAGCAGCTCTAAAAGCAGCATCAAGATCGTCTTTTGTTACGCCATCTCCTAAGCGCACTTCGATTGCCAACTCACTCCCTCCATTCTCTACGGCTGCATGTACATAATCAAGCGCTGTGTTACCCATTAAGGAACTGAAATCTCCACCTAATCTCTCACCTAATACCTCAGATAAAAGTGGTCTCTGTCCTTCTAAGGATATATCATTAGCTCCTTCGTTATCTATAACTCTGGCACCCCTAATACCTTCTACATCAAGACCACTATCTCTAAGAGTCTCTAAAGCCAGTGCTAACCCGCTCATCTCAGGACTAGATTGAACAAGACGATCATCTAAATAATTCCCCCTACTATAATGCTCCCTTTTTGTATCTGCTGCCATATTAGAACTGAGCACAAGGTCAGAATACTGTATGCATCTCGATGGATTTTGACCATAAGAATAAAGCTGAAGAGGAGTCTGACCTGAAAACAATATAGCTGCATCGTGCTCTGCTATTGAACCAAAGTTTGCCATAGATGATAAACTTCTTCCATCCACATTTATTCTAACACCGTTAAACTCTACACAACCTGCTCCAAGTACGTCATCATTTTCCACAACAAGCTCCATACCTCTCCAGTTATTATGGGCAACATTTGACTGAAGATGTTGAAAAAGTTCCTGAGGAGTTATTCCATAGATTCTCGCTACCTCAATATTGGGGTTTCCAGAGAGCATTCTTAACAAAGCATCGCAATTCTGTAGAATAGTTCCATCCTCACTGTGACCTGTTAAATCAAGAACTATCTTAACCGGTCGATTAAGAGTCTGTGTAGCTGTTAATATTGTTGCTGGAATATAAGATAATGCTTCTGTTTGAGTCTGAACATCAACGGTTTGAATCCTTCTCAAACTTAAATCGTAATTAAAACTGGGGATTGAAAAAAGAGAAACTACTAAAAACCCTACTACCAAAAACTTGGAATGCCTCATTGCCCTCCTCCTTTCTAGTTACTTTATAAACCTTAAACTACCAAGCCTGAAACATTTATAACATACTTAATAAAG
>CAZVIC010000022.1:0-13667 GCA_964627735.1 uncultured Planctomycetia bacterium | reverse complement strand
TGCATCTATTCCTTTAATCTTATCAGTCACATCCTCTTTTTGACCTGTAAGCATTATTACTGGTATGTGGCGTAAGAGTAAGTCTCTTTTTATAAAGCGACAGAGTTTCTCACCATCGACTTCAGGCATAACATAATCTGTTATGACTAGATCAGGTGGTCTATGATGTATCTTCTCTATAGCCTCTTTTCCATTAGAGGCTTCTTCAACTTCAAATCCCTCTGATTTAAATAGAATCATTAATACATCTCTTATATCATCATCATCATCTACAACTAAAATTCTTTTAGCCATCTTTTTGCTCCTCTCTTTTTACAGGTAGTTTAAAGTAAAAATGACTTCCTCTTCCAACCTTACTCTCAACCCAAATAGTTCCTCCATGGGCTTCAATAATCTGCTTAACAAGAGAGAGCCCAAGACCTGTTCCTTTCTTCTCCCTGTTTATAGCATTATCTGCTCTGAAGAATTCGTTAAATAATTTGTCCATATCTTTATCATCAATACCAGCTCCTGTGTCATAGACCTCAAATTTAATATAGTTGTCTTCTGAGGTTATATTTAATTCAATCTGTCCAAGTTCAGGGGTAAATTTAAGAGCATTACTGAGTAGGTTGATGAGAACTCTCTCTAGTTGAATTTTATCAACCATTATATTTTCAGGCTTAGCTTCAAATCTGGTTCTAAACTCTATCTTTAATTCTTCTGTCTGAGGTGAGATTATCTCTTCAACGTCTTTTACAACTTCACGTAGTGAGGAATCTTCAACATGCATTGTTGTCTTACCGGATTTAATTCTTGAGATATCTAATAGGTTGTTAATAAGGTTTACGAGTTCATTGGAATGTTTGTTTATTCTTTTTAATCTCTCTTGTTGTTCTTCTTCAAGCTTGCCCAATCTTCCGCTAGAGAGTATTGTTGCATAGCCTTTTATTGAGGTAAGCGGGGTACGCAACTCATGGGCAACAGCAGATACAAATTCATTTTTAACCTGATCCATTGATTGTAAAGCTTCATTTGCCTCTTCTAGTTCTTTGGTCCTCTCTTTAACCCTTTCTTCTAGGTCTTGATATGATTTCCAAAGCTGCTCATATAGCGATGCATTCTCTATGCTTTGGACAAGTTGGTTTGCCAAGAGAGAGAGTATCTCTATATCCGATTCAGATGGCTTCTGAAATGCTTTTGTATTCCCTATTACCATAACACCTATATTCTTCTCTCTGATAGAGAGAGGAAGGATGATCATAGATGTTAGATTAAGTTTTTCAGCTAAAGGAGCTAGTCCTTCTGGCATATGTACTTTGCTTCCTATATATATAGGACCTTTTAAGGCTGAGATAGAGTCTATTATATTATTCGGTATTTCAGGCTCTTCATCGCCGTAGCCAGTAAACTTCTTGATTCTGATATCTTGACCGTTCTCATTGAATATAAAGAATGCCAGTTTTTCAAAGTTTAACTCTTCAATGTCTTCTTGTTCTATACTTTGAAGAATCTTATCAGTCTCAAAAGTATTAGATACTGTCTGAGTTATCTTATATAAGACATTTAGAGCTTTTAGTTTTTTATCCAACTCTCTTTGGGTTCTTTGGAAGTTTAGGTTTGTATCGGCAAGTAGTTTTGATTGGGTTTCAACTTCATTATAGACCCGGCGCATGTAATCAAGCTCAGAGAGCAGTTTCTTTTTATTTATTTTCTCTTGGCCAAGAAGTGTAATAAGGAATGTAGCTAGGGTTAACAATATAAAGAAAAGTATTAATAATCCTAGCCCAACATTTATATACATCTATTTTCCTTTTTCATCTACTTTCTTCATTTCATTTAGCTCAGAGAGAAGTTTATTTTTTCTTCTCTTTTCTTGATTAAGACGTATAGCAAGAAATACAGTTAGAACAATAAGTATATTAAGGAGTAATAGTATGACTAGTCCAATATTTATACACATTTAATATTTTCCTTCATCTTATTTATATAAGTAGTATTATACATTCTTTATACCTACCGCGGCTAGAAGTATTGCTCCGTTTTGGTAGCAAGATGAGTTGGCTAATTGAGTAGTACCTCCTAGGGGTGCAAACTGTCCTCTTGTATATAGCCCGATTACTTTAGTAGTCTCAGGAACTTTTTTCTTTATCAGGTTTATCTCGGTATTTATATCCACTCCTAAGATCTCTTTACGTTCTATACCTGAAATCATTATTATAAACTTAGGGCTTATCTTCTCTTTTTGAAACGGTTCTAAGGCCTGGTTTAAGGCTTTTTCAGTTGCCTCAAGTAAGGCCTTTCTGGTTCCCATCATCAGTCTTAGATGTTGATTTTCAATGGCCTGAGAATCTATTAGTATGCTGCCGCCGGGCTCAAAAAACTTAGGAAATCTTATTACATATTTATCTTTTTCAATCTCAAGTCCTAGAGGGTATATTGTAGCAATTGAACTTTTATCCTCACTTCTTAAATCAAAGTTTTTACCTAGATATTGAAGATAGTATTTTAAAGGGCTCATGTCATCTAAATCCTGGATTCTGTTAGCTTCAACCTTTTTTATTTTTTTGGGTAGACCTAGAGGAATCCAGCCATGGTAAGAACCTACTCCGACAACAAGATTTTCACCTGCAAATAATACTCCAACTACTCCATCTCGACTGCTTTGACGATTGAAAGATACCTCAGTTGGATTTAAAGATGAATCAGATGATACTATGCCTCCTATAATAGGGAATCTTATTCCAAGTACTTCTTGTAGTCCTTTTAAGAGTTCTGATTTTTGGATAAAGCTATCAGAACCAAAAACAAGAGCAAGTTTTTTTTGAGACTCTTTTTTATGTATCTTAGCCTCTAAAGAATCCAATAGTCCCCAGGCCAGGTGATGTCCTGCTACGTAGGGATTTTCACTTAGGTTTCTGACTAAGGATGTTGCATGGTGGTAGGAATGTCCAGACAATAGATTTAAGACCACAGATCTTTTTTTAAAAGTATCGTTTATTATGTTGGCTTGAGAGTTTATTATTACAAGGTTCTTTTCTCCTACAGTTGCTTTTATTCCGTCATTCATCTGTAATATGGGATATTCATAATGAGAGAATGCTATCCCTAACTCAGGGACATCTACTCCTAGAGATGAGAGAGCTTTAACCGCGGCATTTTTGCCGGCAAAGTAAGCATTAGTCTCTGAACTAATGCCGGTTCCTATTCTTAGAGCCATAATATTATTACTTTTTTAAAATTATTAAAATATGTTTATATAATAAAATTTATGTTTAGCTATGTCAATTTTATTAACCATTAAGAGTATTTTTGGTACAATAATAACAATGAGAAAGTTGTATAATATTTTGCTTTTATTGGTAGTAGCTCTAGTTCCTCTTCTTTTCTCTACGGCTACTTTTGAAGTCGTGAGGATAAAGATAACTCTCTTTGAGTTGGTCTTGCCCTGGATCTTCTCTATCTGGCTCTGGAGTAATTTTAAATCTGGGTTTAAAGATTTATCTAGGCAGCCGCCTATGTTACTTTTAGTTGTAGTTCTATTTTATATTTTAGGGCTATTTCTTTATTTTAGGAATATCTTTCATACTGCCTGCTGTGAGGTGCTACTTCTAAATACTCTATCTCTTATGTTGATACTTGTATTGATATCAGGGGAACCTAAAAGAGAGCTACTACATAAAGCACTTATCTATCCAGCGCTCTTAGTTTTTGGTTTTGGAGTTTTCCAGTTTTTTGGGTTAAATATTGCAAGTTACGGGGATGAGTTTTTAAGACAGTCTAGAATATTTTCAAGTCTTGCAAATCCTAACAACCTGGCGATATATGCTAATATGGTAATCTTCTTAAGCATCTATCTCTATTTAAAAAATAAAAATGTTATCCTCCTTGTTATTATAGCTCTTGGACTTTTTAATCTAGCTTTTACAAAAAGCGGGAGTGGTTTAATATCTTTTATCTTTGGACTTCTGATATTCTCTTTCTCTCTAAAGAAAAATATTAGAGTCTTAAGTGCTATTTTATTTGCAATTATATTGCTCTCTTTAATTATGAGCGCTGTATTATTAAAGACCGAATCTTTTTCCTATAGAAGCTATGTTTGGAGCGATGTTTATAGGATTATAAAAGAGAGGCCTTTTGCAGGCTGGGGTTTAGGTAGTTTCTCTTCTATATATCCTTACTTTAGAAATCCTAGACTGTTTATCTTACTTAAAGACCATCAGATAGATTTTGTTCATCCCGAGAATTATTATTTTAATTTAATGGTAGAAGGCGGCTTTTTATATTTAGCCTTATTCCTCTTTATGAATGGGGTGCTCTTCTATTATCTATTTAGGAATAGAAGAGGCTCAAGTTTAAATATCTGTTATCTTGCTATTTTAGGTTCTATGCTCTTTCAAAATCTATTCTCGCAAAGTTTCTATAGTTTTACTCCTTATTTTTTGTATCTTGTAATATTTGCCTTAGCGATGCGTGAGGTTAAAAAAGATTCGATTAAGAGGGTTAATATGGTTAGGTTTAAAATTCCAATTATTTTTCTTTTTGTTGTTTTAAATATAGCAACCAACTATTATGCTTTACGATTTCTTATCTCTGACGGTTATTTAAAGAAGGCAGTCTACTACTCTCAGCTTAGAAGACTATCTCGCGCAGAGCCTCTCTATAAAAAGTCGATAGAGTATAATTATTTTAATGCTCTGCCTCACTATCTTCTTGGAAACCTATATTTAGAAGATGGAGATGATTCTAATCTTTGTCAGGCTTTAAGATATTATAATAATGTGGAGTGTATGGCTGGGAACTATCTTCAGCTCTATGCTTTTAAGGCGCTTACCTATGGCAGACTAGGGGATAAGGAAGGAATGAATCTTTACTTCAAGAAGATGGAATATAATGACCCTTATCTTTATAGGCAGTTTAAACATTATATTGAACTTAAGGACTAATTATTATAAGATAAGATTATAAAAAGAGAGGTTTTTATGTCTGAAGAGGAAAAAGAGCTAGATTCTCAAGAGGAGAGCTCTGAGGCTGAGACTGAAAAGAGAGACTTATCAGGATTAAATGGAAATGAGGATCTTGCGTTAGATCAGGATATTGAAAAAGACGGACAACCTTCTTTTATAAGAGAGAAAAGCTTAGAAGAACTTCTTATAGATAGAGGTCTTTTAACAGACGAGCAGCTTGACTCAGTTAAGGCTGAAGCCAAAGAGGCTGGAAAATCCCTTAAAGATATGTTGCTTGAGAGCGGTTTTATCTCTCAAGAGCACATGCCTCTTCTCTTGGGTGTTGAACTTGGAGTTAAGAGTGTAGACCTTTCTAGTTTTATCATAGAACCTGAGATAGCCAGTCTTGTTCCTGAATCAACAGTAAGGAAATTAAAAATACTTCCTCTCTTTAAAGAAGGTAATAGCTTGACGGTTGCTATGGCTGATCCAACTGATGTTAGGATTATCGATGAATTGCACCGTGAGACTGCTCTTATGATTGAACCGGTGCTTGCATCTGATATGGAGATTGTAAGAACGATCGATCAGACTTATGGTACGGCTGATACAATCTATGAGGTTGTAAAGAGCGTTGATGAAAAGAAGCTTTTAAGTTCAAAAGAGGCGGGAGAGGAAGCTCCGATAGTTAAGCTTACAAACCTTATTATAGTTCAAGCTGTAAGAGATAGAGCTTCAGATATACATATTGAGCCTGAAGAGAAGATGGTTAGGGTCAGATATCGGATTGACGGAGTCTTGCATCGAGTTGTATCGTTACCAAAATTCTTACAGATGCCTATTACCTCACGTATAAAGATTATGTCTGACTTAGATATTGCAGAGCGCAGGCTTCCTCAGGATGGAAGGATTAGGATGGAGGTAGGTAATAAATCTATAGACTTACGTGTCTCTTTGCAGCCGACATTGTTTGGCGAAAATCTTGTAATGAGAATCTTGGACAAATCTAGCATTATGATAGGTATTGAGAGTCTAGGGTTTTCAAAAGAAGATTTTAATACTTTTGCAGATATTGTACGTGCACCACATGGGATGGTTCTTGTAACAGGTCCAACTGGAAGTGGAAAAACAACAACACTCTATTCTGCTATTAATAGGATAAATACAGAAGATAGAAGTATTATGACAATGGAAGATCCTACAGAGTATCAGATTCCTCTTGTCAGGCAGACTCAGGTTAACCCTCAGATAGGTCTTACCTACGCTGCTGGATTACGTGCGATATTAAGGCAAGATCCTGATATCATAATGGTTGGTGAAATCAGAGACTTAGAGACAGCTGAGATAGCTGTTCATGCTGCCTTAACAGGCCATCTGGTCTTTTCAACTTTGCATACAAATGATGCAGCCTCTGCTTTTACAAGGCTTGTTGATATGGGAGTGGAGTCTTTCTTGGCTTCTAGCTCTATAATGGGTGTTATAGCTCAGCGTCTTATCAGGGTGATATGTGAGAAATGTAAAAAAGAGTATAAGCCTACCAAAGCTGAATTAGATGAGCTGGGAATTGTGAGCAAGGAAGATATTGTCTTTTATAGAGGTGCTGGTTGTCCGCTATGTAAAGGAACAGGATATAAAGGAAGGATTGGAATTTTTTCTATTCTAAGGGCAACTGCTAGGATCCAAGAGCTTGTAGTCGCTCATGCTCCTGCTACTGACATTGATAAGATGGCCAGATCAGAAGGCATGCATTCTTTAAGAGATGATTGTCTAGGCAAGGTTAGGAAAGGGATTACAACAGTCGAAGAGATGTTTAGGGTTACTCAGGATATAGTTGTGTAGTGATTGCAATATAAAAAGGATATGAATATGAATAAGAAGCTTAATTCTTTTACCTTGATGGAATTGATAGTTGTTATGTCTGTTATAATAGTCTTAGGTGGTATATTGCTTCCTCAGGTTAATCGCGTAATAACAAAGGCAAGAACATCAAAAGCAAAGGCAGAGTTAGAGCATATAAAAGCTGCAATGCTTGCTTATAAAGAAGATACCGGAGAGCTTCCTCCTAAATCGGCTGTCTTTGCTGAAGGCTCTATAACTTCAGGAATCTTAGATGCGCTCTTATCTGATGATAGTGCAACAGGTTGGGATGGCCCCTACCTTGATCAATCTGTTCTTACTGATCCCTGGGATGAAGATTATATATATGCCGATAATGATGGGACTATAAATAAGCCCATCTCTTATCTGCTCTCTAAAGGTTCAGATGAGACCAAGGATGTATTAAATCCTGATCTAACTACTGCTTCAGGATTTGATGATGATATCTATGTTGTTGTTTATAACGACGGAGATTAAAATGATGAAATTAAAGAAGAGAGAACGGTTTGGATTTACTCTTGCAGAGGTAGTTGCAGTTATAGTTATTCTGGGACTCTTATCAGGTGTTATTACGCCTCAGATAGTTAAGACTATTAAAAAAGGCAGAGATGCCAGGCGCATAGCAGATATAGATAGTCTTGCTTCGGCTCTTCAAACCTACCATCTTGACAACACTGCTTATCCTACAGCTGCAGCTTGGACCTATTCAACGGGGGCTTTCTTAGGCGATCTTACAACAGGTAATTATATAACCCAGACCATTGCAGATCCTAAGAACGATGCCACTTATAAGTATGCTTACATAAGAACAGGCGATCCTCCATATGTTATTATAGGTTGCACCAAGTTTGAACAGTTAGATACTATGGGTGGAACAGTTGAAAGTATAGTGCTTTATTATTATAAGAAGCTTTATGAGAGATAGAGGTATCAATAGTCTATCTGGAGGTTTAAGCATGAGACAGCAAAGAAGAGGTTGGACTTTGGTTGAGCTGGTTATGGTTATAGTAGTTATATCTGTTTTGGCTTCAATGTCCGTTATCAAAATAAATGACCTTATAGGTGCAGGTAAGGTTGCAACTGCAGTCTCAGATGTAAATATAATAAAAAAAGCTATTATGAGCTACTTTGGTGACAACATTGCTTTTCCTGCTAATGCTGATGCCGGAGTTGATCCTGGCTTGGCTCCAGACTATATAGATGCTTGGCCGGATGATAATCCTTGGGGCGGGGAGTATGAGTATAATTACGGTACTTATGCCAATTTTAATTTCGATGGTACATCAGGTAATGAGGTTTATATCTCTATAAATAAAGGAAGTACTAATCTGACATTAGAGGCATGTACAAATGTTGATGGTCTCTTAGATGATGGCACAACTACGACTGGTAATGTTAGGTCGGATGGTTCAACTTATATCTATATCTATGTTTCAGAAGGTTAAAAAAATATGCCTACATATATATATAAAGCAATAGACGCTAACGGTAAATATACCAAAGGCAAGCTTAAAGTATCAAGTGAGTCTGAAGTAGAGACTATGCTCTCTCAGCAGGGGCAGACTCTTATAAGCGTCCAGGAAGCAGCTAAAAAACAACAGTTTTTCTCTTCAACAAGAAAAGTAACTAAGATAAAGAACAGCTCTCTTATCAGTTTTACCTATCAGCTTGGAACTTATGTTGACAGCGGAGTGCCTCTTTTGAGTGCATTATATGATCTCTCCAAGACACCTGAAGATCCTTTTTTAAGTAACGTAGTATTTGATGTCTACTCTATGATAGAGAAGGGTTTCTCTTTTGAAGAGGCTTTGAAATCTTATCCTAAGATATTTGACAATCTATACGTGGGAGCTGTAAGAAACGGTGAGACAACAGGAAATCTATCTGAGGTTTTAAAATATCTTTCTCACTATTTAGAATGGAAGGCTGCTATAAAATCTCAGGTTATACAGGCTATGATCTATCCAATTGTTTTAATGGTTGCTATAGGTGGGGCTATAATAATATTGGTTACTTTTGTATTTCCAAAGTTTGTCAGCATATTTGAGGGTACCAATATAGATATACCTATTACAACTAAGATGTTGATGGGGCTAAGTAAGACTGTCCGTTCTCAATGGAAGGTTATTATTATGGGTGCCATTGCTACTATAGTTGCTTTTAAAGTCTTTCTTAGTACTCAACAAGGAAGGCTCTTGTTCGATAAGTTAAAATTCAAACTTCCTATATTTGGGGTATTACTTAACAAGGTTGCTGTCTCTCGTTTTACCCATACTTTTTCAATGGCCTTAAGGAGCGGTATTGATGTTATAAGAGCATTAGATCTATGTGTCAAAGTTGTAGGAAATAAGGTTTTGGAGTTAGATATATCTTCGATAAGAGATAAGGTTAGTATAGGAGAAAATCTGGCCAATGCTTTTAAGGAGAGCAATGGATTTCCTCCTTTGGTTACAAGGATGATCTCAGTTGGAGAGAGTTCTGGTACTTTAGAGGAGACAGTACGTAAAGTATCTGAATACTATGACGGCGAAGTGCCCAAAACTATAAGCAGGGTGTTCTCTTTAATGGAGCCGTTACTATTAGTCATCATGGGACTAGGTGTAGGCTTTATAGCTTTCTCAATATTTGTTCCGATGTTTAGTATGGTCAATATCGTTAAGACACATTAAAAAATGGTTTTATCTCTGTTTCAAAATTATTGTCATAAGATTAAATTTGCTATATCAGCAGAGCGAGGCGTGACTTTTGTTTCGGCTGTTATTCTAGTTGCTGTAATGTCACTCTCTATTTGGGCGTCCTTAGTATTGAGTGATGTAATACTAAAGACTAAGAGTGCTGGTACTACAGAGAGTGAGATGCAGATAATAGCCAATGGACTTTTAGATTTTTATAGAGATTGTGGTCAATTTGTAACTGATACAGGAAGTGTTTCAACAGACTTTCTGGATTTAGAGACACAGCCTCTAGCAGCTCGTTTTGAGGGTGTTTTAGCCTTACAGGAGTACAGGCAGGGCGCCTGGGATGGTCCTTATATTAAAGGGGGCTATGATGAGGATGAAGATGGAGATACGTATGACTCCATACAAGAGTATCTTAACGACGCTTGGAACAAGCCTTATATCTATGATTATTCTGTTGGAGGTACAGAAGCTACCATTACAAGCTATGGTTTGAATCGTGCTGCTGATGGGGGAGATGATATAGTTGTAACAGTCACTGCAGGTGATCTAACAGAGGAAAAGATAAGAAGAGTAAAAGAAGAACTGGCTTATATCAATGCCAGAAAATATGAATTAGAGTCAAGGTATCTTGCTGCAGGTGAAAGCTGGCCTCCAATAGGATTCAGCATTGATAATCTATATAGCAATTATGGAGCTGCTACAATAGGACTTGTTAGTCATTGGAAGATGGATGAAAGCTCTTGGAATGGGACTGCTAGTGAAGTAGATGATAATGCAGGTTCTAATGATGGAACCGCATATGGAGGATTGACTACTGATTTTAAAGGAAAACTTGGCAGGTGTGGTGATTTTGATGGGACAGATGATTATGTGGGGATCTCCAATGTTCTAAATCAGCCAAATTTAGAACAGGAATGGTCTGTTGAAGCATGGGTAAATATAGATGATACAAGTTTAAGTCAAATACTAATAAGTGGAATGAATTCAGGAGTTCGACTAGTTCATGGGGCAACAGATAGACTTTTACTTTACTTAAATAGCGGCTTAAATGATTATTATATTTACAGTAATAATACGGGGCTTTTAACTGGGCAGGGCTGGAAACATGTGGCATTTGTTTTCAGAAACTCTGATGCTTATAGAAAAATTTACGTTGATGGTGTAGACCATTCAGGGTCAGGACCTAATCTAACTAGTACACCGTCAGGATTATCATCAACTTGGGAAATAGGTAATCAGAATGTAAGCGGTCTCATTGACGAAGTCCGCGTCTGGTCTAGGTCATTAACTCCAGACGATGTCTTTCAGGAATATTTACGAGGTAATTATTTAACTGATTGGGCTTATAAATATGATGAATGGCAGAGTGAATATGCTTGGGATAGCGGAAATGATGTTTTCTATAGTTACGGTCCTGATAGAGATGTAGGGGGAGATGATGATATATACCAGAGTGAATAAAAAGAGAGGTGATGATATGGAAAGAAAAGGTTTTACTTTGCTTGAGATAATAGTTGTAATTATTATCGTAGGTGTCTTTGCTGGGATTCTGACACCTCTTGGTAATATTGCTATTAGACGTACAAAGACTAGAAGCACAGAAGTGAGAATAGAGACTCTCGGTAAAGCTTTGACCTCATATTATGAGGCCAATGCTGGTTACCCGACAGACTCTGGACTAGACCCCAATGATTTAACTGCCTTAGAGGCAGCAGGTTATATTGATGAATCTGAATATGGTGATGACTATGCTTATGATGCTTGGAGGGTAGCTTTTCAGTATACTTATAATGCTGGTCAAGTTAGCGTTACTCTACGTTCGTTTGGTCCGGATAGAGTCGAGAGTGATGATGATATTCTCTATATAGTTCAAGCAAAAGATGTCTGGAAAAAATGGCGTAGAGACACCCAAGATAGATTGAGAAAAGTAAACTATGCTGTTGAGAAATATGTCTCAGAAGGAAACACTATTACTACAGGAGATAGCTCGGAGATTTTATCTTCTGAACTTGATGCTGCTGATATCTACGATCCTTGGGGAGAACCATATCGTTATGATGAGGGTCTATCTACATTCTATAGCTATGGTCCAGATGGTACTCCAGGTAATTCCGATGAAGTCTATCCGGCAGGTATTGATACGTCACCGTAGTTATGAGTGACCTATATAATAAAATTAAAGGTATAACTTTAATAGAGCTTGTTGTCGTTATCATTGTAATGGGTATCTTAGCTGGAGTATTAACTCCCCTTGCAACAACTACTATAAGGAGGGCAAAGATATCCAATGCGGAAAATAAGCTTCATGCTTTAGGTGAAGCGCTAAGACTTTATTATGAGTCTAATTTTGATTTACCAGTTAGCGACTTGAATGATCTATCTCCAGAGTATATAAGGTCATCTGAGTATAGCGGTGATTATGCTTTTGATGCTTGGAGACAAGCTATTGTGTATACTAAGATAGATTCAAAGAGTGCAACAGTTCTCTCTTACGGCCCAAACAGGGTGAGTGGAGGAGACGATATAACATATAATGTTATATGTAATGATATCTATAGGGATTATCGTAGGGCAACAGAGTCTGAGTTGATAGAGGTCAACAAGGCTGTTGAAGATTTTGTAAGAGATGGTTATGACTTAGATAATACTATTACTTCTGATTCCTTAGATTTCATCACTTATTTATCAGGCAGTGGTTATGAATATGACAATTGGGGCACTAGAGGTGCTCCCGGTGAAGACAGGGGAAATGGAGAGCCTTACCACTATGATGAGACCAAGCAGACGTTTTATAGCTATGGTCCTGATGGAGCTGATGATTCCTGCGGCGATGATGATATTCTACCTGAAGGGATGCCTTGAATATGATCTGTAGATTTAGCCAATTATTACTATCCAAGCATTCTAAGTCTTCCGGTGTTACTCTGATGGAGCTTATCGTTGCAATTGTTATCTCTTCTCTTATTGCTGGTACCTTTGCCACTGTATTCTATAATGTCACAAATTCTGAATTAAAAGATGCAACTAGAGGTGAGCTGGATATTATAGCCGAAGCCTTACTTGATTTCTATAAAGACTTAGATCAGTTTCCAAAAGATTCTGGCGCTGTTAGTACCGACTTTCTTGATTTAGAGAGAACTCCTACGCCTAATAGCAGAATGGATAGTGCAGATACAGATTTGCAGGCTTATAGAGTTGGACTTTGGGATGGTCCTTATATTCAGGATAAGTTTGATGATGATAGCTACCAGAGAGATGCTTGGCAAAATGATTATGTCTATGATTATGATTATGTTAGTGGAGATACTTTCTGTGTTGTTACAAGTTATGGTCCAAATGGAGCAAGTGGAGGAGGAGACGATATGACAGTGAGGGCAAATGCTTTAACAATTAGAGATGATAAGACACTAAGAGTTCAATATGAACTTAATATTGTTCAGCTTGCTTTGGCTGATTATGTGCGGGTAACAGGCTCTGCTCCAAGTAATATCTCTAGTCTATTTGAATGGGAAGTTTTAAATCTTCACATGGATGAGTCTGCTTGGGCAGGAGCGGCAGATGAAGTTGTTGATAATAGTGGCATGGGTAACAATGGTACAGCGTATAATGGAGTAACTACAACAGCTAGTGGTAAGGTGGGAAGAGCAGGAAGTTTTGATGCTAGCGTACAGAAATATGTAAATACGGGTGCTACCTCAGTTGCTACTACTTTAACTTTAGAGGCTTGGATTTATCCAACTGCTTATCCTGCTGAAAGAGCTACAATTATTCAGGGTATGACATCCAATGGATATTATTTAAGCCTTGCCTCTGATGGTTCTTTGCAGTGTTATTGGTATAGCACTTCTCCTGCTGGGTATCATTCCTCAGGTGCCAGTACAATCTCTTTAAATCTATGGTCGCATGTAATTGCTACTTGGGATGGATCCAATGTAAAGTTGTATGTAAATGGTATTCAGAAGAATATAGTAGCTGTAACAGGGGTAGGTGTAGCATCAACAATTAATGGGATTGGTGCGGAAAGTGTAGCGCGTCAATTTGTAGGTACTATCGACGAAGTCCGTATTTATAGCGTAGCTCTCTCAGCAGATGAAATTTACCAACATTTTATAAATCCAGGTTATCCGAGAGATTATTTTGATTTACATGATTATGCTTTTAAATATGATGCTTGGGGCAATGA
>CAZVIC010000021.1:0-14315 GCA_964627735.1 uncultured Planctomycetia bacterium | reverse complement strand
CCAACTCCTCACAGATTATTTCAGAAACACGCTTAAAACTCTCCTGCTCTATACCTTTTGCAAGGCTGACAAAGATAATATCTTTCTTAAATCCAGATAGCCTGCTCAAAACAGCTCTTATATATATAGATGGAACAGCTAGAATAATAATCTCTTTATCTGATACTGCCAGACTAAGATTTGAAGTAATGCTTATCCCTGGGGGGATTTTAATACCCGGGAAAAATCTCTTATTCTCTCTCTCTTTATCCAGAATCAAAGCATAATCAGGATAATAACTCCAAAGAGTAACCTGATGACCTTTCTGCTGTAATAAGATTGCCACCGTCGTTCCCCAGCCGCCATCTCCCAATACACAGATATTACTCATCATCTCTATATTTTTTGATATTTGATATTATTAAAATGCCCCTTCCCTATTAATCTGGGAAGAATCGAGAGGAGATTCTCTTAAAACTTTTTTATGTAAAGTATCATACTTAGAATCAGTTACAATAAATTCCAAAAATCTCATACTTTTAAAAGGAACAAAGAGCAGTTTTGTCTCATCATCAATAGGTTTTTCAATCATTCTTCCTTCTTCAATCACCTTCATAAATATTCTACCTGTAATTAAGATTCCATTTTCATTTTCATCTATAACGCTACCTCGAACAATAATTATAGGATCATCTTTAAAATTTTTTTCTAATACTAATCGAATTTTGCTTTCTTTAAATTTCATTTGTCCTCAATAGTAGCTTGTTCAAAATCACCAAGCGAGTTCATCATCCGAAGCCTATCTCTTGACAATTTAAGATATTTTTTAGCATCCTTATAATTTGGATTTAAATCCAATACTTCTAAAAAGAGTTGGATGCTTTCCTTGTAAATATTATTTTTAAAATAATTCAAACCAAGCTGATACTTCTCTTCAACTTTATCTAAAGAAAGTGGTTCTCTTAATTTTTTTAAACATAGTTCCATTTTCTTTTTAGATGCCTTTTGATATTTAGATTCCAATTGAGATAAAAACTTAAACTTATCTAAAGCTTCATCATATTTTTTTTCTTTATATAATCTAACTGCTTCTTTATATAGACTTTTTATCTCCTTTCTTGTCAACCCCTCTTCTTTAGAATAAATCTCTTCAGGGACAATTTTTTCAATAACTGGTTTTTCAATTTCTATGACAACTTCACTCTCAGCCATACTCTTTCTCTTCTGAGTCATCTCTAGATATCTATAAGCATTCTCATGCGTGGGATCTATGATCAAAACCCTTTCAAAGAAATATATAGCCTTATCATAATCGGCTTTATCGTAACTTTTAATTCCACTTGCATATAATGATTCTACACTCTCTTCCGCTTCGTTTCTATAAGACCGCACCTCTTCAGACCTAAGGCTCTCTTTTATTCTAGAGATATTATTTTCTGCTTCTTTATTGACAGGGTCCAATTCTAGAACCTTCATAAAGTAACCCAATGCCTTTTGATTTTCACCCCTAATAAAATATTTATCTCCTGCAGATAACAGTGCCGCAATTTCTTTTATATCATACTGCTTAATCTTGTTCTGACATTTTTTAATCATCTGGATAGCAACATCATCGCTAGGATCAATTACAATAATATCGTTATACTTTCTCCAAGCCAACTCATACTCTTTATCAGCGTACAGACTATTGGCCTCTTCCCAGAGATTCTTTAAATCCTCCTGCTGCCTTATAGCTTCTATTATTAAAGCAATGTACTTCTGAACCTCTTCGTTCTCGGGGTCTATTTTTGATAACTCACCTAGAATAATCTCTGCTTCTTTAAATCTTCCTTTATTATAAAGAGATTTTGCTTTAGCTAAATCATCTTCAACACTCTCTCTAACTTCAAGAGACTTCATGATTTCATTAATCTCCTCTATGCCATCTCTTGCATCTTTGTTTTCAGGGTCTATCTGAATAATATCCTGGCAATATTTAAGAGCCTTGTCATAATTTTTATTACGAAACTCTCTTGTGGCAGATAGCATAAGAGCTGAGATCTCTTTTGCTTTAGTCTCATAGAGTCTATCTTCGCATCTATTAAGCATATCATTGGCAATCTTATCTTCTGGCTCAAGAGAGAGAATATCAGCATATTTATCCCAAGCAGATCTAAAATCTTTTTGACTATAATACATATTTGCTTCTTCCCATAATATTTTCAGCTCTGCTTTCTTGCTTTCAATTCTAGTTAATTCAAAACTATTCTTATCTATTTCTTTTTTAGAATCTCTCTGCAAGTTTATCTCTAAAATTTTACTATCGGCTTCTCTGTTAGCAGGATTCACCTCTAAAACCTGCTCAAAATAATCTAGAGCCTTATCATAATTACCACTCCTTCTTGCCTTCTCACCCATAACTAAAAGAGACGAAACCTCTCTGCTTTTTTCAATCTCAACCTTATCTTCAGATCTATTCAACATTTCAAGAGCAGACTGATTTTCAGGATCTATAGTCACAATAGTGGCATATTTCTCAAGTGCCTCTAGATATGCTCTTTTAGCATACAATCTATTTGCTTCCTCCCAAAGTTGACTAATTTTTTCGTCCTCAACAATCTTAGATTTCAAGTCAGAGGAATCTATTCTTTCTTCTTTAGGCTGACCTTGTTTTTTGAGCATATTCTCAACTCTTATTATCTCAGTTACTACATCCTGATTGACAGGATCTAACCTTAGGGCTTCTTCAAAATAATCCAACGCCTTTAAATACTCTTCTCTCTTATATTCAATTTTACCTGAAATAAGTAAAGCAGCTATCTTTCTCTCTTGTACTTCTTTAATCTTCTCTTCACATTTATTTATTTTAACCAAAGCTACCTTCTCGCTTGGGTCTAAAGAAAGGATCTGAGCATATTTTTGACGTGCTAGTTCATAATCACCTCCAGAGAATAAAGCATCAGCCTCTTGCCATAATAGCGTCACTTTTTTCTCTTTAGCTATCTTAAGCGAACAGAGTTCGAGATATTCTAAGGCCTCTCTGTTTTTCGGACTTTTCGCTATAATTCCATCTAATATAATTTTAGACTCTTTAAAATTACCCTGACTATAGAGACTCTTAGCGCTCAATAAAGCCTTGTTCAAGCTCTCCTTGAAAGCTTCTTGCTCCATTAAATCATGGATCTCAACTATCTTACTATCTGCCTCTCTATTGCCAGGATCATTTTCAAGAACCTTTTCGAAATAATTTAAAGCCTCGACATAATCTTTACCTCTTAAAGCTTTTCTAGCCTTAACAAGCATAGAGCTAAGGATATTATCTTTTTCAACCTTTAGTTTATCTTCAGACCTATCAAGCATATCCATAGCTGATTTATTATTGGGCTGCAGTGCGATTATCTGAGTATAAATATCTAGAGCTCTTTCGTAATCCCTAGATGTATAATACTTATTTGCCTCCTCCCAGAGCCCAACTACATCTTTATCTCTATTTATCTTCTGAAGACATAACCTTCTATATTTGGAAGCCTCTTCATTGTCAGGGCTTTTACTGAGTATCTTATCTAAGACAACTTTTGCTTCGTTATAACTACCGTCCTGATATAACCCTAAAGCTCTATTAATATCCAAGGCAAGTTGCTTCTCTTCCTCTTTTCCTTGAATATACTTATTCAATTCGGTAATACCTAGTTCTGCATCTTTATTGTCAGGATCGAGCTTCAAAACACTATAATAGTCTTCCAAAGCTTCTGAATACTCTTTCTTTCTAAAAGACTTCTCAGCACTAAGGAGCATAGTAGATACTTTCTGACTCAACTGTTGCTCCAGCTTCTCCTCAGCCCTCTTAAGCATATCCATAGCAGACCTATCATCCGGTTCTAGCGCAAGTATCTGAGTGTAGACATTGCGAGCCTTTTCATAATCCCTAGATGTATAATACTTATTTGCCTCCTCCCAGAGAAATTGAACCTTCTTCTCCTGTTCTAACTCTCCAAGCGGCTTCTTAATCTGACCTAAATTTTCTTGACCTAATTTTAACTCAATGTCAGTCATATAATCTGAAACAGATTTATTTGTAGGGTCTACAGCTAAAGCTTCCTTAAAAGAGGCTAAAGCTTTAACTAGATCATTCTCCCTGTAATAAGACTTACCTTTTCTAATAAGAGAGTATAGATCATTCTCTTTAACAGCGTCTATCTTCTCCTGAGATCTCTTTAACATTCTAAGAGCCATCTTATCTTCTGGGTTCTCTATCAATATATAAGTGTACTTATCCTTTGCTTGCTGATATTCTCCCTCTGCATAAAGGCTATTAGCCTCTTTCCAAAGAGACCCTAGGAATGCTTCTCTCTCTTCTGTCTTTTCTTCATTCTCTTTTTCTTTTCTCTTAATCTTAGCTTCAATTTTTGCCTTTAGATCTTTGGCTCTATTCTCCTCTTGATCTATCTCTAAAATTTCATCTATTTTTAAAATCACAGCTTCATAGTCCTCATCAAACATCAATCCATCTATATCGTCATATAGTAAATCTATCTTTTTCTTGTTAAGCTCTTCTTCTCCTTCAAGATTAAGGATATGAGGTGTAACAAATATAAGAAGTTCTGTGCTGGATTCACTTGTGCCTTCATAAGAAAAAATCCTACCTAAAAAAGGGATACTACCCAATATAGGAATTTTACTAGTAGATTTTACCTCTTCAGTACTAATAAGTCCGCCTATTACAATGGTCTCACCATCTTTGATAGTTACCTTTGTAGTCGCAGTCTTAGAGCTTATTACAGGAAGTTCAAATCCAGTAGTTCCAACAGTAACAGTATCACCAACAGTACCGACTGTCGGCTCTATTGTCATTGTTATATAATCATCGCTGGCAATAAAAGGAGTAACATTGAGTGTAATACCAATCTCCTTATATTCATAGCCAGACACAGTTAGCTCTCCAGACTCATCGTTAACCTCATAAGTAGGTAAAGGGTACTCTGTTGTAACACCCATTGTAGCCAACTTATTGTTCAATGTTGCAACCTGAGGATTTGATATAACCTTTGTATTACCATCTGTCAATAAGGCTTTTAATACTGCTTTGAATTGAGTAAAATCTAGCGTACCAAAAGAATAGAGAGTATCTGCGGCAATAGGAAAACCAGCTATATTGCTTCTATCTGCCTCCGCTGTTGCTATCTGAGAATTTTCATTACCGAAAGTGTAGCCTTTGCCCGTAGAGCCAAAGGGGGCAGTGTGCGGACGGGCAGATCCACTAATAGAGACTGTAGTCCCCCAATCTATGCCAAGATTTTTTGAAGTATCCAATGTAGTCTCAACGAACTTTGCCTCTATTAGAACTTGCCTTCCTTTTACATCAACATTTTCAATAAAACTTTTAATCATATTTAAATTGTCAAAACTATCAGTTACCATAATTGAATTGGTTGCCTCATCAATTACAATCCTACCCTCAGAACCTAGAAGTGAAGTTGCATTCTCTGAAACATCTTGGGCTGAAACATTATGAAGCTTAAAAGTAGTGACAAGAGAAGGCTTTGACTTAACTCGAATTACATTATCTATCTCAACCATAGTATAATTCTGAGAATCAAGAATCTGCCTTAAAGCCTGCTTGATAGTGATATTACCGAGACTTGCAGTAACAGTGCCTTCAACCTCTTTATCAGCTATGATATTAAGACCATACTCATGAGCAAAATACCTTATGATATCTTTAATATCTGCATTTCTAAACTCAATGTTATAAAGATTATCGTCTTTTTTCTCAATCTATATATTTTTGGTAAGCTTACCAGAGACACCCTCGTCATTCATTAAGTCAGAAGCTGCCTGAACATTCAAGATGGAAAATGGATTCAAAAATAAAAACAGAGATAAAAAATATATCACATTTCTAATCATTCTGTCACTCCAAGCAATTGTTCAATTATGCCATCAGTCCACTCTTTCCTACTAATTGTTTCTTGCTCCTTGGCCTCTTCTTCTCCCATCTCTTGATTAGATTCTTCTGCTGTAGCTAAAACATGTTTGAGATTAAGTTCATACTCGCGCCTCTCTGTATTTAAAATCACACTGGAAGGATTTATTTTTTTGATAGTAAAGCTTCCTATTAGATTGCCTTCGTTATAAAACTCGGAGTTAATTATAGCAATCTTTTTTTCTCCATATATAATTCCAGAAAGATTAAGCTTCTCTAGGGGAATGATATTTAGCTCTTTCTCTTTAGTAGGTTTAATTCCAAGCACTTTCATCTCTTCTTCAGATGTTAAAAAAGGATTTCTCAATCTTATTTCCTTTTCTTCGGCATAGGCCTCTTTAAAAGAATATAATAATAATAGAAATATTAAAACAAAAAAAACATTTCTTATCATCGGCCTAAAATACTTTTTAATTTTTGAATATCTATCCAACTGTACTCTCTCCACTTATTTATTGGATTACGTCTGGCCCGAGGAAAGCAACCCTTCTTCTCATACCTAAGAAGAGTCTGTTTAGATATTCCGAGGTAATTGGCAACCTCTCTTACTGAGTAGAATTTCTTTTCTCCGCTAATAACCATTGTCCCTACTTAATATATTTTAATACCACTTGATACATTTTGATACATTCTAATAGTTTTGTCAAGAGAAAAGCTAGATACTAAGAAAAACTTTTGGTTCTAGGTAGTTTTTAACATAATCCGATATAGCTAAACCAAAATCATAACAAGGTTTACTATAGCCAGATTCATTGAGCTTTGAAATATTAGCCTGAGTAAAATATTGATACTGCTCTTTTAGATTTTCTGGCATATCTATATATTCAATCTTGCTCTTTATGCTAAGAGAATCAAAAACCGCGTTGACCAATTCATTCCAAGTATGAGCTAAACCTGTTCCAATATTATAAATTCCATTCTTATCTCTATTGTCAAAAAAGAACAGAGTCATATCCACCACGTCTTTAATGTAAATAAAATCTCTCTTCTGCTCCCCGTCTTTATACTCTTTCTTATAAGACTTAAACAGCTTAACAGTACCAGCACTTTTAATCTGTTCATAAGATTTGATTATAAAACTCCTCATATCGTCCTTATGATATTCATTAGGCCCAAAGACATTAAAATATTTAAGTCCGACAATCTTACTTAATAAATTATTTTGTTTCGCCCAGATATCAAAACATTGCTTAGATTCCCCATAGAGATTCAAGGGTTGTAATTTTTCTATCTCTTCTTCGTTGTCATCAAAACCCAAAGAACCATCTCCGTAAGTTGCGGCTGATGAAGCATAGACAAATCTGATACTTTTTTTATCAGAAAAATCTGCAAGAATTTTTGAATATTCAACATTATCTTCCTTTAATTTTTCCCATTTTTTTTCTGTAGTTGAAGCGTGAGCTCCTAGATGTAAAATGCAATCGATCTCCTCGTTATCCCAAAGTCCTTTCAAAACCTCTTCCCTAAAAATCTTATGACCTATTTTTTTGGAAAACTTTAATTTTTTAATACTATCTCTATCAAGGTTTTCTTCTAAATCTACAATAACTATGTCATAGATGCCTCGGTTGTTTAGACCCCAGACAATAGCGCTTCCGATAAAACCAGCTCCTCCTGTAACAATAATCTTCTTATCCATCTGTCACCTTTTCAATTAACTCTATAAGTCTTTTGCCAAATCTCTTGCAGTTGGCCTCTACTCTTGAATCAGGCTTACCTATACTTACAGGGCCATAGTGATCACCCTTGGGATCACCTTGAACTATCATTCCATGAATAAGCATCGCATTTATAATATCCAAAACAGTAGTCTCATTACCACCTGCTACATTTGCAGCCGAAGAGAATGCAGCTCCAACTTTTCCATCCAACTGGCCATGAAAACCTACACTATCATCAAAAAGCTGCTTTATAGGTGCTGCCATAGTTCCATAATAAGTAGGGGAACCAATAATGATAGCATCGTAATTTAAAAGTTCTTTTACTTTTATATCTTCAACGGATCTTAAGTCAGATTCTACACCCTGGCTTAGCTCATCAAATATTAACTTAGCCATCTTCTCGGTATTACCTGTCCTGGAATAATAAATAATCAAAGCTTTAGACATCTTATAACCCCCTTTTTATTAAAAATTATTTAAGAGATTGTTCTTAGTCAAATAGCGACCACAAGAAAATTTTTCACCTTCGGGACAATAACCCAATGAGACACACTTAACATCAACGTTCTTAAATAATGTAGGCGAGCTATTTTTGCATATCTTAAGCATCTCCTGCGCAAGAGCCCTGATCTCCCATTGAGCTCGACTACAGAGCCTAAGACTAAAGAAGTGTATCAACTCTCTTAAATTCATTGTCATTACTATCTTTGTCTCGCAAGCCCCAGGAAGAACAAATCTCACATCCTGATTAGCTTGCTCTCCTGAAATACCTTTTCTTTTAAAAAGATCTAACATCTTGTTGTAAGAACTCTGAATATCAGACAATAGGCCTTCAAATATTTTTTTAATCTCAGGATCACTCTTCATAGAATCTGGAACTATATAATCGAAATCCTGTTCCCTCACATAACGCTGACTCTGCTGAGAGAAAGAGGCAATCCTATGTCTCACAAGCTGATGTGAGCATACTCTAGAGATACCCTCTATCGCAAAAGTAAAACTTACATGCTCCAAGGGGCTCTCATGACCTGAGGCTAATATCTTCTCAATAAAACCCTCAACATCATCGTCTCCTTGGGCTTGATCAAATATATCCCCCGCAGCATCGCTGCTATAACATTGACGAGCGGCTGAATAGACAACCTTAAGAGCTTCCGGAGTCTGAGCTATTAATTTAACTTTTAACTTAGATTCTGCCATAGATTATTTTGCTTCTACTTGCCTTAAGAGAGAATCTTCAGCAAATATTGGAACCTCTGCCCGAAGAGCTAGCGCTATCGAGTCAGAAGGTCTGGCATCTATCTCTATTACTTCACCATCTTCACGCCCTATAATAACCTTAGCGTAAAATATACC
This sequence comes from uncultured Planctomycetia bacterium, assembly GCA_964627735.1. Taxonomy (GTDB): domain Bacteria; phylum Omnitrophota; class Gorgyraeia; order Kaelpiales; family Kaelpiaceae; genus Kaelpia. Next base: position 5,357 of record CAZVIC010000021.1, on the reverse strand, counting down.
TTCTTCAAGCCTCTCAACTACCACTTTATCTAATCTTCCCTTAAGCCTTTTTATAATATTATTCAAAAGGTCATGAGTAAGCGGGCGAGGAGAATTAAATCCTTTCACTTTCATCTTTATAGCACTGGCTTCTATTATACCTATTACAATAGGGAGTAATCTCTTACCGTCTTTCTCTTTTAAGACTATAACTTGCTCTCCACGACGCTCATCTATTCTGATTCTTACCAAGTCCATCTCTATAAGTTCTTTCATATCTAAATCCTCAAATAATGTTTTTAAGATCTATGACTACGGATAAAGTTTTCAATAGACCTATCATATGTCTTCTCTTCTCTAGCATTAAAATAACAGGCTGGAAGTTCCCCCATATCTCTATGATACTTTATACATTCACAACAGACACCCTTTTTGCTGCAACTAGGATAGCTGCAGTTACAGAACTCCATATTTTTATCTCTTTTGCATTCCATAGCAATACCAGGTTTTATGGATTTTAACCTCTATAAAAAGAAGCTAAATTAGTCTCCAGCATTATAAGACTGCGCGAAGCTAAAAGGATGTTCAGGAAAAGCCTTGCAGGTAAATATTAGATATACAGCTTTATCATTATCCAATCTATTATTTATGAAAGTGATCTTACCATCCCAGCAGTGGAGATCTCTGTATATCGTAAGTTCCTGACGCTCAAAAGATGAATTTTCAAACTCATACCTCTGATAAACCCTGAATTTCCATTTTTCATTTATTCTATAACTAAACTCCGTTGTAAATTGAGCTGAAGTTTTTCTCTCGTATCTCTCCCCTAAAGATAGCTGCCACTTATCTTTACTTATAACCATATCAAAACTGGCAGTATTTAACCTGCCAGGATCTATGTCATAACTATAGTCATTCTCAAAACTAAACCAATCTTTAGGGCTATATTCCAACTCTAATTTGGCTTCACCCCACCTGCTTCCTCCATCAATAGAACAATCGTAATAAGCTGAAATATCAGCCTGGAGTAAATCTCTTTTTTTAATATCTCCATCTACTCCTGACTTTGTCTGCCATAGATTCTCTAAAGTAATATTTATTCTGCTCTTTCTCTCTACTTCATCTATCTCATCAAACTGCATCAGATCTACCTTTGATATCGTAGGCTCAGATATGTAGTCGTAATTAAATATCGGCGTAACAACATGCCTCACAGTATCTGCCTCTGTAAATAAAAAACTCCCAGAAGTTGGATTAAAGACCTTGTAAAACCTCATCGAACTATCGAATCCAGCATAAAGATTTCCCCTTAAGATATGCTCCTTACCGCTAATCTTTTTAGAGTAAAACGTCTCTCTTACACCCAGATAAGGACTAAAATTAAGAAAACCTAAATACTTTTTTACATGACTTAACTCATTGTAAGCATCAAGCCTCCAGACATCGTAATCAATATCAGAGTTAGCAAATTTTTTTGTCAGATTAGAGAAATAGGTATTAGAGCTATAATAATAATTTGTCTTCTTAACCCTAAGATCATTGACATCAAGACCTAACTCAGGAAGCCTTTCAACTTCGGTAAAAAAATGATTTGCCCTTTTTTTAACATTTAAGCTAAGGCTGGCATTAGGATACCTTCTTACCATATAGAGATACGTCTCTGGATCTGAATCTTCATCATGCTCTCTTTCAAAATAGTCCTTCAAAAAACCTATATCACTAATCTTATTATACTCTGCATATATCGATGTCTTATCGTCTGGATTCCAGCTATGTCTAAGACTCACTCTAAACCTATCGTTATCTTGATAATCAGAATCCTTCTCATTCATATAGTAATACTTAACAATACCATCTCCGACAGGGCTCTTATATTCATGCTCTAATCCATGAGCAATACCCTTCTTCTCTCTATAATCCAATCTTATACGACCTTCGTTTTCCTCGTTAAGAGAATACCTGTATGAACTTAAAACGTACCAACCCCACTTATCACTCTTTCCAGGTATAATCATAAAGGGAGCCTTTCTGTCTTTCAAAGATTGCTTAAAATAAGGCAGATAAAATACAGGGGCATTATGAATATAGAACACAACATGCTTAGCAACAATCTTATCTTCAGGAAATATCTTAATCGTCTTTGCTTCTAACCTGTAATGAGGTTCTTCTAAATCGCAGGTCGTCATATAGGCTTTTTTAATTAGGTATTTAGACTCTTCATACTCCTCAGCCTCTAATCCTTTACCATGCCAAGGTCCATAATCTTTAAAAGTTGGCTCTATGATCTTACCTTCGCTATTCTTAAAAGAATAAGACATCTTCTCAGCGTAAAAAGTCGCACTTCCTTTTACAAACTTTACATTCCCTTGAGCTAAAGCTCTCTCCTCATCAATCCAAACAGTTATCTTGTCTGCATAGAGCTTCATGCCTCTAGATATTACTTCTACATTCCCCTCGCCAATCATAACCTGTCTCTCGGGGTCATACTCTACCTTATCACCATTTACTGTAACTGGACTCTTCAACTTAACCTCATCAGCCAAGCCTATCTTCATGAAAAATATTAAAGACAGAAAGAGGCTAACAATAATAAAAAACCTAGACCTTAAATTTACTTTCTCTGATTTTAAAAACATAAATATCTCAAAATATAATACTATTTAAACTTTAACTTTCTTAACCTTCTCCCAATCTTTTAAAAACCGCTCTATCCCGATATCGGTAAGAGGGTGATTAAAGAGCTTGCTTAATATAGCAAAAGGTAGAGTTGCAATGTCGGCACCTATTAAAGCAGCCTCCACAACATGTATCGGATGCCTAACACTAGCTACTATTATCTCGGTATTGAAATTATAATTATCATATATGTTTTTTATAGATTCAACTAACTGCATACCAGAAGAGCCTATATCATCAATTCTGCCTACAAAAGGACTTATATAGCTGGCTCCAGCTTTAGCTGCAAGTAAAGCCTGAACAGGAGAGAAGCAAAGCGTAACGTTAGTTTTAATATCTTCAGCATTTAATATTTTAACAGCTTTCAACCCTTCTTTTGTTAGTGGAATTTTTACAACAACATTTTTACCATACTCACTAAGCTCTCTAGCCTCACTGACCATAGTTTTAGAATCTTCAGCTATAACTTCAAGAGACACAGGTCCAGAGACAATCTCTACAATCTTTTTTGCAATCTCACTGAAAGAACTGTCTTCTTTTGAAACCAAAGTAGGATTGGTGGTAACACCATCCAATACTCCCCAGCTGTTAGCCTCTATAATCTCATCTATATTTGCAGTATCTAAGAAAAACTTCACCTTAATCTCCTTTTTTAAAATTACACTTGGCTAAAAGCCCTGCCCCTATAATACCGGACCTATCTTTATAACGAGCTCCAACTATTTTAACACTCTTTGCCTGAATGTCCATAGCTTGCTCTTTAATATAGCTTCTTAAAGGTCTTAACAAGCTCTCTCCTGCATTAGAGATCCCGCCTCCAATCACAATCTTATCTAAATTCAAAATATTAACAACTCCAACTAAAGCTTGGGCTAATTTAGAAGCTACATAGTTCCAAAATTCAATAGAAAATCTATCCCCTGAAAGAGCAGCATGAGCAACATCTTCAAGTTTTAATTCAGTGAGATCGATTTTATTTAAAATACTCTTTTTATTTTTAAGATTTTTTTTAAGATAGCTAAGTAATCTTTTATTACCAATATAGCTCTCTAAGCACCCTCTATTACCACAGCTACACCTGGGGCCTTTGGGATTTAGCTGTATATGACCAACTTCAGCAGTAGCATTATCAGAACCTCGATATATATCTCCATTCAATATTAAACCTCCACCAACACCTGTACCTAAAGCAACCATCAGCATATTACTGCAACCCTTACCAGAACCAAGTCGATACTCTGCAAGAGCAGCTAAATTAACATCGTTATCGATAGAAACAGGGATACCAATAGCAGCTTTTAATATCTTCTGCAAATCAAGATTATTCCAATTAGGCAGATTGGTGAGAGAATAGATACGACCTCTTTTGTAATCTATTAATCCAGGCAATCCACAAGCTAGAGATTTAATATTATATTTTTTTGATAGAGATTCAAAGCTATTCTTGATTATCAAAACTACATCTTGAGGAATCACTCTTTTATTTAAAGCATAGGTCTTAAAATCTATCAACTTCAATTCAGAGTCAAATAATCCTATCTTTAGATTCGTGCCTCCAATATCTACTCCGATATAAAAACTCTTCATGATTTATAAAATAATTCTTCTTACTTGATTGAGCTATAAGCTATCGCTTTATTCCTACCCTTTCTCTTAGCATAATATAACGCCATATCGGCTTTCTCTACCAACTCTATATAATTTTTGGCATCTTCAACTAGAGAAGAGAGACCTATTGATACTGTAATATTTAGAACCTCATCATAAGCATGAAATGTATATTTTTCAACTGCTTTTCTTATACGCTCTGATACCTCCATACCATTCTCTAGACTTGTATCCGGCAAAAAGATACAGAATTCCTCACCACCGTATCTCCCTACAATATCTATTTCACGCACATTCTGCTGGATTATATTTGCAGTCTCTCTTAATACCACATCCCCAACAAGATGACCAAAAGTATCATTGCAATTTTTAAACTTATCCAGATCAAGCATCAAAAAACAGGCATCTCCTTTTTTCTCTTTGATCCTACCTAACTCTTCCTTGTAAACATCCTGGAAATGTCTTCTCACAAAGACCTGAGTCAACTCATCCGTAATAGCAAGCTCTTGAACTTTACTGTAAAGCTTAAGTTTTCTTAAGGTAAGAGAAAGAAACCCAGAGAGCGTATGAGCGAGGTCAATCTTATCCTCTGCTAAATCTTCAAATGCCAGAATACCTTTAACCTTCCCCTCTAGAATAATAGGAATAAGATACATCTTGTTGCCGGAATTATTCTGTCCTAATTTTTTAAATAAAGGACTTAAATCTTCACCATCGTAAAAACCAGGCTCCTCCTCAGACAATATTTTCTCAGAATTTAATATGCCCTTATAATCTATATTTTCTTTCAATTCATAACTATTACGCTTAGGATGTATAAAAATACTACAGCTTTTCTCTTCTTCAAATATTAAGACAGCAAGAAAGTTAAGATCAAAGCTTCCTTTAACTATACTTGCAATAACAGGTGGCAACTGTTGAAGGTACATAACTTTTGTAAGCTCTTTACTTATTTCAAAAAAACCTGTTATCTTTGTTACATCCAACTGAAGCTGCTTGTTAATCTCATCCATCTCTAATAATTTATTTTCACTTTTAGTAAATTGTGACTCTACGTTTTCATGCTTTAAGCTTAGGCTCTGAATCTTTTCTTT
>CAZVIC010000020.1:0-15031 GCA_964627735.1 uncultured Planctomycetia bacterium | reverse complement strand
CATCTAGAAGCTAAAAATATTACATTAGAATGGATAGATGGTTTTATACCTCAACCTCAACTTAAAGATATGGTCAAAGGTGGATTTGAATATTCTCATAAAGAGTTTGGCTATAATAGTAAGTTTTACTATCCCACCAAAGAAGGGATAGAGCTTTTAGTTAAAAAGATCAGCTCAGAATGTAACAATATAGCACTTAAAGAGAAAGCAGAAAAAATAAATTTAAAAGAGAAGTGGATCTCAACCTCTAAAGGTAGAAAAATCTATTATAATAATTTAATATCTACTCTTCCTATGGTGGATTTGAAAAATATGATTATTGGAATTGATGATAATATTAGTAAAGTTTTTAGCAAGTTAAAATATGTTTCTGTAATCAATGTGAATATGGGTATAAAGCGCCCAAATATATCTGATAAGGATTGGATTTATTTTCCAGAAGACAATTTTTCTTTTTATCGTATTGGATTTCCGATGAACTTTGCTCCTTCTTCTACGCCTAGTGGTTTTAGTTCGATATATATAGATATTTCCTATTCAGGTACTCCAAGTATTTATAGAAAAAAGACAGATATTGTTGAACAAGTAAAAGCTGATTTAGTTAAACTGGGTATTATTGGCGAAGAAGAGAGCATTCCAGTTGTAGATTATAATGATATTAAGTATGCCTACATACTTTATGATAAAAATTGGTTTTATGCTCGAAGTGAGATTACTGATTATCTTTTAAAAAATTCTGTATATCCTGCTGGTAGATTTGGCTCTTGGAGCTATCTCTCTATGGAGGGATGTTTTTTAGAGGGTAAGAGAGTAATCAATATGTTAAAAAGATGAACTTTAGTAGTTTTTTGCGATAATGTTTAATGATTTAGGTTTGTATGTAAGATTATATCCTGAAATTTTAAATCTTAGATTTTTAAGTGAGGCAGCACATTGTTTATTCAAAGGGATTAGTAAGCATCCGATATCAATAAATTTTCTAATAACTTCTAGGTGTAATTTTAGGTGTAATATTTGTAGTTATTATGGTAATTCAGAGGAACATTTTCCTGAACTAAGTTTTCAAGAGATTGTAAATTTCTTAGATCAGGTTCAGACTTTTAAACCTTTGTTTTTTTTAGGTGGTGGAGAGCCTTTTATAAGAGAGGATATATACAACATATTGATTGAGATTAAAAAGAGGGGACTTAAGGTGATAGTGTCGACAAATGGTTATCTATTGGATTTAGATAAGATATCTTATCTAAATTTGGATTCAATTATTTTCTCTCTCTATGGGCCTGAGTCGATTCACGATAATATTACTGGAGTTCCGGGTTCTTATTCTGTAGTTGTTGAAAAAATAAAAAAGATAATAGCTGGTAATATGGTCAAAAATTTGGTTGTATCTACAGTTCTGTTGCCTTCTAATTTTAAATATCTTTCCGAGTTTAGTGATTCTATTTTTGATTTGGGAGTCAATTCAATTAAAATAGAAAATCTTAACTATTTAACAGAAGAAGAGATTAAGCGTTCCATTAAAAGCAAAGGCAACCTTATTTTAAGTCCCCATACTTTTGTTTTAGATAAACATTATTTGAATAGATCTGATTTAGAGTATGCTTGGAGTAGCATCAAGTTTTTAAGGAAGAAATACAAAGGCAAATTGTTTTTAAAGCCAAACTTAAATAAGAATGATTTTTTAAAGTGGTATAGTGATGGTAAAGTTTTTAAAGATTGTCATTTTGTAAGACATTCTATTTTTGTTTCGTCGTCTGGGGATATCATACCCTGTCAGTTTTTAAGAGAAACTAAGCTTGGAAAAATAAATGAGGATGTTGTAGAATGTGCATGGAACTCAAAGAGTTTTAATAGTTTTAGAAAGTTTATAAGAGAAACTGGATTAGAAGTCTGTAAACGTTGTTGTAAATAAAAGGTTTTAAATTATGGATTTTGAACAAAAATGGAATAGAGCTGTAAAAAAGACTGAAATAGAAAAAGGTTGGGTAGGTCATTTAAACACTAATTCAAGCACTTCGCTTTCCTATATAATGCTCTCTGAGTCACTGTTAGATAACTCAGATACTGTTGTCAGAAAAGGTAAGGTTGAGGTAACGCGACCATTGATATATTTACCGGACAACAATCCTGTATTTGAAGGTTTTGAGTCATCAAATCAAAACTTGCTTGATGGTTCTATTTTGACTTTTCTTCTTTTAAGAGGAATAAGTTTTCCTTCTTTAAAATATCAAAATAGTGTCTATTCCTTAGATGTCGATAATCTTTCTTTAATCGAGGTGATTAAAAAACATAAGAAAGAACTCCAAAGATCAGAGGATGTTAAGACTGGGCTTATAATAGGCCCTGATGATTGTTGGCATTACTCTCTTGTTATATATGTTGCGGCTTTAGCTTCTAGATCCGCCTCTAATGACATAAAGGGATATCTTAGAGATTTAAAAGGTAGATTTGAAGATAGATAGTTTTATCTTAATGGTGTAAAAAGAGCGTATCGAGCCATATAAAAGGAGGTTAGGATGGAAGAGAGAGAGGTTTTTACAAAAGTCAGTGGTTTGGTGGAGAATATTGAAAAAGTTATACTTGGAAAGCATGATGCCGTTCAATTAGCAGTGGCTGTATTTCTATCTGAAGGTCACCTCTTAATGGAAGATGTTCCTGGAGTGGGTAAGACTGTACTTGCTAAATCTATGGCTAAATCATTTTCGGCGAGTTTTAGAAGAATACAATTTACACCTGATCTTCTTCCTTCAGATGTTACTGGTAGCTACATATTCAATCAGAAAAATTCTGAGTTTGAATTTAGGGCGGGTCCAGTATTTGCAAATATAGTTATAGCTGATGAGATTAACCGTGGCACACCTAGAACGCAGAGTGCTCTTTTAGAGCCTATGGAGGAGTATCAAGTTACTGCTGACGGTAATACTTTTCAGCTTGATAGACCTTTTTTCTTAATAGCTACCCAGAATCCTGTCGAAAGAGAAGGGACTTATTTTCTTCCTATCTCACAGTTAGACAGATTTTTAGTTAAGATGGATATGGGTTATCCTGAAAAAGCTCAGGAGATTCAAATTCTTTTAGACAGAGAGAAGGAAGACCCTTTAAGTAAAATAGAATCTGTTGTTACCAAAGAGGAGATTCTTGAAATTCAAAGTTTTGTAAAATCTATCAAGGTTGATGCTAAAATATACGAGTACGTTATTAGCATAACACAAATGACTCGTGAAACCGATAAGCTTATCTTAGGAGCAAGTCCTAGAGCATCTCTGGATCTGTTTAGATTGTCTCAATCTTTAGCACTAATGGAAGAGAGAACATATTGCATTCCTGATGATGTTAAAAAGGCTGCTCCACTGGTTCTTGCTCATAGGGCTATACCGTCTTCACCGGCAAAAACAAAGATTGGCAATACTCAGGAGATAATCAAAACATTGGTAAATGAAATCTCCGTTCCTATCTAACAATAAGGGTCGGTGTGTTTTAACCGAGACTGGTCTATATACTCTGGTTGTAACAATATTTTTGACTTTTCTTGGTTTTATACTGCAATCTAATCTAATTTATCTTGTAGCATCAGGACTTTGGGGGCTCATATTAACTGACCTGGTGTTATCTTTTTTCTCTCTTAGAGGAGTAAGGGCTATAAGATTTGCTCCGACTCATGCAGTTAGAGATGAAGATTTTAAAGTAAGAATAAGATTAGAGAATAAGGGTTTCTCTAAGTATCTGATAAGAGTGACTGATAGTAGTTTTACAGAAAATATATCTGGAGTAGAGCTTCCCATTATATCTAGCTTAAAAAGTGGAGAGGAATTAGAGCTAGATTATACTATGAAAATAAAAGCAAGAGGTGTGCATCATCTTGCTTTTATTAAAGCAGAGAGCAGCTTTCCTCTAGGTCTTTGGAAGAGAGCTATAAATTTTTCCTACAGGTCTAAAATTACCATATATCCTGAGTTTTATGAGGTGCCTCAATTTGCTGTGTCCTATAGAGGCATGAGATCGGAGTTTGCAAACACATCTTCCAATAGATCTGGTATGGGTGGTAACTTTTTACAGATAAGAGAGTATCAATGTGGAGACAGTTTAAAGAATGTTCATTGGAGAGCGACAGCTAGAACAGGTAAACTTATGGTCAAAGAGCTAGAAAAATTTACTCTCTCTAATCTTTCCATAGTATTGGATAGTTCTTCTAATATGGTGTTGGGGTTACTTGAAGAGTCTAATTTTGAATATGCGATTAAAACAGTTGCAACTATAGCAAATAAAGCTTTGAGCACTCGCTATCACGTAAAGCTCATATACTATAATCAGGCTAAAAGGAAAATTGAATTCAAGAAAGCTTATGGTCGAATGACTCCAATATTGGATAGTCTTTCTAAAATAAAGACCACAGAAATGGCGAACGTTAAAGATCTTGTAGATGCCTCGATCCCTGAAATCGAGAGGGAGTCTGTCGCAGTATTTGTTCTCTTATCTCTTAACTCTGATGTTACTCAGAAAATTATACAACTCGCAAATCAGGGTGTTGATTCTATGCTTGTTGTATTCGATCCTAGATCTTTCGCTGCTGTTTTGGATAAAAAGATTGGTGATTTTTATAATGTTTTCTCTCAGCTTATGAGCGGAGAGGCGTTCTACTTAACTGGTGAGGGCATAAGAGTGTATATGGTAAAACATGGTGATCGTATATCTGATGCGTTAAGCAGGCCGCATATGTTTTTATCTTCTTAAGATGTTTTATATTATTTCATTTTTATTGGTAAGTATTGGAATAATAGCTCTTCCGCTTATTGAAAGAGCTGGTTCCAGCTTGATACTAGCAGGCTCTATTTTTACATTCGGTTTTGTATTAACACAGCTAGTTAAAAAATTTAATTTTTCAAGAATTATTTCTAGAGGCTTGCTATTTGTTCTCTTGGTTTTTGGAGCTGGAATATTCTTTACTTCAGGAAATTCTGGAGAGTGGGCAATTGCATGGTTGGCTTGGTATTTTATTCTCTCTTTTCAAGTTGTGAGTATCTTCAGTTCTAAAAATACAAAAGGTTGGCTTAACTCTTATCTTTTGAGTTTTATTCAGCTTTCCTTGTCAGGTATTTTTACAGAAAAGTTACTTTTTTTGGGTATCTTTTCTCTCTATCTAGTTTTATCTGTATTTGGTTTTATTTTTTTACTTCCTAAGCTAGAGATACGAGATAAAATTTTAAAACCAATGAAACCCCGGTTAGGTTTAGCAAGATGGGGTGCTTTAACAACTTTTAATGTATTCTTTATAACGGGATTAGTCTTTCTTGCTCTACCAAGAACTCAAAATCCACTTTTTGTAGTTAAAAAAAAGATGCACCTTATTGATGAATTGAAAAAAGAAGTTGACCTTACAGGAGAGATGGCGAAAGAAGGAGGGATGAGTTTTCCAAATGAAGTTGGGCTAGGGACTATATCCGAGTTGAAAAACGAAGATAAGATTTTAATGTTGATAGAGACAGAGAAACCGTTTCTTTTCAAAGCCCAGACTTTCAATTATTACAATGGTAGCAATTGGATTAAGTATGGTAGTAAGCCTGTAGCTATTAAAGTAAAAGATGAGAATATTAATTTTAAACCACTCTATCTAAGGAAAGAGCTTTTTGTTAAAATTACACCTGATAAATTTTATCATCAAAAATTTTATATTAAGAACTATTCTCAGGATCTCATTCTAGGTGCTTATCCTATTATAGATTTATCTGGCGCAGGAATAAAAGAAATCAGGATAGATCATTTTGAGAATATTTACTTACAAAGAAAACTTAAGTTTGGAGACGAATATGAAGTAGTATCTCTTGATAAGAGCTATCCTTCTAATTATTTACGATCATTACCAAGGCAATATCCAAAAGAAATCATGGATTTATATCTTCAACTCCCACCTAATTTAGACCAAAGATTGATGGATTTAACTTCTAAAATTTTGAAGTATACACCTTCCAATATTTATGATGAGTTAATTACAATCAGAGAATATTTGAAGAAACATTGCGTCTATAATAGGTTAAGTGCTGGTAAAAGCCCTACGCTATATGATTTTCTTTTTAATAAGAAGCCTGGTGATTGTGAATATTTTGCAACAGCTTTAGCTTTAATGTTGCGTTATCGTAATATTCCTACGCGGCTTGTTATTGGTTTTTCAGGCGGAGAGTTTGATTCTCGAAAGAGGACTTCTATAGTTTATGCCAAGAATGCTCATGCCTGGATAGAAGTTTTCTTCCCAAATATAGGATGGTTACCTTGTGATGCCACTCCTAAGTCTTTTTCTCAAGAGCAGTGGGAGGAGAAACCCAAAGTGTTGGTTCTAAAGCCTCGAAAATCTTTAGAGGATAGAGGCTTTGCTGATGAGGGTAGTAACGAGGGCGAGTCTGATGAATCTGCTTATTCAGAGCAGAGTAAAGATAGTAGAAAGATTACCGAAGAGGGTGCTCTAGAAGAGGAGCTTTTGCCGGAAGGCTATTATTTTAAAGATAAGCTTTCTCAGCGCAGTCTTCCTGAAGAAGAGGTTGTTTTTTCTGAGGAATTTTTTGAAAAGACAACTATACCTGCTGAAGAAGAGACAAGCTTGGACTCTGAGTTAGGGGAGGAAATTTTAACTGCTGAATCAACTGTTGAAGAAGAAGAGGTTTTTCTTGCAGAGGATTATGCTGAAGATAAAGAGAAGACTGTATTTGAAGAGAATAAGTATGAAGATTTTTTTGAAGAAGCTGTTCTTTCAGAAGAGCAAGTAGAACCTGTCTCTGAATTGGACCAGAATAAAGCTGAGAGCAAAATTTCCGAAGAAGATGCAGCGTTTTCTAGTAGAGGTGATGAGGATTTAGAATTTACTGAATTAGCATCTGAGCTTGAGCAAAAAGATGAAGTTGTTGAAGGAGAACCTTTAGAAGAGCTCTCGTTAGGTGAAGAAAGAGACGGACTCGCCTCAGAGGTTAAAGAAGTAGTGGAAGAAACTGTTGAGGAGTCAAAAGAAGCAATATCTTTAGATGATAAAATTTCCGAAGGAGACATCTCAAATGAAGATGTTTCTGCTAAGAGTAGTTATGTTGAGAGAGCAGAAGATGAGTTAATCAAAGATGAAGTTCTAGAAGAAGAAAGGCCAGCATCTTTATCTGAAGATTTTGAAGAAGATTTAGTTGGAGTTGACCTGGAAGATGAGTTTAAAGAAGATATTTTCGGTGAAGAGAAAGAACCTGCAGATCTTTATTCTAGCACAGAATCTTCTTTAGAAGAGAATATGTCTGAACAAGAGTATATTTCTAAAGAATTAGTATCTTCTGAAGATCCTGAATTAGCAGAAGAAGATGCGCTTTTTGATGAAAGCCTTGTAATGGAAGATAGCATTCCTTTGGAGCAAGAGATGCTTCCAAGTCAAGAGATTCAGGGCCAAAAAATTATACTTGAGGAAGAGATTCTCGAAGATTCATTTCTAGATTCTCCTAAAAATGAAGACGGAATTAAAGTGGACACAGGATTGTCAGAGGTTACAACAGAAGAAGAAGATCTTATACCAGATTTAGAAATTATTGAGGAAGAGGGTCTCTTTGAAGAGGATATAATATTAGAAGATCTACCTGCTGAAGATTTAATATTTAAGGAAGAATCGTTAGATCAGAGTGAGCAAGTTTTTTTTGAAGAAGATTCTGTGTTGGAAGAGATGGTTCAAGAAGAATATATTTTAGATGAGTTCGAGAGCAGTAGTGTAGAAGAAGATACTGATATTGCGCAAGATTTTATGAGCAAGGAATTAGAAGAAGGTGTTTTTGAAGATAGTATTGTCCTAAAACCTGATTCAGAGAAATTAAAAGAAGAGCCTTCTGACGATGCTGTTAAGATGATCGAAGATGGTTTGATATTTGATAGCATTGAGGATGAAACAAAAGACCCTCTAGTCGAAGATATTCTCTTTGACGATGATCTTGAAAAATTTATTGCTGACAAAGGCTTAGTTGAAGTTGAAGATGTTGTAGAAGAGGATTTTGAGTCTGAAGAGTTTCTTATTGAAGATATGATTCCTGAAGACGATCTGACTGCAAAAGAGATAGGTTTATTGTTTAATATTTTAGGAGATAAACTTAAAGAGTGGATTTTGGGATTCTCTTACCATGCTCAGGGTCTGATGATAGATTTTATTGAGGGAATATTCAGAGGAATTAAGACTTTTATTTATGGTGTAAGTAGTAATATTTTTAATCATCTTAAAAATAATAGAAGGCTATATTCGCTGTCTTTCATCACGATTATTGCAGTATATTTCCTGTCAGTTCTTTCAAGAGAGTTAATCAGGAAGAAGAGAAAGAAGCAGCAAATATGTAGGCTATTTCCTCAGAGAAAATTTACAAAAGAAGAGAAAATAGTTAGGAATTTCTATCTACAGATATTGGATCTTTTGGCCAAGGCAGGTTATAAAAGGTTGCCAAATCTAACTCCACGTGAATTTGCTTATCAGCTTGTTGATAAAGGTTTTAGTATTTCAAAAGATTTTTATCATCTTACAAATATGTTCTATAGAATAAGCTTTGGTCAAATTAATCTTGAAGCGCAGGAGTTAAATAAAATAGATCTTATTGCAGCTTCAATCAGAGAGTGGGCCAAAGAGATAAGGCGTTAACCTCTGTTTTTGATATATAGGTAATATTTTTTTATATATAGGTGAGGTTCTTTTTGCTATAATTTCAATTAATGTTATTTGTTAAATTTTAATATGAAAGTCATAAGAGTAGGCCTTATAGGTTTTGGCACGATAGGAGAAGGGGTAGCTAAATACCTAAGGGAGAACTGTTCTTATTTGAAAGAAAAGAGTGGGGTTCGATTTGAGCTTTCAAGGATTGCAGAGAGAGATTTTAAGAAGGTTCCTTCAAAGTATAAAAATATTTTAACTTCTAATGCAGAGGATATAACAAAAGATAAAGGCATAGATATTGTTATTGAGCTTATTGGGGGCATTAAAGATGCAAAAAAGTGTATATTAGATGCTTTTAAAAACGGAAAACATGTTGTAACAGCAAATAAAGCTTTATTAGCTGAATATGGAGATACTCTTTTTATTAAAGCCAAAGAGAGTGGAGTAACTTTAAAATTCGAAGCTTCTGTTTGCGGCGGAATTCCTGTTGTAGATAATCTTGCTAACTCTTTGGTGGCTAATAATATCAAATATATTTTAGGTATAGTTAACGGTACTTCTAATTATATTCTTACCGTTATGGAAGAGCAGAATATTTCGATGAAAGAGGCTTTAGTGATTGCCAGAGATAAAGGATACGCAGAGAGTGATCCAAGTTTGGATTTAGAAGGAATAGACTCTTCTCATAAGCTTGCTGTTATAACGAAGTTAGCATTTGGTTTTAGTCCTGATTTTTCTAAAATTTACAGAGAAGGCATAACTTCTATTTCAAATTTAGATGTCAAATATGCTAAAGAGTTGGGTTGTAAGATAAAACTTTTAGCGATTGCAAAAAGATCTAGGGACGGATTTTTAGAGGCAAGAGTACACCCTGCATTGCTTCCTCTTGATCATATGCTCTCTTCGGTAAAAGGGGTTTTTAATGCACTCTTTGTTGAAGGGGATTTAACTGGAGAGATGCTTTTTTATGGTAAGGGTGCAGGTAGTAAGCCAACAACTTCTGCTGTAATAGCAGACTTGGTAAGCTTAGCTGCTACATTAAAAGGGGAAGATTTTTCAAGCTATGATTATGTTGATCCAAAGATTAAAGGGTTAAAGAGCATAGATGATATAGATTTTAAGTATTATGTTAGACTTATGGCACTTGATAAACCTGGTGTTTTGGCTAAGATTTCTGGTATTTTATCTAGTTATGGCATAAGCATTGCAAATGTGACTCAAAAAAATAGAGCAAAGTCTTCTTCTGTGCCAATAGTTATGATGACCCATAAGGCAAATGAAAAGAATATGAAAAAAGCGCTAGCTAAGATAGAAAAGTTGGATGATATAGTTAGGAGGCCAGTTTCTATTAGGGTAGAGAGATGAGCTGGCAGGGGGTTATAAGTCAGTATAGAGAGTATCTTCCTGTAGGAGATGAAACTCCTATTATCTCTCTCCAGGAAGGGAATACACCTCTTCTCTATTCATGTTTTTTATCCAAGAAGCTTGGAAATAATTCTCGTGTTTACTTAAAATTTGAAGGGGCAAATCCTACTGGATCTTTTAAGGATAGGGGTATGACACTTGCTGTTTCAAAAGCATTAGAAGAAGGTAGTAAGGCTGTTATGTGCGCTTCAACAGGGAATACATCTGCTTCAGCAGCAGCTTATTCAGCAAGATGTGGATTAAAATGTGTAGTACTTATCCCAAACGGTGCCATAGCTAAAGGTAAATTAACGCAGGCTCTAGCTCATGGTGCTAAAGTGTTGGCTGTAGATGGAAATTTTGATGATTGTTTAAAAATAGTAAAAGAGATAACAGATAAATATCCTATTACTCTTGTGAACTCTCTTAACCCTTACAGAATAGAGGGGCAGAAAACAGGTTCTTTTGAGGTTTCTGATTTTTTAGGTAATGGTCCAGATTTTCATTTTATACCTGTTGGAAATGCTGGGAATATCACTGCTTATTGGAAGGGCTATAAAGAGTATAAAAACAAGGGCAAGATAACTAAGCTACCTAAGATGATGGGTTTCCAGGCATCTGGGTCTGCCCCTATTGTACATGGCCATCCTATAGAAAAGCCTGAAACAATTGCAACAGCTATCAGAATCGGTAATCCTTCTTCTTGGAAAAAAGCTGAAGAAGCTCGGGATGAATCAGGTGGTGTTATAAGAGATGTAACAGATAGAGAGATATTAGATAGCTATAAGCTATTAGCTTCTCAAGATGGGATATTTGTTGAACCTGCTTCTGCGGCTTCAGTTGCAGGGTTATTGAAATTGGTTGAAGAAGGATACTTCAGAGATTATAAAGACATAGAAGTCGTAGCTGTTCTTACAGGCCATGGGTTAAAGGATCCTGATATTGCAATGAAGGAGTCTCAGGAGCCGATTGAAGTTGAGGCTGATATAGAGAAGATCATAAATATTGCAGGCATCTAGCTTTATTAAATCACAGCATTATCATTGTAAATAGGAGGTATTATTATGGTAAAGACAAGTAGTGAAGAAAAAAAAACGCAGCAAGATTCAGGTAAATCAAAAGCGTTGGATTTAGCTTTAGGTCAGATTGAAAAAGAGTTTGGCAAAGGTTCCATAATGAGATTGGGTTCAGACATCAAGTTGGACATTCCTTTCATACCTACAGGCTCAATAAGTTTGGATCTAGCTTTAGGCATAGGCGGTGTTCCAAGAGGTAGAGTTGTTGAAATATATGGCCCAGAATCAAGCGGAAAGACTACTCTCGCACTTAGTATAGTGGCTAGAGCTCAGGAGGCTGGAGGTGTTGCAGCTTTTATTGATGTAGAGCATGCGCTTGATCCAGGTTATTCAATGAAGATAGGGGTTAATATGGATGATCTCTTGATATCGCAGCCTGATACCGGAGAGCAGGCTTTAGAGATAACAGAGTATCTTGTTCGCTCTAATGCTGTTGATGTGATAGTAGTTGATTCTGTCGCTGCTTTAGTCCCTAAGGCTGAGATAGAGGGTGGTATGGGCGATAGCTTCATAGGATTACAAGCACGTCTTATGTCTCAGGCTATGAGAAAACTTACTGCTGCAATAAGTAAATCTAAAACCTGTGTTATATTTATTAACCAGATAAGAGAGAAGATAGGTGTTATGTTTGGCAACCCTGAGACTACCCCAGGTGGTCGTGCTCTAAAATTTTATTCATCTGTTAGGATTGATGTCAGAAGAGGAGCCGTAATAACATCAGGTGATAATCCAATTGGTAATATGGTTCGTGCAAAAATAGTAAAGAATAAAGTTGCTCCTCCTTTTAAAAAAGCTGAATTTGACATTATTTACGATGAAGGCATCTCTTATGAAGGTGGACTGGTAGATATGGGTATCGATTTAGGTATAATAGTTAAATCCGGAAGTTGGATATCTTATGCTGATGAAAAGTTAGGCCAGGGTAAGGATAATGCCAGGGTTTATTTGAAGGAGAATAAGAAGTTGGCAAAAGAGATAGAAGGTAAAATAAGAGCCAGTATCTCTGGAAGCAGCAAATGAAGTTGTTCAAGTTTTTAAGCTTCTTGACGCTCTTTGTTGCAGGTCTCTTTTTAGGGGCTGCCCTTACTGTTAAGACAGAAGGAATAAAGTGGATTCTTTTAGATATGTTCAGATACTCTTAAGATATCGACCACGGTCTGAGGGAGAGATTAGAGAGAGACTCAGTCGACGAGGCTATGATAGTGAAAACATTAAAGATGTTATAAGAAGATTAAAACAGTGTGACTTAATAAATGATTTGGAATTTGCAAAGCATTGGATGGAATATCGACTTTCATATAATCCCAGAAGCAAGTCGTATACAGCATTTGAGCTTAAGAGAAAAGGGGTCTCTCAAGATATTATTGAGAGCGTATTAAAGGATTTTGAAACTGTAGATGAAAACGATATTGCACTTAGACTTGCTAAAAAGAAGGCAAGAAATATGAGTAAAATTAAAGACAGTTTGACAAAGAGACGCAGGCTCTATGCTTATTTAGGAAGAAGAGGTTTTAGTTCTTCAGTCTTAAGAGAGACAGTTAATAGTGTTTTAAATAATTGAATGATTATGAAAACAGATGAAATTCGTTCTAAATTTCTAGAGTTTTTTGAAGGTAAGGGGCATAAGGTCTTTTCTTCTGATAGTCTTGCTCCTTCAGAAGATAAAACAGTGTTGTTTACTTCTGCAGGGATGAATCAATTTAAACCTTACTTTTTAGGCATAAGAGATGATGTTAAAAGAGCTACCAGTTCTCAAAAATGTCTTAGAACCGATGATCTTGAAAAAGTCGGTAAGACTTCATCTTATCATACTTTCTTTGAGATGCTTGGCAATTTCTCTTTTGGGGATTATTTCAAGGAAGATGCTATAGTTTGGGCCTGGGAGTTTGTAGTAGATGTAATAAAAATTCCTAAGGAGAGGTTGTGGGTCTCTGTTTATGAGGAAGATGAAGAATCGTTTAATATTTGGATTAATAAGATTGATTTTCCTCGAGATAGAATTGTAAAGCTAGCTGCTGATAAAAATTTTTGGCCTGCAAATGCAATAAAAGATGGACCCAATGGTCCTTGCGGTCCCTGCTCTGAAATTTTTTATGATTTAGGTAAAAATAGCGATTGCTCTAATAATAGTTGTAATCCAGGCTGTGATTGCGGAAGGTTTGTTGAAATATGGAACCTTGTTTTTACTCAATTTAACAGGAAGGAGAATGATGGTAAAGGTTTTTTAGAACCTCTTCCTACTAAAAATATTGATACTGGGATGGGCCTTGGAAGAGTAGCTGCTGTTCTTCAGGGAGTCGATACGAATTTTAAAACAGATATATTTGTTCCTGTAATCAAAGAGATAGAAACTCAAATTAAAAATTCTAAGAACAGATCTGACTTAGATGTTTATGCTATTGCAGATCATATAAGAGCTGTCACGTTTGCCATTGCAGAGGGAGTCGTCCCTTCTAACGAAGAGAGAGGTTATGTAGTAAGGAAAATTATTAGAAAGGCAGTTTGGCATGGTCATAGAATGGGATTAAAAGAAAAATTTCTCTATAAACTTATAGCGATTGTCTGTTCTGTTATGAAAAAGGCCTATCCTGAATTAGAGAATAAGCGTGAACATATTTCTTCGGTTGTGAAGTCAGAAGAAGAGAGATTTCAGAATACTATTGATTCAGGTCTTGTAAGATTGAGTGATTTAATTAAAAAACTAAAAGAGGACAAAAAGGATAAAATAACAGGAGAAGATGTTTTTAAACTTTATGATACTTTTGGTTTTCCTTATGAACTGACTAGAAAAGTTGCTCAGGAGAATGGGCTTGAAATAGATTTAGATGGTTTTACTCAAGCTTTAAATAGGCAAAAAGAGAGGTCTAAGTCTTCTAGCCAGATCAAAGATGAGATATTTTCAAAAGATAAGGAGTTATTAAGAGATGTAGCTCCTACGGAATTTATTGGTTATGAAGATAGTGTCTGTGAGTCTCAAGTTGTGGCGATACTTAATACAGAATTAAATGAGTCTTTGACTGAACTAGATAATGGTGAGGCGGTGATATTAGTTGCTAAGACGCCGTTCTACGGTAAGGGTGGAGGTCAAGTTGCAGACAGGGGAGAGTTGAGAGCTAAAGATTTTACAGCAGAGGTATTTGAAGTTAAGAATATAGATGACAGAGTATTGCATTTTATAAGAATAGTTAAAGGGAAGATTAAAAATAAGAGCAAGGTCTCGCTAGTAGTGGATAAAGAGCAGAGGTTGGCTATAGCGCGTAATCATACTGCAACTCATCTTCTCCAGGCGGCTCTGAAAGAGGTGCTCGGGGTTCATATTGAACAGGCAGGATCTTATGTTGGTCCTCATAAGCTAAGGTTTGATTTCAATCATTTTAAGGCGTTGTCTAAAGAGGAGATTGAAGAGGTTGAAGATAGGGTCAATGAGTCTATATTGGCTAATTTTAAAGTTGATATAAAAAACACCTCTTATAAACAGGCAAAAAAAGAGGGTGCGATGGCCTTATTTGGTGAGAAGTATGGTGATAATGTTAGAGTTGTGGATATATCCGAAATGAGCAAAGAGCTTTGCGGAGGTATACATATTAATCGTACCGGAGATATTGGGCTATTTAAAATAATTTCTGAGAGTTCTTCTTCAGGTGGAGTTAGAAGGATGGAAGCTGTAACAGCTAAAGAGGCTCTAAATTATTGTAGAATAAAAGATTCAATATTAAAACAAATTTTGAGTTTATTAACAACAACTGAATCTAAGGTTATTGAAGAGGTAGACAGTTTAATAAAAGCGGTACGCCTGTCGGAAGAACAAAATAAAAGCTTAGAGAAGAACAGTATTGATAAAGAAGCTAAAGAGGAAGAATTAAATTTTGAAATGAAATGGCAAGAAGAAACTAAATTTGATTTTGGA
>CAZVIC010000019.1:0-15136 GCA_964627735.1 uncultured Planctomycetia bacterium | reverse complement strand
GCAACTAGAATAAATTTGATATAGGTTTTAAAAAATTTATAAGGTTTTTTTTCTTTTTCAAGCATAAACAGCGCTGCCAGCGCAAGCCAGATTAGGCCTAGATATTTCATCCCTGTTGCAAATCCAATAGAAATTGCAGCAAGATAGAGATAGGTTTTGTTTCTGGATTGATGAAATTGTATCAATATATAGATTCCAAGCAAAAGATAGAAGGAGAAGCTCATGTCAATATAGGCCAAACTGGAATTTCTTGTTATTGTAGGCGCCGAAAGGAATATTATTCCCGCAATCATGCCGTATATGGGTTTTGCTTCTCTGTTTAGAATTTTTACAAAATCTATTATTAAAAATGTGCTCATTATAAGGAATAGAGAATGCATTAATTTAGGCATAAGATCGCTAGATAGAGAGATTAAAAACGAGTAAAATAGCTCCCAATAAGCTGGGAAATAGCTGTAAATATTTTCTGTTAGTGTAACAATATGTCCGTTTTCTAGGTATAGTTTAGGCAGGTATAGATGGTAGTTCAATGCGTCGCGTGAAACCGGAGGGGTTAAGGCATTGATCTGCACTATAAAAAGATAAGATGCTATTAATAATAGAGGTAAGATTAGGTTGGTTTTAATGGTTTTTGAGTAATTGAGTCTTGATAGATGCAGTTTGCAGCCTTTAATTATGGTTCGGAATAGTAATAGCGACAGCATTATTACTAAGATTAGCATACACTCTGATTTTAATATCCCTGTTAATCCTAGTAGGGTAATTATAAAGGTTATAACTATAATAGCAAATGGTATTCTATAGTATGTTTTATCTGATATATGGGCAGGAATAATGTATCTACCAAGGTTGCTTAAAAGAAAGAGCAGGGAGAGGTAAACTAGCAATGTCTGAATTATGTTCATTTTGACAATGTTTTTAAATCATTTACTCCACATCAATATATTAACAGATTTATATTATTTTTTGAGTTAAATTTATTGCAAATAATTTTAAGATTATACGGTGTAATTACTTGACACAAGATGTTTTTTTTGTTTAAATACAATAAGTAGGTTTTTGTTTATAATATGCTAGTTAAAGGAGGTGTTAGTATGAAGCATGGTTTTACACTGATTGAGTTGGTTATGGTTATAGTTGTCATTTCTGTCTTAGCTGCAATAGCAGTGCCTAAGTTTGTTGATTTACAGTCAAATGCAAAACAGGCTGCTTGTGATGGAAATATTGCTACTATCAGATCTGCAGTTGCCGCTTATTATGCAAAGACAGCTGTTACCGCTGATGTAGATGCAGAATTTCCTACAACCTTGGCTCTAGCTACTTTTGTGCATGGTTATTTTGCTGCTCAAGAAGCTCCAACCTGTCCTTATAGTTGTACCTATGTTTACAGTGCAACGACAGGTGTTGTAGCAGGTCATACCCATTAATACGTAAATTTATACTGACTTCAGGGAGACTAAAGTTCTTCCTGAAGTCGTTTTTTATTAAATGAAACTTTCCATTGTAATACCTGCCTATAATGAATCGGAAAATCTCTCTGAACTTTTGACAGATATTAATAGGGAGTTATTGGATTATGAGAAAGAAATTATCGTAGTTGACGATGGATCTAAAGATAAAATATCAGATTGGTTAGAATATGATCCCAATCATATAAAGATAATACGCCATCCTTATAATATAGGTAATGGTGCTGCTATAAAGAGCGGTATTAGAGCTTCAAGCGGTGATTGGATATTACTTATGGATGCGGATATGCAGCATCCCCCCCAAGAGATTATTAAGTTGCTTCAGGGTTTAGGCTCTTATGATATGGTTGTCGGATCAAGAGTCAGATATGATGGTCCTTGGCATAGAAAGATCGCAAATCATATGTTCAATAGATTGGCAAGCTATGTTACAGCTAAAAAAATAGTAGATTTAACTTCAGGTTTTAGGGTTATTAGAGCAGATTTATGTAAACGGTTTCTCTATCTCCTGCCAAACGGTTTCTCTTATCCAACCACTTTAACTTTAGCTTTACTTAAAACAGGTAGAAGCATAAAATTCCAAGATGTTAATATAATAGAAAGAACGAAAGGGTTGAGCAAAATAAATCCTTTAAAAGATGGAATTAAGTTCATGCTTATTATTGTAAAGATAGCTACTATCTATTCTCCGTTTAAGGTGTTTTTGCCAGTCTCATTCCTGTTCTTTATTACAGGATTGATTTATTATGTTTACACCTATATTAATCGGCACAGTTTTACTAATATGAGTTTACTGCTATTCTCTACAGCTGTTATTATATTTATGCTTTCGCTTATTGCTGAACAGATTACACAGCTTTATATAAAAGAGAATAATTAGATAAAGCTACTATATGATATGAACTTTGAGAAGTTTTTTTATCAAGGATAAAATCTGGGTTCATCTATTTATCGTTTTTATCATTGTTTTAATTGTATTTTTCAAAAGTTTAAGTTTTGAATTTAGCTGGTTAGACAATGTTCAGATTAAAGAAGGAAGTTGTATTGTCCAGAACCAGCAGGAATTTAGAGACTTGTTGTTTCAGCCATTACTTAATCCTAAGGGCCAAGGCAATTATTATAGGCCTCTGTTTAAAATCTCATATACATTAGATTTTCTGCTTTATGGTAAGAACCCACTGGGGTTTCGTATAACCAATATCTTATTGCATATAATCAACTTAATGTTGCTTTATCTTATTTTATTGAAATTCAAAATAACTAAGGATGTATCTTTACTGTCAGTGCTTCTATATGGTTTATTACCACTCAATATCTCAACCGTTGTCTGCTTAGGGGCAAGAGCTGATTTACTAGCTGCCTTCTTTATTTTGTTCTCTTTTTTACTCTATCTGATATTCCAAGAGAAGGGTAAGTTAGTTTATTTTATTTATTCTTTTTTAGGATATATCTTAGCTTTGATGAGTAAAGAGATTGCCCTGCCATTTTTTTTGGTTGTCTGTCTTATTGCAGAAGTTAAAAATAGATTTAAACTATATAGCATTTGGTATCTCTTACTTGCTTTAATTTATCTTTTTGTTAGGGTTGGAATTATTGGTCATATCGGCAGTAGTCTGCCTTTTTTGCATGGCGAGCCATATGTAGCTATTTTATCTTCATTTGCAGGTTTTTTTAGGTATTTATTTAAATTTTTTATACCTTTTAAACTTTCTTTGAGCGATGCTTTTCCAAAATATAATTCTATCTTTAACTTTGAAGTTGTATTTGGTATTATTTTGTTTTCTGCAGTAGTTTTATTCTTTTTTCATACTATAAAAAGAAAAATTCTGACTCTATCCTTATTCTTAGGATGGTTACTATTTTTTTATATTCCTATATCTAATATTATTCCGGCTTTACATTTTTGGGCTGAGAGGTTCTTCTATCTGCCAGGCATTGGATTGATAGGTATTACTGGATATTTTCTGTCAAAGAGAAAGATTTTTAAAATACCACTGGTGGCGGTTGTCCTGTTTTAGGTTTTTTTGAATCTTAAATATCAGGATTATTTTAAAAATAATGAATTAATTTTTAGAAGGGCGATTGATATCTCTACAAAAAGCGAAGAGGCGCATAATATGCTTGGCTATCATTATCTCTTAAATAACGATTACTTTTTATCGACATACTATTATCATTTAGCAACTCAAGATTTTAGCGGTTATTACACTTATTCTTCTTTAGATGAAACCTATAACAATTTAGGCGTAGTGCTTTTAAGGTTAGGGCAGTATAAAGAGGCTAGAAGATGGTTTCAGTCTGTAGTAGCATTAAATAAAGATGATAGTAATGCTATTTTGAATCTAAAAATATTAGATTCTATTGAGGGCACTGATGGTCAATAAAAATAATTTATTACCTTTGTTGATAATACTATCCATGGGATTGATTATTTATGTGGGTGTTTTAGACGCCCCTTTTATATATGATGATTTCCATCTTGTATTAAACAATGAGTTGATAACATCTTTTAAGAATATTCCTAGACTCTTTGAAGCTGCATTTAACTTCGAAATATTAAGACTGCCTTCTAGGCCTTTACAGATTATCTCCTATATGCTTGATTATAAGATTTGGGGTTTTAATCCTCGAGGTTATCATCTGACTAATATTTTAATCCATTTATTTAATGGCCTGTTATTGTATAGTTTAACTTTGAAATTTTTTAAAAAAAGAAAAGAAGCCTTTTTAGTAGCGCTTTTATTTGTGATTCATCCTCTCAATACAGGAGCAGTAAGCTATGTATCTGGTAGGGCCGACCTGCTAGCTGGGTCTTTTTCATTTATCTCTTTAATTTTATTTTTTAAATTTTTAGATAATCATAAAAATAGCAATCTTATCTTAAGTGTACTTTCTTTTGTAGCTGCAATCTTATCTAAAGAGATAGCTTTGATGATACCTTTATTGCTCTTAACATATATAATTATTTTTTATCGTTCTTATTTGCGCCATACTATCAGTCATTTTATTATTGCTATTGTTTATATTTTATTGAGATTGGCGGGGACTCTAGGTGCAAATCTTTCTGGGCCTACATTAAGCGAGAGATTTTTAACTTTGCCTTTTCTATTTTTTAAATATTTAAAAATGATATTTTTACCACTCAATCTTAGATTATCCTATGCTATTAATTATATAGATTCACCCAAAGATCTTACTTTTATTGTATATTTTATCTCGCTATCTTTAATACTTTATTTTGGTTTTTATGTAATTAGAAAGAGCAAGATAAGGATATTTTTTTCTATATGGTATATTTTAAATTTCATATTTATATCTGGAATAATAGTAGCATTAAATGCTCCCTGTGCTGAACATTGGCTCTATTTGGGGTTACCTGCGGTACTTGTTTTAGTAATATCGTTAATACATGATATTTTTTACAGAAAAACAATATTTAGATATATAGGGTATATCTTTATAGCGGGGATGCTAATATTTTACAGTTTTTCAACCCTAGAGCGTAATAAAGAGTGGGTGATTCCAGAAAATTTTTATAAGAATGAGATTAAACATACTCCATTTAACTATAAGGCTCATCATAATTTAGGTATAATATATTTTAACGAAGGAAGATATTCAGACGCTGAAAATGAGTTCAAAATATCTATTGCGATATTTCCAGATCTTCATTCAGCCTATTATGGCCTTGCTTTGATTGCTGAAGAAAGAGGCGATATAGATAAGGCTATCAGCCTCTGTTGTAAAAGTTTAGATATAGCTCCGGAGTTTGATTTAGGTAAAGAGAAGATTAAAGCTTTAGGAGGGAGTTGCCCCAGCAATGTTAAAGAATAAATGGTGCATTATTCTGTTTTTTTTGATTTTGGGCTTTGGGATTTATTCGACATCATTAAATGATGGTTTCATATTTAGTGATCACTATTTAATAGGAGAGAATTGTCTAATAAAGAGTTTTTCTTTTACTCCCTATTACTTTCTAGGTTATATATCTCAAGATGTTAAAGGGGCATTCAGACCTTTATTTATGCTCAGTTATAATTTGAGTTATGGTTTATCGAAATATAATGCTTCAGGATATAGGATATTTAATATTCTACTCCATGTTTTCTCAGCGTTCTTCCTTTATAAGATATTATGTCTGTTTTTTAAAGAGCCTGATTCAAAAATGCTACTCTTACTCTCTATCTTTTTCTTGGTTCACCCCATCAATCTTGATGCGGTAGTGCATATTATGGCAAGGTCTACTTTGCTTTTTAGCTTTTTTATACTTCTTTCTTTTTATTTTTATCTTAAGTTCAATCTGTCTAAAGCTAAATATTTATTTTATCTTTCTGTTATATTTTATTTGGCGGCTGCCTTAACCAAGGAGCATTTTGTTTTATATATTCCGATTTTATTCTCATACATTCTGTTTTTTGATAAGGGTGGAGTTAAGAAATTTTTCTATTTAATTCCGTATTGTTTGATTTCAGTTATTATTTTTATTTACTGGAAAATAATAGGTCTGGCTGTTTTTGCAGAACCTGCAGTAGATATGCAATTTAGAACCTGGGGATTAAATGTTTTAACTCAACTTAAAGCGTTACTTCTTTTTATAAAACTCTTCTTTATTCCGACAGGTTTTTCTTTTGACCATCAAAACGTAGAGGCTCTATCGTACTTTGATCTGACAGGTTGGATTATGGCTTTTGCACTCATTGGTTTAGTAATAGTTTTTTTAAAATCCAACAATAAAATAAAGTTTGGAATTTTATGGGTCGTATCTTTTTATTTTTGGAGATTTTTTATTCAATTGGAATCAGTAGCTAGAGAGCGCCATTTTTATCTAACGCAGATGGGAGTTATAATTATTCTTTATGTATTTTTAAGTAAATTAAAGATTAGAAAATATATTTTAAATTTAATTGTAGTATTTTCTTTAGTTGGGTTTGGGTTGATTACATATTTTAGAAACCCACTCTATGAGAATGAA
Organism: uncultured Planctomycetia bacterium; assembly: GCA_964627735.1. Lineage (GTDB taxonomy): Bacteria > Omnitrophota > Gorgyraeia > Kaelpiales > Kaelpiaceae > Kaelpia. The sequence goes on along the minus strand of CAZVIC010000019.1, from coordinate 8,695 downwards.
TTTATTATATCTTGCGATGTTATAGAGCGTTATCCGGATTCTGAGATTTCTAATTTTCAAATTGGGGCCTATCTTAAAGCAGAAAAAAGATTTTCTGCTGCAGAAGAACGGTTGAATAAATTAATGTTAAATGTTAGAAACCCTCAGCTTAAAGTAAAGGCACTGATTGGTTTAGCCCAAATAAAAATTGATCAGTTTCAATATGAAGAAGCGAAGAAAATTGCATTAGAAATTTTAGAAGAATTTCCCTATGTTAATGATGTCTATATCTTGCTCGAAGCTCTATATTTTAAGAGCGGTAAATCTGGTTTTGAGAACTTGGCCGAAGCCTATCCGCAGAATGGGAAGCTGCTGTTCTATACCGGAGACTACATGTTTAAAAAGGGCGATTTCGATGGAGCTCGAAACTATTTAAACAGATCCTATAGCTTAGGCTTAGATTATCCAGGATATTATTTTCTTCTTGGTAGAATAAGTGAGATTGAAGAGGATGAAGATAAAGCTATAGAGTATTATAAAAAACTTCTTCAGGTCTATCCTTTTCATAGAGAAGGGTGTTTTTATTTAGGGTCTCTTTTAGCTCAGGATGGTTTGAACGAAGCTGTTGTTTATTTAAAAAGATCTTTAAAAATAGATCCGGGATTTGCTGCATCTTATTACAATTTGGGACTATATTATTTAGGTTGCGGTAACAAACAAGAAGCAGCTATTTTTTTAAACAAAGCTAAGAATTTAGGTTATAAACTCCCTAAAGAGATAGAGGTTTTTTTATAAAAGATTTGCTATGAAAGTATTACTTTTAAATCCATTGGTTAAATGGGATATAGATTTTAAATATGAAAAGTATCATATAAGATCTGGCTCTCGTTGGCCTCATTCAGGTGTTAAAAAAAAGAATGCCGCTGCTCACTATCTGCCATTTCCCTTTTTTCTGGGTTATTCTGCTGCTTTGCTCAATAGAGATGGTTTTGAAGTTTATCTGGTCGATGCTGTTGCTGCTGATATAAACGAAGGAGAGTTGCTTGGTATTATTAAAAAAATAAAACCAGATCTGATATTTTATGAACCTACTATTCTTACTTCACAATACGATATTAATTTTGCATATAAGATAAAGAGTATCTATAAAGATACATCTATAGCTCTGGGCGGTCCTTATGTCACTGTTTTTGATAAAAAAATTATAAAAGGCAATAGAATTGTAGATTTTATATTAAAGGGTGAGTATGAGTTCTTACTCTTAAATGTAGCTAAGTATTTAAGGGATAATGTAGATATAAAAAGTGGAATAATTTATAGTAAAGAGGGGGAGATTATTGATTCAGGAGAGCCAGTATTGATTGATGATTTAGATAGGCTACCTTCTATAGATCGAGATATGTTTCCTTTACAAGAGAGGCCAAATCCTGGTATCTATTGGGATGGTTTTTGCCAAAATTATCCTGCTTATCAGATTCAGGCATCTAGAGGATGCCCTTATAGATGTTATTTCTGTCTTTTTAATCAAGTCATGTATAGGAACGGTAAATATCGAACCTTCTCTGTTGGAAGAGTGGTGGATGAGATGGAGATGATTAAGGAGCAGTATAAAGCTAAAGAGGTATATTTTGATGACGATGATTTGACTATAAATAGAGAGTTTGTTTTAAATATATGTTCTGAAATCAAAAACAGAAAATTAGAATTTAAATGGAGCTGTATGGCCGATGCTATCAATCTTGATGAAGAATTAATTAAAACTATGGCAGACAGTGGTTGTATAGGCATTAAATTTGGAGTAGAGAGCGGTAGTGATAAAGTCATTAGGGAGATCGGGAAACCTATAGACTTAAAGAAAGTTATTAAAGTAATCGATCTTTGTGCTAAATATGGAATTAAAACTCATGCTACTTTCATTTTTGGGCTGTTGAATGAGGGCAGAGAAGATCTTAAGATATCAACAGCTTATATTCGTAATCTTAAAGCAGACTCTATACAGATAAGTATAGCTGTTCCTTATCCCGGAACAAGATTTTATGATATAGCCCAAGATGATATATTGTTAAACCCTAGTAGTTGTTATAGCTATGATGGGAAAAATGGATCTAGAAAAGATTCTACATGCAGAGAAGGTGTTAATTTAAATAGCCTTAGAAGCAAGACTATGTTGATGTGGTTTCTTAAAAAATGGTTATCTCCCTTTCTGTGCTCAAGAAACATGAAGATTTTTTTTAGAACTTTAAGAGGCATGGGGATTAAAATGTTTATAACGAAATTGTACGCAGTTTTAATTGATGAATCAAGGAACGGTTAGATTTTTATGAAAATTATTGTTTCAACTCATGATTCTTTAGCTCCTTTACAAGGAGGAGGTGCTATAAGGACATTAAAAGTTGCGCATGAGTTTAAAAAGAGAGGCCATAGTGTGACTATAATTGCTCCGACAGATGCTGTATCTAAAATTCAAGATATAGATGTTGAATGGTTGCATCCGCCCAGAAAACAACGTTCTCAAATTTTGAGCAGTATTAAATTTAATATAAGATTATTTAGAAAATTTTTCCGATTCATAGAAGATATAGATATCGTTTTTATACATAATACAATATCTGCAATAACTGTTCCTTTTTTGAAAATGTTTTTTTCATTTAAGTTTATTTTAGATATAACTGATATACATGCAGAGTATCTGCCTATAGGGAACAGAAATCTTTTAGAGCGCATTGTAAGTCCCTGTCTCATTAAATATGAATATTGGATTATTCGTCATGCTGAGGCGGTAATTGTTGTAACATATGCAATGAGGGATCTTTTAATTAAGAGAGGCATATTAAAGGAAAGAATAATAGTTGTTTATGATGGCGTTGATGGTGTTGATTTTACCAGAGAGAAGGATATGGGAGCAGATAAGAGTGTTATACATTTGGGAGCAATAGACCGCCAACATGGCGTGGAGTTGATAGTAAAAGCAGCTGTTAAGGTAATAGAGAAGGATAATAGAATAAAGTTTTTATTTATAGGCGGAGGCCGTGAACTTAAACATATTAAAAGATTGGCAGAAGAATTGGATTTAGAAAAGAACTGTTTTTTTAGCGGAATCTTAGAGCATTCTAAAGTTGTTCAATATTTGAAAAAGGCTAGCATAGGAATTATTCCCAGAGAAGATTACTTGCCCAACAGAATAGTTACCACTCTTAAGGTCTATGAATACTGGGCCTCAGCAACTGCAGTGGTAGCTTCTTCTTTAGAAGGATTGAGAGAGATTGCAGAAGATTTCAGAGAAGTAATTTTTTTTCAGCCTGGAGACTCAGATGATCTAGCAGATAAGATTATACTTGCTTTAGATGATGCTGCTCTTAGGGAGAGAGTAATTAAGAAAGGATTAGATAGAGTCAAAGATTTTAGTTGGGAAGACATAGCATCTTCTATAGTAGATTTCTCATTGAAGGATTTCTATGTTTAGGTTCAAAAAGATAAGAACATATCATCTGGTCATTCTTTTTAGTGTTATTTTTTGGTATTTTGCATTGAGTAATATTAGCTCTGATTTCTCGGAATTAGGAGGCGATAGTGCTCAGTATATAATTATTGCCAATAGTATTAATAATTTTACTGGCTATAGAGCAATCAATTTTCCTCAGGAGCCTTTTGTGACCCATTATCCCCCAGTCTTTCCATTGCTTTTGGCTGTCGTTATTTTTTTGTTTGGCAACAACTTTTTTTTAATGCATGTTTTAATTGTTTTATTTGGTTATTTAAGCCTGGGGGCAGTATTTTTACTTCTTAAAAAATATTGGCAAAATAAGTATGTTTTTTTGATAATTGTTTTTTTTGCTTTTAGTTTTTCATATGTTATATATTCGACCAAAAATATATTATCTGATATACCTTATCTATTTTTTTCAATATTTTCTATTTTTTGGTTAGAGAGATATATATATCAAAAAAAGATTTTAACCAAAGAAGCTTTTTTAACAGCAGTTTTTATATTGTTGAGTTTTTTTTGCCGTTATCTCGGAGTCAGTATTTTTATAGCAGCAATTGTAGCTCTAATTATCAAAAGAGAGTTTAGAAAAGCAAGTTTTATAAGTTCAATATTTTTATTAGCCATTGCTGCTTGGTCTATTTGTGCTGCGATTAAATCCGCGCATCTTTTTGGAGAGCATTTAAAATTATTTTCTTATGCCAATCCATATCTTCCTAATCAAGGAAAAATGTTATTACAGCCCCAGTATCTTATGGAAAGACTTATAAGCGGCTTAAGTTATTACTATAAAATTATAGGAGAGTCTATAATTATTGTCCCTCTAGGTTTAAATTATAAGCTTCCGAGTTTTTTGAATATAGCTAGTGTTTTTATTGTACTTTCTGGTTTAATATCAAGGTTTATAAAAAGTAAATATTGTTCTATCCATTATTATTTTCTGGTTTATCTGTTTATGATAATAATTTCAAACCACGGAGTTTTTGGCGAAGGCAAACGATATATTCTACCTATCTTACCGTTGCTATTTTTCTATTTTTTTAGCGGTTTAAAATGGACGGTAGGGTTTTTAAAATTAAAAATCAGAGGTTATATCTTTTGGACCTTAACTATAGCATTGTTTATATCAAACCTCTTCTTTCTTTCTCAAAACTTAAGACACTATAAAGGATTAGAAAGTTTGTCGAAGCCAGGAATTAATTTTTTATTGGCACATAGATGGATGGCAGAGAACCTAACAGATGAAGCAGTAATATACTCTCGTAAGCCGACGGTGACCTATCTTTATACTGGGCATAAATCTGTATGCTACCCTTTTACGCATGAACTCGGTAAGATTTATGATGATTTGATATGCAATAATGTAAAGTATATAGTTGTAGATGAATTTTCTTATATAACTTGGAATTATCTTGATCCTTTTGTAGAAAAATATCGGGATAATGTTTCATTGTTGCATCAGGTAGGTGATACAGCTGTTTTTAGAGTAGAAATAGAAGAGAAAAACAATTAGCAAATGGTTTATATCATAGGCTCAGGAAATTGTCCTACTTTTAATTTTATAGTGTTGTTTATAGTATTATTTTATCTGTTTATGTGGAAGGTGAACCTGGAGTTTTTGAGGCACTGCGTTAATGGATAAAAAAGAAAGAGGATATCTAGCAATTATTTTATTAACAGCTTTTGTGTTGCGGCTTTATTATATCTTTCAACCTATGCGTTATGATGAGGCATTTGGATTTTTGTTTTTTTTCTCTCAGCCGCTATCATTTTCATTGTCACATTATGTTGCACCTAATAATCACCTTCTCTATAATATTTTTGCTCATCCTCTCTATATCTTACTAGGTAATTTTGAGTGGGTTATACGTTTGCCTGCTTTTTTATCTGGACTCTTAGTGATTCCCGCAGGCTATTATTTGATATCATCTTTATTTAACAAAGAGTCCGGGTTGTTATCCGCCGTACTTCTTGCCACCTCATCTCTTCTTATTGAATATTCTACAAATGCTAGAGGCTATACTCTCTATCTGTTGTGGGCTATTATCTTCTTCTATTCTATAGATCTTATATTTAAAGCAGAGAAAAAAGGCTGGGTGTATTTTATTTTTTCATCGACTTTAGGCCTCTACACTATTCCCGCTATGATTTATCCGATTGCAGTAGGGTTAGTCTGGTTTTTAGCCAGAGCCATTAAAGATAAATTCAAAAAAGATAAGATTAAAATGTTAATTATTTCGATATCAATTGTATTAGTGCTAAGTCTAGGACTATATCTTCCTGTGATCATACGATCTGGATCTGCTTCCATTATTGCAAATAGATTTGTTAAACCTGGATGTTCTTTTGAATTTATGGGAGATTTGCCTCAATATTTATCTAGTCTTTGGTCGAGTTGGATGAGGGATTTTCCCAGTTGGATTGGATTGACACTAGTTTTAGCGGTATTTGTGGGAGCCGTAAGGTCAAAAGAATTGAGGGGGAAGTACGTTGTTATTTTGACCTCTACTGTTTTAGCCATAACAAGTCTATTGCTTTTAAGCAGAAGGATTCCTCCTCAGAGGGTCTTTATTTTTTTACTTCCACTATATTTTGGAATTATATCTTCAGCTGTAGTAGAGATCTTCAAGTGTGATTTTAAAAAAATATTCTTTAGAATAACTATTGTTTTAATTACTCTGCTTCTCTCTTTGGCAGTTATTGAGAAAGATGCTGTTATGAAGAGCAAAGAGACCGGGGTTTTAAGCGGGGCAGAAGACGTAGCTTTATTTTTAAAAGATCAACTCAAAGAAGGTGATAGTGTGATATGTTTTATGCCTGTAGATTTTATTCTTGCTTATTACTTCAATCAGCATAGAGTCTCTTTTGATTATTTGAGAGCAAATGTTGAAACTACAGAAAGATTTTTTATAGTTTTGAAAAAAAATCAGGACTTAAGCTTTTTATTGAATAAATATGATTTACCGCAATTTTTGATCAACAGTGAATATATAAAGTCATTTAAAGATGCAGACCTTTATAGTTTTCTTTTGAATTAGTCTTGTTATTATTTTTAAAATTGTGTTTTAAACTCGTAATCTGGGTTTAAAAGTATAAAATTTTAATATGAAGAAAAGAACCGTTGTTATTTCTATCTCTGGTATAGGCAATACTATACTGGCAATACCTTTCTTAAAAAATATTCGGCGAGATATTGATACAAATATAATATTGATTTTGTTAAATGAAGATCTTGGAAATATGTTTAAAGATGCGGGTCTAATAGATGATTTTCTTTTGTTTAGAAAAAGTATATTAGTAGATTTAATTTTATTGTTTAAATTATATAGGCAAAAATTTGATTATTCATTTACTATTTTTCCTTCAAATAAGTTTGGTTTTAATGTACTTACTTTTTTAATTGCAGCAAAGAGCAGGGTTTCACATAGATACAAAGGTGGGTTTTTTAGATTTGATTTTTTAGTTAATAATAAGGTGGCTGTAAATTCTGTTATCCATGATTTAGAGCAAAATCTAAATCTTTTAAATGTTTTAAGCGGCAAAAATAAGAACATTGATTATAACTTAGAGCTTAAATTTAATCATAATGATTTTAAAGTTATAGAACAATATTTAGAAGATAAAAATTTAAATGATAAATTCTTGGTCGGCGTTCATCCTGGTGGAGGTGGATCTTGGGATAAAAACTGGCAGGGCCATAAAAAGAGATGGCCCTTAGAAGGGTTTGCAGATCTGTCTAGAAAATTAATCAAAGATAAAGATGCATATATTATTATCTTTGGAGGGCTTGAAGAGAGACTTCTTAAGCATAGATTAGCAGATTGCATAGAAGATAAAGCCAGGGTATTTGTTGTTGATAATCAACCACTGCATTTAACGGCTCTTTTTATAAAGCATTGTAATCTATTTATCTCTAATGATACTGGGCTTATGCATCTAAGTTCTATTTTATCAGTTCCAACTTTAGGTATTTTTGGTCCGAGTAATTATGTAAGAACAGCTCCGCGCGGTAAGAAGAGTTTTTATGTAATGAGTAATATTGATTGCTCACCATGTTTAAAATATCCTTTCTACTCAAGCAAGAGCAGTATTAGCTGCTCTAGGGGGTTAGCTTGTTTGGAGAGTATAAGTGTTGATGATGTCTGTAATAAGTTAAAAATCGAAGGGTTGATATAGAGTGATAGAGAAAAAGCATAATTTTAAAATTAGCCTAGATTTGTTAGCCGTTATAAAGAGTTATATCAAAGGTCGGATTTTGGATATTGGTACTGGGGACGGTTCTAAGCTTGCTTTTATATTGAAAGATTCTAATTTCAAAGAGGTTGTGGCGTTAGAACCAGATTCAGCAAAGATTGCTTCTGCAGAAAAGTTATTTGGAGTTAACAATAAAATAGAGCTGATAAATTTAGATTTAGAAAATTTTTCTCAGAAAGTAGGGCGGTTTGATGTTGTTACAATGTTTGAAGTTATAGAGCATATGCATTTTAGTTTATTAGACAAATATCTTAGGAAGATAAAAGAGTTGCTAGTTGATGGAGGTGTAATAATTATCTCATCGCCCAATAGATATATATATAGGTTAATCTGTAATATAGGCCTAGATAGCCCGGAGCCTACTCATATGTCAGAGATGAACTGGCTTGAATTAAGAAATTTTATGAGATGCTATTTCAAAGAACAATTTTTTAAGGGTGTGTTTCCAGGTATGAGTATTGCAAGAAGACATTCTTTGCTTTATGAATCGTTTTCAATTTTAAATAAAAATTTTGCTCATCCAGCCATATCGCGAGCCATATATTGGATAGGTGAAAAATAATTTTGCCATGAATAATACAAATCTTGTGTATAGTAAAAATGTAAAAAGACTCTATTTGCACCCACATGGCTTAGGAGATTTAATACTCTCTATGCCCAGCATAGAATATATCATGAAGAGAGATTCCAATTTTGGATTAGTCGTAAGAGATACTATATATAATTCTGGATTTTTTAACAGTTATCCTTACAAGAAGATGGTTTTCTCTGGGTGCCCTCATATATGGGATAGATTTCAACTCTTTAAGAACTTTGAGAGTATAGATAAAATAATAGAAGATTTTAAGTCTACTGGTATAGATGCTTTTTATCTTAAGTTTAATAAGAATATCGATAGAAGGTTGCAGGCAAATAGGGGTCTAAGTGAGTATGTTGATATGGATATCCCTTTTGACTGTAAGGTTCATGGTAGCGTTT
>CAZVIC010000018.1:0-15839 GCA_964627735.1 uncultured Planctomycetia bacterium | reverse complement strand
GTTATGAATAGGAGTGATCTTTTTTATTTAAAAAATATTTTAGTGGTTTTTGTTTTATTTTTAATGAGTTTTTTATATTTAGAACAGAGAATGTCTTTAATCAAGGAAAATTATTGGGAGGCAAAGTCCCGAGTTATCTTAAAAGAAGAGATAGTAAAGAATGAAGAGCTTATATATAAGGTTGCTGGATTAGAGACTCCATCCGTACTGGAGGAGAGGCTTTTAGTTTCAAAGCCTGAGTTTAGCTTTGCTAAGTCGGTAAGAGTGGTTAGAATTCCTTACCAGAGAGCAGATAGAGTTAAAGAGGAATATAATATAAGTGGTAGGGTATCTTTTGCCAGTGAAATTCCCTAAAAAATTTTAGAACTAAATTGCTCGATGTTAAAGTTTTAAGATTAAAAGTTTTTCTCTTCTCACTTTTTATTTTAGTGCTCGGAAGGTTATTCTATCTGCAGCTAATAAAAGGAAATCAGTTTTACCAAATAGCTCTTCAACAGCAGGAGAAATATTTAATAGTAAGAGGAGAGAGAGGTAAGATTTTCGATTCTTGCGGTAGAGTTTTTGCTATGGATAGAAACATTTATTCGATATTTGCTGACCCAAGCAGGGTTTCTAACAAAAAAGCAGCTGCTACTAAAATAGCATCTGTGCTTGATATGGATTTTAAGTTAGTTTTGGATAGATTGAGCAAGGATCGTATGTTTGTATGGCTTAAGAGAAACTTAGATCAAGATAAGGCTCAAGAGCATCTTCGAGAGATTGGCTTAAATGGTTTGGGAATCAAGATCGAAAGAAAGAGAATATATCCCCATAATAGTCTTGCTTCTCAGGTGTTGGGGGCAGTTGATATTGATAATAGAGGTATATCTGGTTTAGAATTTTATTACAATGATATCTTAGAAGGGGCTGAGGGCTACAGGCTTACTCTGGGAGATGGCAAAAATTTAACTCTCAATGGTTTTACGACAACTTATATGCCTCCTAAAAACGGCAATACATTAGTACTTACGATTGATCAGGTCTTACAGTATTATGCTCAGGAGGAGGCAGAGCAGATTTATAAAAAGTATAAAGCTAAGAGAGTCTCTGTTGTTGTGATGGATCCTTACAACGGAGAGATACTGTCTCTTGTGAATATTCCAACTTTTAATCCTAATAATATAGTTGATGCTGATTTAGTTAATATAAGGAATTCTGCTATTGCAGATATTTTTGAGCCTGGTTCTGTTTTTAAGGTTATTACAGCTGCTGCTCTTTTAGATCAAGAGCTTATAGGATTAAATGATAAAATTTACTGTGAGAATGGAAGTTATAAAATGGGAAGAAGAATATTGCACGATTACCATGCTTATGGAGATTTAGATTTTAAATCTGTGATAGTTAATTCAAGTAATATTGGAGTGGCAAAAGCAGTAATGAAAATGGATAAGTACGATTTTTATGAATATTTAAAACTTTTTGGTATAGGTAGACCTACAGGTGTAGATCTACCTGGGGAGTCTGGTGGCATATTGAGAGAGCCTGGTAGTTGGTCTGATTATAGTCAGACCTCTATTGCAATGGGTCAAGAAGTAGCTGTTAATTGTTTGCATCTAGGTAAGATTATGAGCATAATAGCTAATGGAGGCTATTCTATAAAACCTCATATAGTCAAAGAGATAAGGGATGAAAGTGGGTTCAAAACACGAGAGATTAACCTCTCTAAAGGTGAGAGAATATTAAGACCAGAGGTTGCAAAAGAGATGCAGCTTCTGCTGCAGGAAGTAGTTGAGAGCGGTACTGGTAGAAACGCCAGAAGCAGTCTTTACAACATATCTGGGAAGACTGGTACAGCTCAGAAGGCTAATTTGGAAGAGGGGGGATATCATAAAAATAAGTATGTTGCTACATTTATGGGTTTTATTCCGACTGAAGAGCCTAAAATTGTAATTGTAGTAACAGTAGATGAGCCACAGCCTTTACATTTCGGTGGTGTAGTGTCTGCTCCGGCGTTTAAGAATATAGCAGAAAAAGCAATGTTGTATTTAACGGTTTCTGAAAACAAGAGAGGAGTTTCTGATGCAGTTGAGCAGGATTTTATCTGGAATTGATTTTCAATCTAAAAATTTTCAAGATTTAGATTTAAAAGGCATAAGTGTTGATTCTAACAAAATTCAAAGAGATTTTATGTTTTTAGCTATTAAAGGTGAAAATAGAGACGGGCATGATTTCATCTATCATGCTATAGAGCGTGGGGCTTCGGTTGTACTTGCAGAAGAGGGAAAGTTCAGTGAGGTTGTTTTTTCCGGAAGAGTCGTGCTTGTTGAAGTAAAAGATCCTAAGGCTGTTCTAGTAAAGTTAAGTTCTAATTTTTATCAGATTCCAGAAAATTGTCTGCATATGGTAGGTATAACAGGGACAAATGGTAAGACTACTATAAGCTTTATTTTGGAGCATATTTTTAAAAGAGCAGGATTGACTACCGGATTAATAGGCACTATTTGTTGTAGGGTTGGCAATAGAGAGATTCCTGCTTTCAATACTACCCCAGATGCAATTACAGTTAGGAGGTATATTAGAGAGGTTGTGGATCTATCAGGAGATGCAATATTTATGGAGACCTCTTCTCATGGTCTTATTCAAGGTAGACTTAAGGGTATAAGTTTTGATAGTGCTGTATTTACAAATTTAGACAAAGATCATCTCGATTATCATAAAGATATGGATAAGTATTATCAGGCTAAAAAAATACTCTTTACAGAGTTATTAAAAAAAGATGGTTTTGGAATTATTAATTTGGATGACTCTTATGGTAAGCAACTATATAAGGATATTTCTCAGGAAAAAATAAGCTATGGTTTTTCTGAGGATGCAGATATATCAGTTTTAGATTATAAGTTGGATATTAAAGGCACCTCTTTTAAGGTCAAGATTTTTAAAGAAATATTTAATTTCAATACCTTTATGATCGGTGTTCATAATATATACAATATTTTGGCAGCTATTGGTATTGCCATAAGATATGGCTTAGATAAAGATTTAATTATCAGTGCGATAGAATCTTTCAGTGGTGTTAAAGGTAGGCTAGAAAGAGTACTCGGGTCTTCTGAAGTTAAGGTTTTTATTGATTATGCTCATACCCCTAAGGCTTTAGAGGAGATGCTTAAATTGTTTAAAGGTTTGAAGAGAAACAATCTCTGGGTTGTCTTTGGTTGTGGTGGAGATAGATATAAAGACAAGAGGCATCAAATGGGTCGTATTGCTTCTAATCTGGCGGATAAGATTATAGTTACAACCGATAATCCTAGGAGTGAGAACCCATTTGATATTATAGAAGATATAAAAAAAGGCTTAGGGCAATTAGGTTCTGATTATTGTGTAATCCCAGATAGAAAAGAGGCTATAGAAAAAGCGATATATGAATCGCAGAAAGATGATATAGTACTTATAGCTGGTAAGGGTCACGAGAAGTATCAGTTAGTAGACAATCTGGTTATTCCTTTTGACGACAAGGAAGTAGCTCAAAAAGCTTTAGCTAGAAGAACTATGGAAAGAATGGCAAATGTCTGAATTGCTTCATTCAGAGATCAGAGAATATCTGAACGCCTTTTTATCGGGTGTAAATAAGGACGTATTGCCTACTGCTAGTTTTTCAATTGATAGCAGGGCTATTAAAACAGGCGAAATATTTATTGCACTCAAAGGTTTAAATTTTGATGGTCATAATTTCATAGAGGAAGCTATTTCAAAAGGAGCTTTGGGGGTAGTATATCAAGATGATAGCGCTATCGGACATTTTAAAAAAAGCGATAAAGTTTCTTTTTTAAAGGTTGGCAATTCTTATGATTTTATAGGTCAGTTGGCAAGGTATAAAAGAAGTAAATTTAAATCCCCTGTAATTGCAATTACGGGTAGTAATGGTAAAACAACAGTCAAAGAACTTACGGCTGCTTTTTTAAATTCCAAATTCTCTACTTATAAAAATTATCTTAATCAGAATAATATTCTTGGTTTATCTTTAAATATTATCAACTGCAATTTTAATTATGATTATGCAGTTTTTGAAATAGGAATTTCAAAAGAGGGTGAGATAGATAAGCTTTTAAATATATTAAAGCCAGATCATGGATTAATTACTAATGTTTCTGCAACTCATATTGAATTTTTGCGAAACGAAGATAATGTTTTTAAAGAGAAGATAAAACTTTTTGAATCTTTAGGAAAGAAGTCGATTGCTTTTTACTCTAAAGACCAAGATTGTTTTAAAAGTTTAGATAATAAGATGAGAGCTGATCTTAGAACTAAGACTTTCGGTTTTAAAGAAGATAATGATCACTGGGTAAAAATAGACAAGGTAGAGATGGATGGTCTTAAGTTGAATTATAAGAATAGTTTTAGCTTAAGCTCAAATTTGTTAGGACATAAAAATGGTTTTAATATATCTGCAGCAATATCTGTTGCTATGGAGTTTGGGGTAGATTTAGATTCCATTGCCAAGGTTTTATCTGAATTTAAACCTTTAAATGGTAGGATGAGTCATGAAAGGTTTTCCAATATTGATATTATAGATGATAGTTATAATTCTAGTCCTCAAGCTTTGATTGCAACCTTAGGTTTTATTTCAGATTTAAATTATAGAGGATTAAAGATCGCAGTATTATCTGATATGTTAGAGCTAGGTAGAGCATCTGATAAAAAACATTTAGAGGTTGGAAGTTTTGCGGCCAATTTAGATATAGATTATTATTTTTGCTATGGTTCAAACATGAAGTATTTTATTCAGGGTCTTAAGAATAAAAATTTTCCTGATGAACAAATTGTATTTTTAGATCGACAAAAATTAGTAGAAAAACTTATAACTGTTATTAAGAGTTCGGAAGAGGGTGCTATGTTGTTTTTTAAAGCTTCTCATGCTATGTGTATTGATGATATTATTAAAAGAGTTAAAGAGAGGATTACTTAAAAATGTTCTATAGAATAATCTATCCTTTAAAAGATATTTTTTTTGGTTTCAATCTTTTTAAATATATTACTTTTCGTTCAATAATTGCATCTGGATGTTCTTTTTTTATCTTCGTTCTTTTTTATCCGAAGTTTGTACAGTATTTAATTAAAAAAGGTTTGATTGAAACTGTAAAAAGAGACAAATGTGAAAAACTTTATAAATACCATGCTCATAAAGAGGGCGTTCCTACCTCAGGCGGTATTCTTATAATATTCTCAACTGTTATTGCTACTCTTGTTTTTGGGGATATCTTAAATTACTACGTTCAGATTGCTTTATTAGCTTTCATTTCTCTAGGTGTTTTGGGCTATTGGGACGATATGGTTAAAGTTAAGAATCAAAAAAAAGGAATATCGAGAAGAATAAAAATATTAATTCAATCTTTAGTAGGTGCTATTGTTGGAAGCTGTCTTTATCTGAAGGCAGGTTATAGCCCAGTATTAGAGGTTCCTTTTTTGAAAGATTTTATTTTTAACATCGGTATTATTTATATTCTTTTTGTGGTACTTGTTGTTGTAGCAACCTCAAATGCTGTAAACCTTACTGATGGTTTGGATGGCTTAGCTGTAGGATCTGTTATAACGGCAGCGATTGCTTTTGCAATAATGGCCTATTTTGCTGGTCATTTTAAGTTGAGCCACTACCTCTTAATCTCTTATGTAGAAGGGGCTGGAGAGCTGACTGTATTTTTATCTGCATTGGTAGGGGCTTGTTTTGGTTTTCTTTGGTATAATGCATATCCAGCTGATATTTTTATGGGTGATAGCGGTTCTATGGCCCTAGGAGGCGCCATAGCTACTGTAGCAGTAATTATAAAAAAAGAACTTCTTCTACTTATAATAGGAGGTCTTTTTGTAATTGAGACTATCTCTGTTTTAATTCAGGTTTTAAGTTTTAAAACGCGGGGTAAGAGAGTTTTTTATTTTGCTCCAATACATCATCATTTTCAGATTAAAGGTTGGGCGGAGCCTAAGATAATAGTTCGTTTTTGGATTGTATCTATTCTTTTTGCCCTCTTGAGTTTACTTACTTTGAAGTTGAGATGAAATCGGAGAATATTTTCTGCGTAGTGGGCTTAGGCAAAAGCGGTTATGCTGCTGCTCAGCTGTTAAATAAGAAAGGTTTTTGTGTCAAAGTAACTGAATCTTCAGACAATAAAGAGCTAAAGAAAAAAGCAAGCGCTCTCTTAAAGTCTAATATTACTGTAGAGATTGGTGGTCATAATGAACATTTTTATGAAGGTGCGGCGCTATATGTGATTTCGCCTTCTATTGATGAGAGTAATCCAGTCTTAAAATATGCCAAAAGTTGCGGAATTCCTGTGATGTCAGAGATAGAACTTGCTTGGATGTACTCTCCGGCTAAAGTTATTGCAATAACTGGAACTAATGGTAAAACATCTGTTTCTACTTACATTCATAGAATCTTAAATAAAATGGGTTATCCGGCCGTTTTGGCTGGTAATATAGGTGTTCCATTTTCTTCTCTGGTTTTAGGGTTAAATAAAGGTGACCTTGTTGTTTTAGAGCTTAGTTCTTTTCAACTTGAATATACGGTTAATTTTCATCCTTACATAGCTGTTCTTTTAAATATTTCCCAAGATCATTTAGATAGACATAAAAACATAGATGCTTATTTAGAAGCAAAGTTTAAGATTTTTTCTAATCAGAATTCAGACGATATGGCAATAGTCGATCTATCTCAAAAAATTATTGAAGAAAAGAGTAGAGCTATTTCAGCAAAACTTATAGATATTTCAGCTTTAAAGTCTCTAAAAATGAGTCAGAATCAGAAAGCTGTTTATCTTATAGCTAGCGCTCTTGGCTTAGAAGAAAAAAGATTGCTTTTAGAGATTAAAAAACTTAAAAATTTAAACCATAGAATAGAGAGTCTTGGTTGTATATCTGGAGTAAGATTTATAAACGATTCTAAAGCTACAAACCCTCATGCTACTAAGTGGGCTTTGAGCAATATTGACTCCGATGTAGTCCTTATTGCAGGTGGAAGGGATAAAAATATAGATTTTAGAATAGTGAAAGATGAAATATCAAGTAAAGTTAAGGTGTTAATATTGATAGGTGAGGCAAGAGAAAAGATAGCTAGTGCAGTGGGCGGCTTTGTAGAAGTTGTTAAGTTTTCTGATAGCCTAGAAGATGCTGTTGATATCTCACTGAAAGAAGCATCTCCTAGCGATACGGTTTTACTCTCCCCGATGTGTTCGAGTTTTGATATGTTTAAAAATTATGAAGAGAGAGGTAATCTATTCAAGAAAATAGTGAGAGATCTACAAAAATGCAAAAGTTAAAATGGAGAGTAATTTTTTTAAGTTTCATCTTAATATCTGCTGGAATTATATTTCTCTATAGTTCTTCAGGTATATATTCTGAGATGGTCTTTGGGGATAGTTTTCATTACATCAAGCGTCAGCTACTGTTTATATTTTTAGGTCTAGTAGCTGCTGTAGTTGCTTATAAGGTTGACCTTGATAAAGTTGCAGGCCGTAGTAGAGGTCTTTTATTTTTTGGACTAATAATGCTTGTTTCCGTTCTCTTCTTAGGTGTACGTGCTGGTGGTGCTAAAAGATGGTTTAGATTGGGCGGTTTTGGCGTTCAGCCTATAGAGTTTGTGAGAATAATATATATAATTTACCTGGCATCATTTTTAGAGAAGAGAAAATATCTCTATAAAAATTTTAGTAGAGTATGTTTGCCGGTTTATTCTATTACTGCTATTTTGATGTTGCTTCTAATATTGCAGCCTGATTTCGGTAATGCTATATTCATAGCTTTAGTTAGCATCTCACTGCTTTATTTTACTGGAGTCCCTTTTAAGTTTCTGTTCTGTACTCTTATAGGGGCTGTGCCTTTTGTCTCCATAGCATTCTGGAGACTACCTTATCTGAGGCTAAGAGTCTTGGGTTTTTTATCTCCATGGAGTCATCCTGAAAGCATAAGTTTTCAGCTAATACAGTCTTTTATAGCTATAGGTTCAGGAAGATTTTTTGGTCATGGTTTAGGTTTATCACGTCAGAAGTTGTTCTATCTTCCTCAAGCACATAATGATTTTATATTTTCAATAATTGCAGAAGAACTTGGTTTTTTAGGAATATTATCTTTACTTTTAATTTATATTTTTTTAATTTGGAATTTTATTTCTATTTTAAGTAGAATAAAAGAGCTATTTAAAAGATTATTGCTAGCGGGATTGGCTATTTCTTTCAGTTATCAAGTGATTATTAATGCAGGTGTCTGTTTGGGGTTGCTGCCAACTAAAGGTTTGCCGCTTCCTTTTATAAGCTACGGAGGTTCCTCTATGATAGCAAATATGATTTTAATCGGGTTGATTTTAAATATAGCTAATAGTGGGGTTGGTCTTAGCGAATAATGTTTTGTTTTGCTTGTTTAAAGTGATGGATTGGAGTTAATTTATGGACAGAAAAAATATTTTCTTATTTGCTGGAGGTAGTGGTGGACATGTTAATCCAGCGTTAGTTTTAAAAAAAGATTTAGAATCTCAAGGTCATAAGGTAGTTTTATTTGTAAGTAATTTTTCTCATTTCAAGTCGGAATCGAGGATTAAGGGCTTTAAGATGTCTAGACTGAAGCCGTTAGTTTTAATTCAATATTTCTATATATTTAACTATCTTCTGGTACTCTTCATTTTAAAAAGGATTGATATCGCCATAGGGTTTGGCGGATCTTATTCGTTAGTAGGTATGATGGTTGCAAAGATTCTTAGAAGGAAGACTTTTATATATGAGCCCAACATGGCACTGGGGCGGGCCAATAGAGTATTAGCTTATTTTGTGGATAGAATTTTAGTTCTATGGTCAGAGATATCTTTAAAACCGGATCTAGAGTCTAAGATTAAAAGAATCAGACCTTTAATAAGAAGAGGCGGTAGTTTAGCTGCAAAAGACAAGAGAGAATCATTCTCTGTTCTGTTTGCAGGCGGAAGTTCTGGTTCAATGTTTTTAAACAATCTTTTTACAACGATTATTCAAGGAGGTTTTTTAAAGGATCAAAAGTTAAGACTTGTGCTTATAACAGGAGATAAGTTTTATTGGAAAGTCAAAGAAAGAATTGGTAGTTTGAATATTAATAATAATATTGATATAGAAGTATATAGTTTTTGTGATGATATGGAGGTCTTTATTAACAAATTTGATTTTCTTATTTCTCGTGCCGGAGCTCAAATTATAGTTGAATCAATATTCTCTGAATTACCGACACTCTATATTCCATATCCTTATGCTGGTGAACACCAGCTTGATAATGCGAGAAATATATTAGACAAGAAGGCGTGTTTCCTAATTAAGCAAGAGTTGGCTCGCGCAGAGGTCATTACTAGTTTTGTAAAATATTTAGAAAAAGATAGAGATGTTTTGAGTCAGATAAGGATTAGATTAGCGCAACTTAAAAATAATTTTAAAATAGTAGATAGAGCTATTGATATTATTTTAAGATGAACAAAGAGAAATCTTATTACTTAATCGGTATCTGTGGTATAGGTATGAGTTCTCTGGCTCAGCTTATTCAAAGTAAAGGTTTTAATGTTCGAGGTTCAGATGCTAATCCTGATATTCCAATAGAAAGAAAGCTAAACTCTTTAGGCATTGAGGTGTATTATTCTCATGAAGCTGGAAGAATCAAAGAGAGCGATATAGTTGTCTATTCGACAGCTGTAGGAAAGAGCAATATTGAGTACATGGAAGCTAAGGAGAAAGGCTGTGTTTTACTGCATAGAACATCTGCTTTGGCTGAGATGTTAGAAGACAGGAAATCTATTGCTGTTACAGGAACGCACGGTAAGACTACAACTACATATATCCTTGCTTCTGTGTTGAGAAACTACGGTTTCGATTCTGGGATGATCTTAGGTGGCATATCGAAAGATATAAACAGTAATTTTATTGCTTCTGGAGAAAGTTATGTTTTGGAATTAGATGAGAGTGATAGGAGTTTTCAGGTTTTAGGCTCCAATATAAAAGTTTTTACCTGCTTGGATAATGATCATCTTGAGTTTTACAATAATGATCTCTCGGAGCTGAAAAAAGAATTTAGAATTTATATGCAAAAAGAAGGTTTGAATATTATATCAGCAGATGATAATTGTTTAATAAATCTAGCCCAGAAAAGCTCTATAAAATATCTTAGTTTTGGATTTGAATCCCAAGCTGACTATAGGGGCGAATTGGTGGAAAAGGGAGATTTTTTCTCAAAGATAAAGTTTTACAAAAATGATAGTTTTATAACCGAGTATACGTTACCTCTAATAGGCTATAAGAACGCATCTAATAGTTTGGCGGTATTTGCTATTGCTGATATTTTAAAATTAGATCTCTTGAAGATTGCAGAATCTTTTTCTGGTCTCTGTGGCATTGAGAGAAGATATGATTTGAAGTTTCGCTCTAATACTGTTGTCCTTATGGAGGATTATGCTCACCATCCTAAAGAGATAGAAGAAGCGATAAAGACAGTCAAAGAATATTTAAAGCCGCTAAGGATTCTTGTTGTTTTTCAACCTCATAGATATACTAGGACAAAGATGCTTTGGGATGATTATAAAGTCTGTTTTAATGGTGGAGATAAGGTCTATATTAGCGATATCTATTCAGCTTTTGAAGATGTTATTCCCAGCGTAAATTCTGAGATGTTGGTTAAGAGTATAGGGGGTTCTAATGTTAGATATGCTAAAATGAGTCAGCTTACAGATTTGCTTTTAAATGAAGTTAAAAGTGGTGATATGATACTTATATTGGGTGCCGGAGATATAAATAAGATTTCAAAAGAAATAAGTGAGAGGTTATCGAGTGTTGAATAATGCTATTTTAGATGGTTATGGTTATTCGTTAAATCCTTTTCTTCTATTTAATATTTTAACGTTAAAGGAATTGAGAGATATTATTGTCGACTTAAATAGCAAACATCTAAAGTATAGTGTTTTTGGAAAATTAAAAAATGTAATCTTTGCTAATCAGTATAGTAGTATTGTTGTTTTAAGATTAATAGGCCCTATCTTTAAAGAGATTAAAATAGAAGGAGATATTTTAAGTCTAGGGGCAGGGGTAGAGATATCTGAGTTGATGAGGTTCTCTATGGATAATTCAATTGGAGGATTGGAGTATATGGTTGGTATCCCCTCTACTATAGCTGGAGCAGCTGTAGGAAACTCGGGGGCTTTTGGAAGTGAGATCTCCGACAATATAATTAAAATTGAATGCGTAAATACTGAAGGAAAAATGCTGATTTTAAATCGAGATAAAATAGATTTTAAATATCGAAGCTCTAATTTGGGAAAGTTTGTTTTGACTAAAATATTTCTGAAGACCATATTAAAGTCTAAAATAGAGATAAAAGAAAAAATGAGGACCTATGTAAAGAAGAGACATGATGTTCAGGATATAAAAAGTTCTTCATGTGGTTGTTTTTTTAAAAATAATTCAGAACATAAGGCAGGTGTTTTAATAGGCTCTTTGGGTTTAAAGGGACATAGAAGAGGTGGGGCTATTGTGTCTGATAAACATGCTAATTTCCTAATTAGTCTGGACAACAGTTCTTCAGAAGATATTTTATCATTAAAAGATGCTTTGCAACGTAGAGTTTGGAAAGATAAAAAAATTTGGCTAGAGCCTGAGGTTAAATTTATATGGTAGCAGGTTTAAAGGAATATAAAATTGGAGTTTTAAGGGGAGGGCCATCATTAGAGCGGGAGATATCCTTGCTTTCAGGGGAGCATGTGCTTGAGGCCTTCAAGAAGAGAGGTTTTAAAGTTGTAGATGTTATAGTTCCAGAAAAAAAGGACAAAGATTATTTAAAAAATTGGATTTTAAAATTTTTGAAAAAAGAAAAAATAGATGTATGTTTTATAGCGTTACATGGATGGTTTGGTGAAGATGGAAATATTCAAAAAATATTAGATGAATCTAATTGTCTTTATACAGGATCTAACGAGAATGCTTGTAGAATATCTATGGATAAGATAGCCTCAAAAGATATTTTTAAAAACAACCTTATACCAACACCATCTTATTTTATAGTCGATACTGAAAGTAAAATAGATTGGTCTCTATGTAAATTTCCGGCTATTTTAAAGCCTTCTTCTCAGGGTTCAAGTATAGGGGTGCATAAAATCAGAGACAACATGGAGGCAGAATCCCTCATATCGGAGGTTTTAAGTTACGATGGAAGAGTTTTGATCGAAGATTTCATAGAGGGTATAGAGCTAACCGTTGGAATAGTAGAAGATAAACCTCTGGTTGTAATTAAAATAAATTTTCCTGATGATATCTACAACTATGGGGTTAAATATACTAATGGTTTAAGTAATTATTCAATTCCGGCTGATATAGATGAAGGTTCAACTGGAAGAGTTCAAAATTTGGCTCTTAAAGCTCATCAGACGATGGGATGTAATGCTTTTTCTAGAGTAGATATGCTATATTCAATAGCTAAGGATGAAGTTTTTGTTTTAGAAGTTAATACTATTCCTGGGCTTACTGAGCTCAGTCTTTTACCTAAGGCTGCCAAAGCTTGCGGGATTGAATTTGACGAGCTAGTGTTAAAGATGTTAAAATCTGCCTTCAAGGAAGAGAAATGTCTAAAAAAATAGATTACGATAAAATAAGAGTAGCATTATTTTTTCTAAGCTGGGGTATTTTAATTTTATTTTTGGTTTGGTTCTTCAGTATCATACAGGGTTATAAGCTCTCTTCACCTAGCTTTAGAATAAAAAATGTTAAAGTTGTTCATGGTGATGGTTCAGAATTAAATAATAATGATGCGTTTAAGTATTTAGATATAAATAAAGGTGATTCTATTTTTAGTGTAGATCCAGCTATGAAAATTAATGAAGTTTTCAAAAAGCACCCTGAAATACTTAAGTTAAGTCTTCATAAGCAGATGCCGAATAATATTATTGCCAAAGTTGTAAATAGGGTTCCTGTGGCTCAAGTCCATTTAGGACGCTACTATCCGCTAGACTCCGAAGGTTTTATACTACCATTTCCTAGTAATTTTCGTATTGAGTCTTTACCTCTCATCAAGGGCATTAATCCAGGTGAAGTTGTGGTAGCTAGCAGTAATGATAATACTAAGATAAGCCTGGCTTTAGAGTTGTTAAGTTTGATAGGACTTATCTTAGGTGAAAGAGATATAAATTTTGATGTTGATATTAATAGTGCTGAAAATGTCTATCTTGTACTCACCAATGATATCAAGGTTAAGCTGGGTAAGGGAGACTTTAAAGATAAGCTAATGCGTTTAAATTTGGTTTTAGCTGATATGGAGAGTAAGAAGTTAAATCCGGCTATAATAGATTTACGATTTGATAAGGCTGTTTTAATACCGCGTTAAAGTTAAAATTGAGGTAGCTTTTTAGATATGTTTAGGTATGCTTTAGATATTGGTTCTACAAAATTGAGATTTGCTGTTGCAGATTCTATTGATGGTGAGTTAAAAGTTCTAGGGTCTTTAGCTTCAAAGGTAGAAGGTTATTCGGGAGGAGTAATAACTGATTATAAAAAATTGTTTTTTGCCATTTTAAAAATTATAAAAGATTTTGAAAAAAAGCATAATAGTAAGCCTAAAAAGATTTTGCTTAATTGTTCTCATCCAAATAGTAGATTTTATCATTTGCGAGAATCTTTTCAGAGAAATATTCCTGAACATCCGATTTCGAGTAAAGAATTAGAACGTTTTAAAAGCCAGATTTTACAGGATAAGATTGGCTTTGAAGAGAAAGAGATATTAGTACAGATTGAAGAATATATTATAGATGGGCAAAAAGGGGTTGTAAGCCCAGAGGGGATGGTTGCCAAAAGTGTAGAGGTTTTACTTAATGCAATTACTATTCCAGTTAATTTTTTTAATAACATTCTTTCTATTTTTTCAGAGATAGGGATAGAGCTTGAAGCTATTATCCCAGAAGCTGTAGCCAAGGCTAGTCTATATTTAGATCCAGAAGATAAAAAGGCAGGAGTAATGCTCTTGGATATTGGGTGGTCTAAAGCCAAGGTTGTTATATTTAAGGATAGCATATTAAAAGAGAGTATTGTTTTTGAAAGTGGTTTTGATGGTATTTTTAAAAAATTAAAAGAGATATATCGTTTGGATAATATAGAGGCAGATAGAATTTTAAATGAGACCATGGTTACAGAAAAAGAGAGCATAATGCTTCAAAGCGAAGAAGGGATAAAAGAGATCTCTGTTGAAAAGGTACGCCAGGTTATAGATAAAGGGTTTAGGAGAAATCTTCATTTTATTAAAAAAGTTATAGATTCAAAGGAACTTTCTCATTTTCTTACAGCTGGAATATTTATAACAGGAGGGTCTATTTTAAAATATCCTAATTTAAAAGATATTGCGATGGAAATATTAAAACAACCAGTTGTTATTAAGCAGAATAAAATTTCTTCTTTAACACCAGATTATGCAGCTGTGGTTGGAATGTTGAATTATTCATTTCAAGAGGAGATTAAATTCAACGAAATAAATAATGATTGTGGCTTTGTAAAAAAAGGCTTAGGTAAAATTTATCAAATCTTTGATAAGTATTTTTAGTCTGTGAAAATACTCCAAATAATTACTCACCTGGAGATAGGCGGCGCTCAGAGAGCAACTCTTCTTTTATCCCAAGAACTTATAAATAGAGGGCATGATGTTATTGTTCTGTCTTCTGCTAGAGGTGAATTGCTTAAAGAGTTTAGAGAAAAATTAGATTCAAATTTTAGAGGTTTATATTTTTTAAAAAGAGGTATAAATCCTATTTTTGATATCTTGGCTTTTTTCTCACTTCTTATTTATATAAATGAGCTTAATTTTGATTTGATTCATACACATTCTTCTAAAGCTGGAGTCTTAGGGCGTTGGGCTGCTTTTTTCTTATCTGTTAAGTCTGTTCATACTGTTCATGGTTTTGCTTTTCATGATTATCAAAATTTTGTTTTAAGATTTTGTTCTATTTTAATTGAAAAAATTACAGCTTCTATATCAGATAAGATCATATTTGTTTCTGAAGAGGTTGAAAAAAAGGCATTTAAAAATTCTATAATAACTACTAAAGAGAAGGCTGAGGTTATCTATGAGCTTGTTAAGGTTGTTCCAGGAGAGCGTAGGATCAAAAATAGAAATTTTTTTATAATAGGTATGGTTGCACCATTAAAAGAGCAAAAGAGACCTGAAGATTTTATAAAATTTGCAACATCTTTAAGTAGGAGACGTAAAGATGTAAAGTTTATTTTAGTAGGTGATGGTAAATTAAGATTGAGATTAGAAGGGCTTGCAAAGAGATATGGCATTTTAGATAAAGTTGAATTTAAAGGCTGGAGATACGACGTTTATACTATAATGCAATCTTTTGATATATTTGTGCTTACCAGTATATTTGAAGGTCAACCCCATGTAATAATAGAAGCAATGGCATTATCGATTCCAATAATTGCTACTGCGGTTGATGGTGTAAGAGATTTAATTTTTCAAGGTGAGAATGGATTTTTAGTTGAACCCTTTAAGTTTGAAGATATAGCGCACTTGGCTAATATGTTATTAAATGATAGAGTATTAAGGGAGTCTATTGGCTTCAGAGGATACAATTGTTTTAAAACTGAGAAAAAATTTGATTATCTTGAAAATATTAATAAAATTGAAAGATTATATGATTCTATAATGAAATGAATAGAATAGATGTTTTTAATATAATGCTTATCTGTTTTGCATTTTCGTTTTTCTTTTCTAGTTTTTTCTATAAAAAGAAAATAAAAATAGGTAGAAAAGAGAGATCTACTCATGGTGGAATTATAATTTTAACAACAGTTCTTTTAGGAATATTGATCTCTCCTTTAAGAGGTACATATTAT
>CAZVIC010000017.1:0-16698 GCA_964627735.1 uncultured Planctomycetia bacterium | reverse complement strand
TACGGTGCCTTGAACTGTTTTTCAACCGGAATGGGTTCAACTGATATTGCGATAATCATTGCAACTGGTAAGAATTGGTTTAAGGTCCCTTATAGCGTAAAGATTGTATTAAACGGTAAGCTTCCTCAGGGTGTTTTCTCAAAAGATATTATTCTTTATGTTATAGGTGCTCTTGGTGGAAGTTCTTGTACTTATAAAGCAATTGAGTTTGAAGGCAGCCTAATCTCTGATTTAAGTATGGCAGCTCGTTTCACGATGACCAATATGGCTGTTGAGCTAGGTGCAAAAGCTGGATTAATGCAGTTTGATGATAAAACAGAAAAATGGTTTAAAGGTAAGACTGATAGCATCGAATTTAATGCTATTAAATCTGATTCTGGATCTGATTATGAATGGGTCAAAGAGTTTGATTTATCTACTCTAGCTCCTCAGGTAGCTAAGCCGCATCAGGTGGATAGCGTTGTTGATGTTGATGACCTTGTTGGTACTAAGATAGATCAAGGGTTTATCGGGACCTGCACTAATGGAAGATTGGAAGATTTGGAGTTAGCAGCCAAGATTCTTAAAGATAAGAGGGTTAAATCCAGATTGATAGTAGCTCCGTCATCTAAGGATGTTTTAAGCCAGGCCCAAGAGAAGGGTTTAATAGATATATTTCTTTCTTCGGGGGCGCTTGTTCTTCCTCCTGGATGTGGACCCTGCGTAGGTACTCATGGTGGAGTACCTGCTGATAAAGAGGTTGTTATATCTACTGCAAATAGGAATTTTAAAGGCAGGATGGGTAATCCAAATAGTTTTATATATCTGGGTTCTCCAGCTACAGTTGCAGTCTCTGCTCTAGAAGGAAAAATAGCCGATCCTAGGAAGTATTTGGACAGATAATATGATTAATAAAAAAAAACAAGGTTATATCTTAATTGTCTTAATAGCAGTTATGCTTACTGTCTTTTCTTTTCGTTTCTTTTACCGCAGTATAGATTTAAGACAATATCAGGGTATAGAGCTTGGTATGGACATAGAGCAAGTTGAAACTTTTTTAGGAAGTCCGGTAAGAGTCTCTGAACATTATTGCTCTTGCCATGGCGCATCGGAAGTTTGGCGTTATAATCTGAAGTTTTCTTTGCTTGCAGCTACAGTATGGTTTAAGCCTTCTAATTGTGGAGACATGGTTGTCTTTGATAAGATTTGGGGTTTTGTCTCTTGACAGCTAGTGTATCGCTAAAAACTGCTTGCAGTTTAGATAGTTTAATTGTATGATTTAAAAATCATGGATAGAAAAGGTTGGGTTCTAGTAAAGTTGCTACTAATAATCACCGGGGTGCTTATATTTATCTACCTTATCACTCCGAAGTTTCAGAAGAATTTATATAGGATACGAGATTTAACTACTCAGACTAATTTAGAATCAATAAGAGTAGCTTTATTAAGTTATTATAAAGACAATGAAAAATGGCCTTCTTCGCTTTCTAAATTAGCACCAAAATATTTAAAGAAGATACCAGGAGAGTTTTTATCTTCTGTTAAAGGGTCTCCAAAGATATCAATTGCCAAAAAAGAGGCTGATTTTATCTCTCAGAGAGGGTCTCGTCTGGCTGGCTGGATATATGGTAACTATGATCAAGAAGAAGGAGAGAGTAAATATGTGCATTCTGTGTTGCCTATGAGTACGACTCTGTCGGATGGAATAGGCAGTACATCTTCTTGGTGATTTAGTAGTTACGATTTTCTTTTTGTGAAATAATTTAAAATTAAGGGGGGAGAGATGAAAGTTATAATCGGAGGCAATAGAGAGGCAAAAAGAGCATATGGTTTTGATGAGATTGCTCTTGTCCCTGGACGTATAACTGTTAATCCCAGTGAGGTTGATGTTAAATGGGCTATTGCTGATAAAGAATATAAAATACCTATTATGGCTGCTGCTATGGATGGTGTTGTAGATGTTAGATTTGCCATTAAAATGGGAGAGTTAGGCGGGTTAGCAGTTTTAAATTTAGAGGGAGTTCAGACTAGGTATGAAGATCCCGATGAAGTATTAGGGAAGATAGCAGGGGAAGATCCTGATGCGGCAACCAAGTTGGTGCAAAAAATATATAAAGAACCTATTAAGGAAGAGCTTATCTCTAAGAGAATAAGAGAGATTAAAGAATCTGGCTGTGATTGTGCTGTCTCTGCTATACCTCAGCGAGCTGAGAGATTTGGCAAGATTGCCCAAGAGGCAGGTTGCGATATTTTTATTGTTCAGTCAACAGTTGCTTCTTTAGAACATGTATCTAGTGAATATTCTATATTAGATTATAAGAATTTTTGTAGCGAAATGAATATACCTGTTATAATCGGCAATTGTGTGACTTATGATGTTGCAATGGATCTGATGCAGGCTGGTGCTGCTGCAGTACTTGTTGGCATAGGACCTGGAGCAGCTTGTACAACACGAGGAGTGTTAGGCATTGGCGTGCCTCAAGTTACAGCAACTTGCGATGTTGTAAAAGCAAGGGACGATTATTTTAAAAAGACAAAGAAGTATGTACCTGTAATTACAGATGGAGGCATGCGTACTGGAGGAGATATCTGCAAGGCTTTTGCTTCTGGAGCTGATTCTGTAATGATAGGATCATCATTGGCACGCGCAAAAGAAGCTCCTGGGAGAGGTTATCATTGGGGCATGGCAACTCCACACTATAATTTGCCTCGCGGTACTAGAATATATGTAGGTACGACAGGAACATTAGAAGAGATATTACTTGGTCCTGCCAGAGTTGATGATGGATCTCAGAACCTTATTGGGGCTCTTCAGACTGCCATGGGTTCTTTAGGTGCAAAAAATATACCTCAGATGCAAAAGGTTGAGATTATCATAGCACCTTCAATACAGACAGAGGGAAAGCTTTTTCAGCGGGCACAGAGAGTTGGGATGGGTAAATAGTTTAGCTAGATTGTAGTCAGTTGTAATTTTTTATTATCTTTTTGATTTTGTTATGTAGTTTTCATTATGGATAAAATACTAATCCTTGATTTTGGCTCTCAATATACTCAGCTTATAGCTAGAAAGATAAGAGAGCTAAATGTCTTCTCTGAAATAGTTCCTTTTAATCTTAAAGCCAGTGAAATAGCTAAAATAGCTCCTGCTGGTTTAATACTTTCTGGTGGTCCAGGTAGTGTTGAATTAAAAGATTTTCCTCTTCCAGATAAAGATATTTTTAAACTAAAAATCCCAACTCTTGGTATCTGTTATGGTATGCAAGTTATGGCTAAATCTTTAGGTGGTCGAGTCTTAAATTCAAAAAAACGGGAGTATGGTAAGGCTAGGATATATTCAGATGGTAGGGGCAAGATCTTTGAATCGATTAAAAAAGATTTTATTTGCTGGATGAGTCATGGAGACGAGGTTGGCAAACTACCCCGAGGTTTTAAAAAGACTGCCCATACGGATAACTGCAATATTGCTGCTATGGAGTCTGGGGATGGTTTTTATGCTATTCAGTTTCATCCGGAGGTTGTTCATACTCAGTATGGGAAGAAGATTCTTGGTAATTTCTTAGATGTCTGTAATTGTAGGAGAGACTGGAAACTCTCTTCTTTTATCAAAGATTCAATAGCTGATATCAAAGATAGAGTAGGTAAAGACAAGGTTGTTTTAGGTCTCTCTGGAGGAGTCGACTCTTCTGTTGCTGCAATACTTCTTAATAAAGCAATAGGCAATAAACTACACTCTGTTTTTGTAAACAACGGTTTACTTAGAGAGGGAGAAGCGGATAAGATAAATCGTATATTTAAGAAAGATTTTAATATCAATCTTCATTATGTTGATGCAACAGAACAGTTCTTAAGTGCTCTTAAAGGTGTAATTGACCCTGAAAAAAAGAGAAAGATAATCGGCAGTGAGTTTATAAATGTTTTTGATACTATAGCCAAAGAGATAGGCGGAATTAAATATCTTGCTCAAGGTACTCTCTATCCAGATGTGGTAGAGTCTATATCTGCATTTGGAGGTCCTTCTGCTAGGATAAAGAGTCATCATAATGTAGGTGGGCTACCTGTTAAGATGAAATTGAAACTGATAGAGCCGTTTAGATTTTTATTTAAAGATGAAGTAAGGAAGATAGGCAAGTTGCTTAAACTTCCTGATGAGATAGTATGTAGGCACCCTTTCCCAGGCCCTGGGCTGGGGGTTAGAGTTATAGGTGAGGTTACAAAAGAGAGACTAAAAGTTTTAAGGTCTGCTGATACCATTATAATTGAAGAGATAAAGGCTCAAGGCCTATATAATAAGGTTTGGCAGGTATTTGGAGTGCTTCTGCCTGTTAAAAGCGTTGGGGTTATGGGTGATGGCCGTAGTTATGAAAATGCGCTCGCTATTAGAGCTGTTAAGAGTGTTGATGGTATGACTGCAGATTGGGCTAAATTACCGTATAATGTTATTGGATTAATATCAAATAGAATTATTAATGAGGTTAAGGGTATTAATAGGGTTGTCTACGATGTTAGCTCTAAACCACCTGCTACTATAGAGTGGGAATAATATTCTACAACCTATAGTTGATAGATAATATATGATTCATTCAGATTTTGTACACCTTCATTTACATTCTCAATACAGCCTCTTGGATGGTGCATGTAAGCTTAAGAATCTAATAGAGATCTGTGGTCATTATAAAATGCCAGCAGTTGCAGTGACTGACCATGGTAATCTTTTTGGTGCTGTAGATTTTTATTCTAAAGCGATGGCGGGAGGGGTTAAGCCTCTGATGGGGGCAGAGCTCTATTTAACTCCCGGATCTAGGTTTGATAAATCTGGTGGAATTAAGAGTAGAGGTTTACATCATATCACCCTTTTGGCAAAAGATGAAGATGGCTATGGTAACTTGGTAAAACTTGTAAGCTTAAGTTACTTAGAGGGATTTTACTATAAGCCTAGAATAGATAGGGATGCCTTGTCTCAGTATGCCAAGGGTCTGATCTGTTTAAGTGGGTGTTTAAAGTCAGAGATAAACCAGGCCCTGTTGAGTGGGAATGTTGAAAAAGCAAAAGAGGATATTCTTTTTTATAAAGATCTATTCGATAAAGATTCTTTCTATCTGGAGCTACAAGATCAGTTTTTACCTGAGCAGAGAGGTTTGATAAAAAGTGCATTAAGTCTTGCTAAAGAGACTGGTACTCCATATGTTGCAACCAACGATGTGCACTATTTAAGGAAAGAACATGCTTATGCCCATGAAGTTCTCTTGGCTGTTCAGACTCAGACTACCATGGATAACCCGAATAGATTGAGGTTAAGCACAGATCAGTTTTATTTTAAATCTCCAGAAGAGATGAAAGAGTTGTTCAAGGAGATTCCTGAGGCTATAACAAATACTATTCTAATAGCCGACAGGTGTAATGTTGAATTTGAGTTTAACAAAGCCAGGTTGCCTAATTTTGAAGTTCCCAAAGGATCTGATCAAAGGGAATATCTGAGCATGGTCTGTCAAGAAAACTTAGCTAAGAAGTATCCTGATCTAACTGAAAAAGTTAAGAAGCGATTAGAGCATGAACTTAAAGTTATAAATAACCTTGGTTTTACAAATTATTTTTTAATAGTCAGAGATTTTATAATATTTGCAAGAGAGCATGACATTCCTGTAGGTCCAGGTAGAGGTTCTGCGGCAGGAAGCATTGTAAGCTATCTTTTGAATATCACTACAATAGACCCTTTAAAATATGGTTTGCTTTTTGAAAGATTTCTTAATCCTGATAGGGTTTCTAGGCCAGATATAGACATAGATTTCTGTTATGAAAAAAGGCAGCAGGTAATTGACTATGTTGTCGATAAATACGGTGAGGGTAATGTTGCTCAAATTATAACCTTTGGAACATTGCAGGCTAGAGCTGCAATAAGAGATGTTGCCAGAGCGCTTGATATTCCCTATCAAGAAGCAGATAAAATTGCAAAACTAATTCCTCAAGAGCCTGATATAAATATTGAGAAAGCGATTAAGATTGAGCCTGCTTTGGCTAAGATGATGACCGATGCTAGGCTAAAAAATCTAATTGATGCAGCTAAGGTTTTAGAGGGTCTAGCAAGGCATGTCTCTGTTCATGCTGCCGGAGTAGTTATAAGTAGCAAGCCTTTGGTCGAACTTATTCCCTTATACAAAGCTCCCGATGGTGACATTATAACCGGTTACGATATGTCCTCTATTGATAAAGTAGGTCTTATGAAGATGGATTTCTTGGGACTTAGAACTCTTACGATGATAGATGAGTGCCAGAGGATAATTAAAAGAACTAGAGGAGAAGATGTTAACGTAGAGAATATTGAGACCGACGATAGCGCTACATATAGCCTTCTTTCAGAAGGAGATGGTAGCGGCGTCTTTCAGCTTGAAAGTTCCGGCATGTGTTCTTTGCTTAGAAGGTTGAAGCCTGATAAGTTCGAAGATCTTATAGCTATTCTTGCTCTCTATAGACCTGGTCCGTTGGGTTCAGGAATGGTAGATGATTTTATTAAAAGAAAGATAGGTTTGGTCCAGATAAGTTATGAACATATTCTGTTAAAACCAATATTATCAGAAACTTACGGAATAATACTCTATCAAGAACAGGCTATGCAGATTGCATCTGATCTAGCTGGTTTTACAATGGCTGAAGCAGACCTCTTAAGGCGCGCCATGGGTAAGAAATTACCTGAGATGATGAATGAGCAGCGAGATAAATTTATTAAAGGTGCAGAGGCTAATAATGTCAGAGATAGAAAAGCAGAGAAGATATTTAATTTGATACAGAAATTTGCCGGTTATGGTTTTAATAAAAGTCACTCTACTGCATATGCGATAATATCATATCGCACTGCTTATCTTAAAACACATTATTTTCCGGAGTTTGTAACTGCCTTGCTATGTAGTGAAATGCATAATACGGACAAGCTCAAGGATTATTTACAGTATGCACAAAAAAAAGGACTTACTATTTTAGGTCCGGATGTCAATGAGAGCTTTACACGTTTTACTCTTGTTAAGGATGATGTAATACGTTTTGGTCTTTATGCGATTAAGAATGTAGGAGCCCATGCGGTAGAGTCAATAATAGGTGTTAGAAAAGAAAAAGGAAAGTTTAAATCTATATTTGATTTTTGTAAGAGAGTAGATTCCCGTGCTGTAAATAAGAAGGTCATTGAGAGCCTTATAAAGGTTGGAGCTTTTGATTCTATGGGTCATAAACGTTCAGCGCTTCTAAGTGTTTTAGATAAGGCTCTTGAGGTGGGTCAGTTTTTTCAAAAAGACAACCTTAAGGGACAGCTCTCTTTCTTTGATTCAGAGAAGGGTTCTTTTGATGGAAATATGGAAAAAGATATCCCTGACATAGAAGAGTGGCCCAAAGAAGAATTGTTAAAATTTGAGAGGAATTTTTTAGGTTTTTATATCTCCGGTCATCCTCTTCAGGAGCATGAAGATATTATAGCCAGGTATTCTACAACAGACACTAAAGGGTTGCTTAATCTTAGAGAGAGCTCTGAAGTGATGATTGGGGGGTTGATATCTTTTTTAAAGAAGAAGGTCACAAAAGGCGAGAATCAGCGTATGGCTATAATGAAAATAGAGGATTCAGAGGGCACTATTAATGCCATTGCTTTTCCAGATATTTATAATAAGAATGCTGATATTATAGTAGAGGGCAATATAGTTTTTGTAAAAGGAAGATTTATGCTTAGAGGTGAAGAGCCGCAGATAGTGGTGTCGGAGATCTTTGGAATAGAAGAAGCTCCTTACAAATTTCTTTCATCTGCTTTTATAGAGATAGATGGATCTGAAGATATTGATTCCAAGATGGAACCATTGTTTGAAATACTGAAGAGGTATCAAGGGGATGTTCCACTGAAAGTAATATGCAAAGAGAGAGAAGCGGATGTGATCTTTGAGACTCAACAGAAAATAGATGTAAAGAGAGAGCTTCTTAAAGAAGTAAGAGAGACACTTGGAATGGAGATTTTTATTCGTTAAAGAGAGCATTTTAAATATATCTTAGATGTTTAAATCATGAAAAATATTTTAGGTTTAGAGTTGCCGTTATTTATGCCTGTAGCTACTCAGGGTAGCGTTAAGACTCTCACTTCTTCAGATTTAAAGGAAGCAGGGTATAAGCTTATCCTATCCAATGCTTATCATCTTTATTTAAGGCCAGGTGTTGAAATTATTGAAAAAGCAGGAGGATTAGGTGGTTTTATATCTTGGGACGGTTTGATATTGACAGATAGTGGGGGTTATCAGGTTTTTAGTATGGCTGACTTGCGTAAAGTTAGCGATGATGGTGTTGAATTTAGCTCTCATATTGACGGTTCTAGGCATTTTTTAACACCTGAAGCGGTTATAGATATCCAGCTCAAATTAAAAAGTAATATAATCATGCCTTTAGACCAGCCTTTGGCGTATCCTGCATCAAAGATAGATGCCGAGAGGGCTCTTGACAGGACATTACTTTGGGCCAAGAGGAGTAAAGAGCATTTTTTAAAATATCATGATTTTAAGGATAAAAATAGACCTCTTCTTTTTGGTATTATACAGGGCGCGACTTATCAAGATTTAAGAAAAAGGGCTATTGAGGATCTTCTCAGCATAGGTTTTGATGGCTATGCTGTTGGTGGGGTTAGCGTAGGGGAGCCAAAAAGTCAGATATATGAAGTTATAAATTACGTAGCATCAAATCTGGATAGAGATAAACCTCTCTATGTTATGGGGATAGGAACTCCATATGATATATTAAAAGGTGTTGAAGCTGGAGTTGATATGTTTGATTGTATTATTCCTACAAGATATGGCAGAACCGGAACTGCTTTTACTTGGAGTGGTAAAAAGGTTATTCGAAATGCAAAGTACAAAGATGATATCTCAAGTTTGGACTCCGAGTGTGATTGCTCGGTTTGTCGTAATTACAGTGCTGCATATATAAGGCATCTTATAAACAGCTCTGAGATATCAGGGTTAAGACTTTTATCCTTTCATAATATATATTTCTATAGTAAACTTATGGAAAAAATAAGAGTTGCTCTAAAAGAGGGCAACCTAGGCGAATTGATTAGTAAAATGTCTGTATTTTACAAGGAGGAATAGTATGATTTTAGCACAAGTGCAAGCACAACCAAATCCCATGGCTACTCTCTTTCCTTTGGTCCTCATCTTTTTTGTCTTTTATTTTCTTCTTATTAGACCTCAGCATAAGAAACAGAAAGAACATGATAAGATGATAGGCTCTCTTGAAAAGGGAGATTCTATTGTTACTATAGGCGGGGTGCATGGAGTAATTCAAGATATTAAGAAAGGGGAGTTTCTGCTGAAGATAGATGATAATACAAAGATTCTCCTGGATAGAAGTGCTGTTGCAAGGGTCAATAAGCAGTCCGAATAGAATTAATCCATGATCTAATATCCGTTCTAATAATCAGGAGGGTGATGATATGAGGAATGTTTTCTGGAAATTACTATTGATTTTGGCTATCGTTGGGTTTTCCATTGCCAGCTTTTATCCGCTTCAAGATAAAATCAAGCTTGGTTTGGATTTAAAAGGCGGAATGCATCTTGTCTTAAGAGTAGAGACTGAGAAAATTCTTGAAGAGGCAAGAGAGGGAGCTGTTGATAGAGCACTTGAGGTATTAAGAAATAGAATCGACCAATTTGGAGTTAGAGAACCTGTATTACAGAAGCAAGGCAATAATAAAATATTGATTCAGTTGCCTGGTATAACTGATAGGGATAGAGCAGTCAATCTTATCGGTCAGACTGCCATCTTGGAGTTTAAACTTGTTAGTTCTGATGCTGATCTAGCAAGAAGAGCTTTGTCGGGAAATATTCCAATAGGCTATGAGATTAGTTATCTCAACAAAGAGCCTCTATTGTTGCATAGCAATGCTAATCTAACTGGCGAGAGCCTTGTAAACGCAGAGGTAAGATTTGATCAGTCGCGGTTTAATCAGCCCATTGTGGGTCTTAAGTTTGATGCTGAAGGTGCACGTAAGTTTGCTCGAATTACAGCTGATAATATAGGTAGAAGACTTGCGATATTGTTAGATGGAAAGATAAAATCAGCTCCTGTTATAAAAGAGAGAATACCTTCCGGTGAAGCTATTATAAGCGGTAGGTTTGGTTTGCAGGAAGCTAGGGATTTAGCGATAGTTTTGAAGGCTGGGTCTCTCCCCGCTCCTCTTGTTATTGAAGAAGAGAGAACCGTTGGCCCTCTTATGGGTAAAGATTCTATATTTAAAGGCCTTAGAGCTATAGCGATAGGTGGTTCTGCAGTTGCGGTCTTTATGTTTATCTACTATCTTCTTGCAGGAGTTGTTGCTTTAGTTGCACTTACCTTAAACATAGTTATAATACTTGGTGCTTTAGGCTATTTTGGTGCTACGCTTACTCTGCCCGGAATTGCAGGCATTGTTCTTACTATAGGTATGGCAGTAGATGCCAATGTTCTAATTTACGAGAGAATAAGGGAGGAGTTAAGACTAGGTAAGCCTCTCGCTGCGTCTATCCAATACGGCTATCAGAAAGCTTTTGTCACTATTTTAGATGCTAATCTGACTACTCTTATAGCTGCTTTAATATTGTTTCAGTTTGGAACTGGGCCAATCCGTGGTTTTGCAACTACTTTGAGTGTAGGTATAGTAGCCAGCATGTTCACTGCGCTCTTTGTAACTAGAGTTATCTTTGATTGTTTGACCTACTATGGTTTAAAGAGACTACCTATGCTTGCTTTCTTCCCGGCGGCTCCTAAGTTAAAATTAATATCAAAACGGCGTTTTGCTTACTTTTTATCGTTAATTTTTATAATTGTTGGTGTTTTCTCTTTCTGTAATAGGGGAGAGAAAAATTTTGGTATTGATTTTACAGGAGGCGTTCTTCAAGAGTATGAATTTAAGAATGAAGTTTCAACTAACGATATAAGGATTGCTCTATCTGAGATAGGGCTAGGAGATTCACTTATTCAGAAGGTTAAGAATACAGAGAGATTTATAATTCGTACCTATTCTGGAGTTACTGAAGATATAGTTGTAAAATTAAGAGATGTTTTTGGAAAAGAGAATACTACAATTTTAAGAACAGAGAGTGTTGGAGCTATAGTGGGTGAGGATTTAAAAAGGAAAGCAATACTGGCTATAACCTTTGCTCTTATTGCAATGTGTATCTATATAGCTATAAGATTTAAATTTAAATTTGCAATTGCTGCCATTGTAGCTCTTGTACATGATATATTGATATGCGTTGGAGCTATGAGTCTATTTCAGCGTGAGCTTTCTTTACCTGTTATTGCGGCATTGCTTACCATAGTTGGTTATTCTATTAATGATACTATTGTCGTCTTTGACAGAATAAGAGAGAATATGCATTTTCAAAAGAAGATGAAGCTTCCAGAGGTTGTTAATTTTTCAATCAATCAAACTTTGAGTCGTACGTTTTTGACTTCCCTTACCACTCTTCTTACAGTGCTATCTCTCTTTCTTTTCGGAGGAGAGGTTATAAACCCATTCTCATTTGTATTGCTTGTGGGTGTTATAGCTGGAACTTATTCTTCTATCTTTATCGCTTCTCCTCTAATAGTGGACTGGATGAGAGGTAAAAAGGATTGATAGATTCTATTCCTAGACATAAGAAGATTTTGATATTTGCTCCTCACCCTGACGATGAAGTTGTAGGTATGGGAATAACTATTTATAAGATAGCTCAGAGGGGAAATATATTTAAAATCGCATACCTTACGAACGGAGAGAGGGGTGTGTTTGCTGATGTTCCTAGACATAAGAAGAAAAAAATAAGAACCAAGGAGGCTACTAAATCTATGGGGGTTTTAGGAGTAAGAGAGAAGGACTTAGTTTTTTTAAATCTCCCTTTTTATACTAGCCGGATTCCAGACTCAGAAGATACAGAGATTGTTTATAATCTATTGACTACATTTATGCCGGATATTGTCTTTGTTGCTACAGATAAAGATCCTAGCTCTACTCATATTATGGGAGCACAGGTAATAGATGAGGCTTTAGTGCAGTATAGTATAAGAACTATAATATACTGCTACAAGAGTATTTGGGATAATTTTAATAAAAGAGATATCAATTTCTTCGTTGGTTTCGATGATCACCTGATGGAACTTAAGGCTCTCTCTTTAAGGGAGCATAAGTCTCAAACAGATAATCCTGATTTTAACAGTCAGGAACATTCTCTTGTTCAGAGAGTTCTTGATAGAGATATGAAGCTTGCCAGTAGTTTGCAACTTAAAGCTAAGTATGCTGAAGGTTTCCTGCGTACCGAGTCGTTATGAGCAAAGTTTGGCATCTCCATGATTTTAATTCCGAGAAAGCAGAAGTTCTGAGTGCTAATCTTGGGATCTCTCTTACTCTCTCTCGCATTCTTTTGAATAGAGGTATATCAGAGGTAGTTGAAGCTGAAAGGTTTCTCTTTCACACTCTTTACGATCTTTACGATCCTTACCTGCTTAAGGATATGGGTTTAGCGGTGGATAGAATAAAGAGAGCTATAGTAAAACGAGAGAGGGTTATGGTCTTAGGCGACTATGATGTTGATGGCATAACTTCACTGGCTCTGTTATATGAATTCTTAAGCATGAATAATCTTGA
The DNA here is from genome assembly GCA_964627735.1 of uncultured Planctomycetia bacterium. GTDB lineage: Bacteria > Omnitrophota > Gorgyraeia > Kaelpiales > Kaelpiaceae > Kaelpia. The sequence continues at coordinate 4,100 of CAZVIC010000017.1, read as the reverse complement.
ACCCATTTCATATCTTCCGCATAGAATAGACGAAGGTTATGGTATTAGTGACTCTGCAGTTAACGAGGCAATAAATTCTAAGGTAGATCTGTTTATATCGGTTGATTGCGGTATTACCGCGATAGAAGAGATAAGAAAGCTTAAAGAATCTGGCGTCGATGTTATTGTGATAGACCATCATAGACCTAAAGGTAATCTTTGTCCTAAAGCAGATGCAATAATAGATCCTTGGCAGGAAGATTGTAATTATCCCGATAGAGACCTTGCAGCGGTTGGGCTTGTTTTTAAAGTGTTAGAAGCTATCTTAGGTATAGAGGATAAGAGGCTTCTAAGATTTTTAGATCTTGCATGTCTAGGTACTGTAGCTGATGTTGCATCATTAAAAGGAGAGAATAGAATAATTGTTAAAGAGGGACTTAAGGTTTTAGCCGAAACAGAGAGAGTTGGTTTGAAAGAGCTCTTTAATGTAGCTTCTTTAAAAAAGGATAGAGTGAGCGTTAGAAATATAGCTTTTATCTTGGGGCCCAGGCTTAATGCTGCAGGAAGAATTGATTCAGCCGAAGATGCATTTAGACTTTTAATATCAAATGATAAGGCTGAGGCAAAGGCTTTAGCTTCTAAGCTTGAAGAGTCTAATAGGAGGCGCAGAGAGATAGAGGCCGAAATTTTAAAAGAGTCTTTAATCGCTGTTGAACAAGAGGTTGATTTTACAAAAGAAAATATTATTATAGTAAAAGGTAAAAATTGGCACCCTGGAGTCTTAGGTATCGTTGCTTCAAAGCTGGCAGATAAGCATTATAGGCCTTCAATTGTCTTCTCGGAGTCTGACGGGATTCTTAAAGGGTCGGGGCGTTCTATCCCAGATTTTAATATTTTTAAGGCTGTATCGTCATCCGCTGATATGCTAGAAGAGTTTGGAGGTCATGCTGCGGCTTGCGGAATATCATTGAAGATAGAAAATTGGGAGGGCTTTAAAGTTAAGATGTTTAGTTTCACCCAGAAAGCTTTTAAAGAGATATCTTTAGTGTCTAAAATTGAGCTGGACGGAGAGTTAGAATTTTCAGCTATAGATGATGCTTTTTTTAATGATTTAGAATTACTTGAACCTTTTGGAGCTGAAAATCCTGAACCGTTATTTTTAACCACTTCAGTCAAAGTTGTTTCTAACATCAGGCCTCTTGCACGTAATTTCTATAAGTTTTTGGTTAGGAAAGGTGATTTTTCTCAACAAGTTCTTCATAAGGATAAGAACGGAGACAATCTGCCTAAGGTAGGGGAGTTAATAGATATTGCCTATATACCTTCAGTCGGTATCTGGAAAGGGGTCAAAAGTGTTACTCTTTTTCTGAAGGATTTTAGAAAATCCCAAGACAGTGCTTAAGCTTTTTTAATTTTTCCCTTTGATATGCAGGACGTACAGATTCTTATGGTTTTTTTCTTTCCGTCCACTTCAATTTTTACATTCTGCAGGTTGGGCAAGAATCTTCTTTTAGTTATTCCAGTGGTTTTCTTTCCGACACCACCTTTACTCTTGGCCATACCACGCCTCTTTATTGTGCGTCCGGCAGCTGGACCTTTGCCGCATGTTTCACATACTCTACTCATAATTTTCTCCTCCTTACTTGTAAAAAACAGTTCTAAATACTATCATATTTATTAAATAAAATGCAAGAGGTAAATAATCTATCTAAAGATATCCGTTATATCAAAGGGGTTGGTCCTAAAAGAGCCCTCGATTTTAACCGTTTAGGGGTTAGTAGTTTGCGGGACCTTCTCTATCTATTTCCCAGAAGATATGAGGATAGAAGTACTATTAAAAAGATATCAGAACTTCAAGTGGGGGATATAGCAGCAATAAAAGGAGAGATAAGGTTCACTTACCTTAGGCGTTCTAAGAGAAATAGGCCTATATATGAAGTTACTGTCGATGATGGTAGTTCAAGTATTCATATTAGTTGGTTCAATCAGCCCTATCTTAAGAATGTGATTAAGGAGGGTTCCAATATAGTTCTTTATGGTAAAGTCGATTTTTATAAGGGTTTGAGGATGAACTCTCCTGATTATGAGATATTGATTTCAAAAGATCCTGATTTAGGCTTTGTTGCAATATATCCTCTTTCCGGCAGTTTAACTCAAAAGTTTATACGGAAATTAATCTCTGAACAGTTGGATATCTATAAGGATAAGCTTAGAGATTTCATACCCGATTCTATAATAAAGAAGTATTCGATTATGGATAGAGGTGATGCTTTAGTTAGCCTTCATCTTCCAGAGAATATTGATCTTGCAAAAGAGGCTAGGCGTAGATTGGTATTTGAGGATATGTTTATGATACAACTTGCGATAGGTATGAAAAGAGTTAAGAGAAAATTTATAAAACAGAGCGTTAGTCGTAGTTTTCCTCCTGATATGATATTAAATTTTAAGAGTGTCTTGCCTTTTGAGCTAACTGCATCTCAAGAAGTTGTCTTAAGAAAGATCGAGAAAGATATGCTTTCAAAGTCTCCAATGAATAGGCTGCTTCAGGGTGAGGTTGGAACCGGTAAGACAGTTGTAGCAGCCTATGCTTCTCTACTTGGGGTATTTGGAGGCCACCAAGTGGCAATCATGGTTCCTACCGAGATCTTAGCTCAACAGCAATATGTTAAGATAACAGAATTTCTTTCTCCTTTTAATATTGAAACAGAACTGCTTCTAGGTGGACTTAAGAAGGATTGTCGTGAAGATATAAAGAGGGATATTGCATCTGGAAAAATATCAGTTGTTGTTGGAACTCATGCTCTTTTACAAGAAGATGTTAAATTTAATAATCTTGGTCTTGTTGTAGTGGATGAGCAACATAAATTTGGAGTTCAGCAACGTAGAGCTCTGAAGAAAAAAGGTGTTGCTCCGGATTATCTGATAATGACAGCAACACCTATACCCAGAACATTGGCTTTGACTGTTTTTGGAGATATGGATATATCAACGATAAGGGAGACTCCTTTCGGAGATAAGAAGATAAATACTTATTGGGTTGGCAGTGAAAGAAGAGAAGATGTCTATAATTTTTTAAAAGAGTTGGTTGATAGCGGTGCACAAGGATTTATGGTCTGTTCAAGAATAGAAGATTCAGAGGATGAGCTTAGAAACGTTGAAGATGTTTATAGAGAATTAAAATCTTTTTTAGGTCCAGATAGAGTAGCATCTCTACATGGCAAGATGGACGGAGTAGATAAGAATAAGATTGTCGATGAGTTTAAAAGAGGCAAGATATCTGTTTTAGTTAGCACTAGTGTTATTGAGGTTGGCATAGATGTTCCAGATGCTTCAATTATTATAGTGGAGGATGCTGATTGGTTTGGCTTAACTCAACTCCATCAGTTAAGAGGCAGGGTTGGCCGAACTTCTCAGGATGCATATTGCATATTGCTAGCTAATCCTAAAACAGATGAGGCCTACAGAAGGCTTAATGCTATAGTAAGCATAGAGGATGGTTTTAAGATATCAGAAGAGGATCTCAAGATTAGAGGTAGCGGTGAAATTTTAGGTATCAGGCAACATGGTTTCATATCTTCTGAGTCTCTTCAGGTTGCTTATCAAAATTTAGACCTTCTAGAGAGTATCAGGGGGGAGGTTTTTGAGATCATCGAAAGAGATCCATCTTTAAAAGATTTGGCAAATAGGTCTTTAATTGAGGAGCTAGGGTCCAGGTTTAAGTTTATCTAAGATTATTTTTGTTTATTACTTTTTAAAAATGTTAACTATGTTTGTATTTAAGCTAAAAATATGGTATAATTATATTGAAATGAAGAGAACAAGTAATATAGAGGTAGAACTATGAAGTATGCCAATTACTGGTATATAACTGAATATCTAAAAAGTAGAGTTAAAGATATCTCTAAATGTATGCATGAAGAAGATAGTCGAGAAGAGATTGTCTTGAGAATGATCAGGGAATGGGATCTTCCCTCAAAGGAGTCAGAGAAGATAAGGCTTTTTTTGGCTGATCCAGATTGTATGAATTAATTGTAGAGTCAATATTTTTTAAATCCCCTAAAAATTTTCTGTAACCCACATATGATAATGTCCTGTTTAGCACATTTAAAAGTGTCCTGTTT
>CAZVIC010000016.1:0-16776 GCA_964627735.1 uncultured Planctomycetia bacterium | reverse complement strand
ACTGAAAAAGAGATAGAAGAAAACAAATACTTCGCCGACATTGCAGCAAGCATTCAAAAAGTAACTGAAGATATTTTAATAAAAATCGCAAACCACCTCTACAATATAACCAAGATAGATAAACTCTGTTTAGCAGGAGGAGTAGCTCTTAACTGCGTTGCAAATTCTAAGATACTTAAAAATACACCTTTTAACGAGATATACATACAGCCTGCAGCAGGTGATTCTGGTGCAGCTTTAGGAGCAGCTTTATACATTTGGCATTGTTTGGAAAACAAAAAGAGAGAATTTATTTTAAAAAATCTATATTTAGGTAAAAACTACAGCGATAAAGAGATAGAGGCTTTTCTTGAAAACAATAATATAAATTACAAAAAATATGATAACGAGATAGAGCTTCTAGATTATATAACTAACACAATAATAGAGCAAAAAATAGTAGGTTATTTTCAAGGAAGATTTGAATGGGGGCCCCGTGCTCTTGGTAACCGTTCAATATTGGCTGACCCTAGAAATCCAGAAATGAAAAAAATTCTCAATGAAAAAATCAAATTCAGAGAACCTTTCAGGCCATTCGCTCCTTCAGTATTAGCTGAAAAAGCAGACGATTTTTTCGATGTTACAGAAATAATAGAACAATACCCTTTAAAATTTATGCTCTATACAGTACCTGTTAAGAGAAAAGAGTTAATACCAGCTGTAACTCATGTAAACGGAATGAGTAGAATTCAACTCCTGAGCAAAGAAGACAACCCCCGATACTATTCTCTAATTAACAACTTCTACTCTAAAACAAATATTCCTCTTTTAATAAACACCTCTTTAAATCTCAAAGGAGAACCTATTGCGAATTCACCAAAAGATGCCTACTCTATATTTGAAAAAAATGGATTAGATCTTTTAGTTATTGGAGATTATATAATTGAAAAAAAATAAATACAGAAAGATTATAGCTGCATTAATAGTACCTACATTACTGATCTTTGCTATCGAGTACACTTTAAGGATGCTAGACGTTGAAATAAATACAGGTAAAGGTGGCAGAGATAGCTTATTCTACTTTGAAATAGCATCTAAAAAATCTCCTAAAGATCGCGATATTTACCTAGAAACAGGGCCTCAAATACACACTCTTGATTCAAGAGCCTATAAATGTAAATATCAAACTTTTGATAAAAAAAACAACGAATACATAATCCTAGCTATAGGAGATAGCTGTACATATGGCTTAGGGTCAAAAAAATCTTATCCATATTATTTAGAGAACATATTGAATAACTTAAAAACTACAAATATAAATTACAAAGTATATAACTTTGGATTTCCAGGATATTCATCTTATCAAGGCTTATTATTTCTAAAAAAATACTTAAACCATCTTAAACCTGACTATATAATAGCCTGGTTTGGTGCAAATGATGCTATTTTTGCTCCGTTTTATTCAGATAAAGAATTTGATTATACGGGAAAATCACGCTCAAAATTAATTAAAATTCATAAAAAACTTTACAAAAAATTTAAATTATATCGATTGTTAAAAAATATTAATACAAACTATGTCCGTAAAATTGTGTCTAAAAGTTTTGATAACCCTAATAATAAAAAATATCGTAAATTTCGTGTCTCTACAGATGAATTTACTTACAATCTTAGAGAAATTGAAAATATGGCTAAATTAAACAACTCTTATATTACTTTTATTTGGCATTGCTGGTTGATAGATGAAGCACTATTAAAGGAAGACAGGTATCAACCTCCTGCAAACTATTTAGACTTATGCAATCTATATAGAGAAAGTAAAGAACAATTCAAATTCCTCTATGCAGACCATTGTCATCCTTCAGACTTAGGTCATAAGATTATAGCCGAGGAGCTTGCTAAAATAATACTAGGCATGATTGAAAATAACGACATTAAATGATTTCTAAAGAAAAATCACATGCTGGAGCAGAATGAGTAATTCGCCCTGAAGAGACCCTATCAATACCTAAATCTATAATCCTTTCAATCTGTTCAAGTTTAACGTTTCCTGAAATTTCTATTTGAAATTTTTTTTTCTCAAGCATCTTTAAAGCAGCTTCTATATCCTCTATGCTCCAATTGTCAAACATAACGACATCAGGATCTGACCCCATCGCTTGTATCCATTCTGATAAATCATGGATCTCGAGTATTAACTCCTTCTGAGGATATTTTTCCTTTAACATTTTGACCATTTTTAAAATATAATCTTCTCCCTGATATTTTTTCTTAAACATATTTATATGATTATCTTTTACCATTAAAGCCTGGGCTAAATCTGACCTATGATTATATCCTCCTCCCATCCTAACAGCATATTTCTCAAGCTCTCTCATAAGAGGAGTCGTCTTTCTAGTATCATATATTTTTATTTTATTGTGACCAATAACATCAACAAATTTTTTAGTGAATGTTGATATACCAGAAAGGTGAGATAGAAAATTAAGCGCAACCCTTTCTGCCGATAGCAAAACCTCTGAATTGCTTTCAATAGTTATGATTTCTAAATCATTATCAAAACAATCACCATCTTTAAAGTTTGTCTGAAATCTAACATCTCCAACAACATTAAATACCTCTTTAAAAATATCTAGCCCAGATAGCACGCCTTTTTGCCGTGCTATGATAACAGCTCTCAGTTCTAACCCTGTTATATCAAGACCCAGTGTCGTTAAGTCTCCACCGGCACAATCTTCATCTAGGGCAATCTTGATTAAACTTTTAATTTGGGGAGTAATCTTCATATACTTTCTATTATATCCGATATTTCGGTTATCTTAAGACTTAAAACCTGCTCTTTCTCTTTTACTTTCTGTACAATAGACTCATTGGCCTTGCTGACAAAATCCTTATTTTTTAATTTATTTTTTGCAATATCCAAATCTTGTATCATCTTCTCTCTTTTTTTAAGTAATCTCTCCTTCTCTTTCTCAAAATCTATTACACCTTCAAGCGGTATATACATATTAACTCCACCTGCTAAACCAAAAGCAGAGCAAGCTGGCCTCCCTATACCTTCTCTCTCTATTTTTAGATCTGATATCTGAGCAAGAGGACCAAGATAAGAGATATTGTCCTTAAATGTATTGAGTAATTCTGAATCAGAAGAAGAGAGTATCAACTCTATCTTTTCTGAAGAAGGAACATTTAGATCTGCTCTTATATTTCTAACAGTTTGGATAATTTCAATAATACTCGACATCCTGATCTCTACTTCTTTATTTTTAAATTCATCAGGTATGTCTGGCCAACTATTAAGTATCAGACTCTCTGTATCGTTATAATTAAATCCTAAAAATTCATAAGAATCTTTAAGATAGGGTCTTAACATCTGCCATATCTCCTCGGTTATAAAAGGCATAAAAGGATGTAGCAATCTCAAGAGATTATCAAGTACAAATATTAAAATCAAAAAAGCTGAATTTTTCACATCCTCTTTGTCTGAATATAAATCCTCCTTTTTAAGCTCTATATACCAATCACAAAAAACATGCCAAAAAGATTCATATAACAAAAAAGCTGCTTCATTAAAATTGTATTCATCTAATGAAGAATTAAGCTCTTGAATTAAACTCTGAAGTTTTGTCAAAATCCATCTATCAAAAATAGACTCTCCTTTATATCTAGACCCAGACTTTATATCACCAACATTCATTATTATAAAACGAGCGGCATTCCAAATTTTATTTGTAAAATTACGTCCAAATATAAACTTGTCTTTAGATAAAAATACATCCTGGCCTATTGCTGTAATAGATATCAGACTAAAACGTAAAGCATCAGCACCATATTCATCTATAATCTCTAAAGGATCTATCACGTTGCCTAGAGATTTAGACATTTTTCTACCTTTTTCATCTCTGACAGTACCATGAATATAGACATCGGAAAAAGGAATTTGACCTACAAATTCAAGCCCTGCCATAATCATACGTGCAACCCAAAAAAACAGTATCTCTTGCGCTGTAACTAAAGCTGAAGTGGGATAGAAACGGTCTAAATCACTTAGAGCTTGGTTGTTACCGGACTTCTGCTTACCTTTAACAGTATTTGGCCAACCCATCGTAGAAAAGGGCCAAAGCCAAGAAGAGAACCAGGTATCTAAAACATCTTCGTCCTGATAGATATCTCCACCGCCACAATCTGGACAACTATTAGGCTTAACTCGGGAAACAATTAAACCTTTAATACTTTTACTATTCTTAGAATCTAAACTACCTGAGATCTCAGCCTGTTTATAACAATTTTTACAATAATATACAGGGATTCTATGTCCCCACCATATCTGACGAGATATACACCAATCGCGAATGTTTTCCATCCAATGAAGGTAGACTTTCTCCCAGCGAGGAGGAAAGAAATTAACCTCTTTATTTTTTACAACCTTAATAGCTTCTCTTGCTAAAGGCTCCATCTTAACAAACCACTGCCAAGATATATAGGGCTCTATCACAGTATCGCAGCGATAACAATGGCCTATTGAGTTAACATAGGGCTCTATCTTTTCAACTAAATCTTGCTTCTCTAAATCTTCTATTATTTTCTCTCGGGCAGAGAATCTATCCATACCATTGTACTCCGCCGCATTTTCATTCATCACTCCACCCTCATCCATAATAACAATAGGTTTAAGCCCATGTCTTATTGCAATCTCAAAATCATTTTCATCATGAGCAGGAGTAACTTTAACGGCCCCAGTGCCAAACTCAAGATCTACAATATCATCCCAAACAATCTCTAGCTCTCTGTTTAAAATAGGTAGAATAATTTTCTTACTTTTTAAAAATTCAAATCGTTCATCGCTTGGATGAACTGCTATAGCAACATCGCCAAGCATTGTTTCAGGACGAGTTGTAGCAACAGTTACAAATCTACCTTCTTCGCCTAAAACAGGATACTTTAAATAATAGAGAAAACCTTCTTGCTCTTGATGTTCTACCTCCTCATCAGAAAGAGCAGTTTTACAACGCGGACACCAATTAATAATGTAGTTACCTCGATATATAAGACCTTTATCGTAAAGCCTTATGAATGCTTCTAATACAGCATCTGATAGGCCTTCATCCATCGTAAAACGCTCCTTACTCCAATCGCAAGATGCCCCCAAACGCCTAAGTTGTCTTACTATAGTAGAGCCATACTCCTTGCGCCATTTCCAGACTCGTTCTATAAAATTTTCTCTCCCTAAATCATCCCTACTTAAATCTTCTTTTGCTAGTTGTTTCTCAACAACATTTTGAGTAGCTATCCCGGCATGATCAGTGCCAGGAATCCAAAGAGAAGCATAGCCCTGCATTCTCTTGTATCTTATCAATATATCCTGAATAGTATTATTGAGCGCATGCCCCATATGCAGAATACCTGTGACATTGGGGGGAGGAATTACAATTGAATAAGACTTTTTATTTTCATCAGCTGAAGCTTGGAATAAACCCTTGTTTTCCCAGAATTCATACCATCTCTGTTCTATCTCCTTAGAGTTGTAGCGCGAATCCATAGATTTATATTCTGCCCCTCTTAAGTTCTTTCATAAGTTTATATTCAACGCTATCTAAGAGGGCTTTCCAGCTAGCTTCAACGATATTCTCAGATACCCCTATTGTATTCCAGCTACTCTCTCTATCTTGAGACTGTATTAAAACCCGAACTTTAGCAGCGGTACCATCTTTTTCGTCTAAAACTCTTACCTTAAAATCTGAGAGCTTCATCTCAGACAATACAGGATAGAACCGATTCAAAGCTTTCCTTAAGGCTGAATCCAATGCGTTTACAGGACCATCCCCTTTTGCAACTGCATGTTCTTTTTTATTGTTGACCTTAAGCTTGATAGTCGCCTCTGAAACAATCTCATTTTTATTTTCTTGTTCAACGATGACTCGAAAACCTTCTAAAGTAAAGAATTTTTTAAATTTCTTCAGATGTTTATTTAAAAGCAGCTCGAAAGAACCCTCTGCAGCTTCAAAATGATAACCTTCATGCTCTAACCCCTGTAAAAGTTTATGCAATTTACCAGTAACATTCTTATCTTTTTGAATCTTATGTCCATACTCTTGAGCCTTTAAAACGAGTGAGGATTTTCCTGAAAGCTCTGACACCAAAAGCTCTCTCCTATTACCTACAGATTCAGGATTTATATGTTCATAAGTGCTAGACTCTTTCATGACCGCATTGATATGAACACCGCCTTTATGAGCAAAAGCGCTAGAGCCAACATAAGGTTGATTTTCAAATTGCTTCATATTTGAGACATCAGACACAAAATGAGATACCTCAGTAAGGCGTTTGATCTTAGCATCTGAGATACAATCTAATTTTAATTTCAACTTTATATTCGGGATTAAAGAACAGATGTCTGCATTGCCACATCTCTCTCCATAACCATTTATCGTTCCCTGAACATTGGTAACACCACACTCAACTGCTACTATAGAGTTTGCTACTGCCATACCAGAATCATTATGTACATGGATGCCTAAATCAATATCTAACTCGCTCCTTACATCTAAAACTATATCTCTAACCCAACTGGGAATCATACCGCCATTAGTATCACAGAGAACTAAACAGTCAGCCCCTGCAGATTTTGCTATTTTTAGACTTTCTAAAGCATAATCTCTATTCGCCTTATAACCATCAAAAAAATGCTCAGCGTCAAAAAAGACAAAACAACCCTTCTTCTTTAAGAAAGAGATTGAGTCAAAGATCATATCCAGATTTTCTTCTAGAGCCACCTTAAATACCTTGCTTACATGTAAATCCCAACTCTTACCAAAGATAGCTATATTTTTAACTTCCGATTTTAAAAGTGCCTTAAGATTGCCATCAACATTAGCTTTTATCTTAGCTCTTCTTGTAGAACCAAAAGCAACTAACTGAGAATTCTTAAGCTTTAAACTTTTGGATTTTTTAAAATAATCTATATCTTTGGGGTTAGAGCCAGGCCAACCCCCTTCAATAAAATGAATACCTAAATCGTCTAATTTCTCAGTTATAGACAATTTATCTTTTACAGAAAAAGACACCCCTAATGTCTGCGCACCATCTCTTAAGGTGGTATCATATATTTTAATAGTTCTTTTTTTCATTTTAAGTCACCTCTTTATATTATTTAGTCCAAATACTTTATGTAATATTCTCACCGCTTTATCAGCATACTCTACATCTATAACACATGAAATCTTTATCTCTGAAGTAGATATCATCTCTATATTTATCTTGTTATCTGCAAGCGCCTGAAACATGTCCGCAGCTATACCAGCATGAGACCTCATGCCAACCCCAATAACTGATATTTTTGCAATTTTATTGTCTGTTGTCACTCCTGAAGCTTTAATATCTTCTGCAACAAGCTTAGCAATGCTCACTGTCTTAGCTAGATCAGTCTTAGGTACAGTGAAAGATAAATCGGTATGTCCTTTACGACTTACATTCTGGACAATCATATCTACGTTTATATTTTTGCTAGATATCCTTGAGAATATTAAAGCAGCAATTCCAGGCTTGTCTGGAACATCACATATTGTAACTTTAGCCTCTTTTTTATCTACTGCTACCCCTGTAACATAAATATCTTCCATATCTTTAACCTCCTTCATAATTATTGTTCCTTCTTTTTTAGAAAAACTAGAACGAACATGAATATTCACATCATTCTTTTTAGCAAATTCGATAGAACGAGCTTGCATAACTTGAGCTCCAAGAGATGCCATCTCAAGCATCTCATCATAGCAGATCTTAGATATTTTCTTAGCTTCTTTAACTACCCTAGGATCCGCCGTATAAACACCCTCAACGTCGGTATATATCTCACATACATCGGCATCAACACTCTTAGCGAGAGCAACTGCAGTTAAATCGCTACCCCCCCTACCAAGAGTCGTAATATCCATATCAAGATTGACACCTTGAAATCCAGCAACAACTACAATCTTGCCTTTTTTAAGCTCATTATTTATTCTATCAGCATTTATCTTTACAATTCTTGCTTTTGTAAAAACACCATCTGTTATAATTCCAACCTGGAAACCGGTAAAAGCTATAGCCTCATAACCCATATCATGTATAGCCATAGTGAGAAGAGCCGAAGAGACTTGCTCTCCTGTAGAGATCAACATATCAAACTCTCTCTCTTGAGGATTTTTTGTAATTTTAGCTGCAAGGCTTATCAATTCATCTGTTGTATCTCCTAAAGCAGAAACTACGGAGACCACGCTAAATCCTTTCTTCTTGTAGGCTATGATATTTTTAGCAACTCTCTTTATTTTCTCAACAGTAGCAACTGAAGAACCACCATATTTCTGCACAATAATATTTTTTTTATTCTTCATGTTCACACCACTCTCTTTTTAAATATAAATCTCCCTTCCCATAAAACTAAAATTCCCAATAATATTAACATAATAGATATAATAGATAAAACAATATTTCTATCTCTAATAAACTGATTGAGCTTATAAATTACAGCAAATAGAGCTGTTAAAAGCATAAAGATAGCCGGAATAAAAGTATACCTTATAGGTTTTTCCCTTTTAATCAGCCATCCAGATACCACTATTAAGCTTAAAGCAGCAATCAATTGATTGCTAGCACCAAATATAACCCAAATAGCTCTCCAGCTTCCAGAGAGAGCTAGTAGTCCTGCCAGTATAACAGGAATTAAGGTAGCTATCAACTTGCTCTTCAAATTAAAAACCTCTGTCATAACATACCTAGATATACGTGTCGCTGTATCTAATGTAGTCAAAATAAAAGCATTTAAAATTAGCATCGCAAAAGCCACGCCATAAGAACCTAAAAGAGGAAATACCATATTGCCATATCCTTGGCCAAAACAGTTCACAGCTCCAGAGGATTTCAACAATTTAGAGAAGTTATCTCCTGACAAGGATGCCACAGATAGAAGTGCTATTACTGCCAATAAGCCTTCCAAAAGCATAGCCCCATACCCTATTCTAGGCATATATTTTTCATTTGAAATCTGCTTCGATGTCGTTCCTGCTGCAACAAGAGAGTGAAAACCAGATATAGCACCACAGGCAACGGTAACAAAAAGCATCGGCCAGAGAAAACCACCTTTAGTGTTGAATGCTATGAAAGCAGGAGCCTCTATCATGGGGCGAGTTATGAATATGCCTAACACACCAAATATTACACCTGCAAAGAGAAGATAGGTAGAGAGATAGTCTCTGGGTTGAAGAAGTATATTGACCGGAATAATAGAAGCAATGAGACAATAGAACATTAAAATTATTATCCAAATCTCCTTACTGACAACAGCAATGAAAGATATTTTATCGCCAAAATATATTAAGGCTCCAAGTAAGAGCAGCCCTAAAATAGTTGAAAAAAATATATTAATATTAAACCTATAAAGCATAACCCCAACTAATACTGCTACAGGAATAAGGCCAAAAGATGGCATTATAATCTCAGGTTTACTCACAAGAGTATCTGCGCAAAAATAGAGGAAAACCCCAACAACAAGAATAAGAGTGAGCAAGATGAAGATTGAAAAAAGGTTTTTAGCTTTACTAGAGACCGCCATTTTACCAACCTCAGCTATAGAGCCGCCTCTACTCTTTACAGATACATAAAGGGAGGAAAAGTCATGAACAGCTCCTAAAAATATACTGCCTAAAACAATCCATATCATCGCTGGAGCCCAACCCCAAAGAGAGAACGCAATAACTGGACCTATTATTGGAGCCGCTCCCGCAATAGAAGCAAAATGATGCCCAAACAGCATTAGCCAATTGCGAGCAGGAACATAATCAAAACCATCATTAAACTCTACTGCTGGAGTCAAAGTCTCCGGAGATAGAGGAAACACTTTCTTCAATAAAAACTTTAGATAAAAAACATATCCTAATACAAATGCCACTACTGCAAATAGTAGCAACATCAAACCACTCATTTAAACAGAACCTCTTCTATTAACTTAGGACCTGCATATTCAATAAGTGTTGCGCGGGCATTCTTTTCATTGAAAGATTTTAACTTAACACCACTCTTCACCCCTTTACCATAACAGATAAAAGCTACTGGTTCTTCAGTATGAGTACGCATGCTAACAGGAGTAGCATGATCAGAAGATATTAGAACTCTATAATCTCTCTCCTTCTTAAGATAATTATATATTGGACCAACAATATGACGATCGAATAACTCAATTGCCTTTATTTTCTCTCTTAAATCTCCGTTATGACCTGCCTCATCAGTTGCCTCAAGATGGACAAAACAAAAATCGTCTCTCTTAAGACTATCTATTGCATACTCTCCTTTAGCTACATAATTTGTATCATAATAACCTGTTGCACCAGGAACCTTTACAACTTCTAAACCCATCAACCTTGCCATACCATTAACTAAATCAACTGCAGAGATTACAAAACCATTTACTCCATACTTTTTCTTAAAGCTAGGAAAACTAGGGCGCCTACCCTGACCCCATAACCATATCATATTTGCAGGATTCTCACCTAAATCTAAGCGAACCTTATTAACATCGTGAGAAGCTAAAAAATCCTGTGATTTTAGCATCATATCTCTTATAAGATCTGAATCTAAACCGCTAGGCAAAAACTTGGCAATCTCTTCTCCCATAATATCGTGAGGAGGCACTGTTTTAATCTCATCACCAATACCCTCAGATATCAAAAGATTTCTATAGCTTATCCCAACATAGAATCTAAATTTTTTGCTACCAAATTTCCTGTTTAAATCCTCTATTAAAACCTCTGTCTCTCTATTGCTTATATGAGAAGAGGAGTAATCAACCATTTTACCTTCTGCAACTGTTACAAAATTACACCTAAAGGCAACTTGATTATCCGTAAGCTTTAATCCCAAATTTGCCGCCTCAAGAGGACCGCGACCTGTATAGTATGATTTAGGATCAAAACCAAGCATAGACATTATTGCTATATCACTACCAGGCTTAAAACCACGCGGAACATTTCTAACCACACCAATCAAAGCCCCTTTTTGAGCCATACTGTCAATATTGGGTGTATGCGCAACCTCTAAAGGTGTAGCACCATCAAGCTCTTTTACAGGCCTGTCATTCATTCCATCAGCAATAAGAAGTACATGTTTCATAATTATCTCTCCTAAATTTAAAAGCTATTTAAACCTATTATATATAAATATTGAAATCAATTTTACCCCCAAATGAATTAAATTTAAATCAAATACTGATTTAATTACTTCCCAATGCAAACTCTATAGTTATGCTGAATGTTATAATATTATTCTTAAGCTCCGAAGGAAAAGGAGAAAAGGGAGCAGCGTGCTTTACACTATTTAAAGCAGCTGTTCTAAGATTTTTCTGATTAGTTGACCTAATATCATCAATTATAATTTTTTCAAGTAGACCCTTTGAATTAATCCCGAAAAGTACTGTAACAGCACCTCTACCCTGACTAGGCTTGTAATAAAAAGCCTTTTTTTTGATCTCTTCTCTTATAGATCTATAATATTCAATAAGAACAGCCGGGACTATACGACTATCTATCTTCCCTGAAAGACTTACAACTTCGTCCTCTTCAATTAAATAAGAAGCTTGCTCATGTTCTTCTTTCTCTAAAACAATATTGTCTTCAAGGTCTTTAGAGGGCTCTCTCTCTAAGTCTTTGTTCTTAATTTTTTCAAATTCCTTTGGAACTTCGACCTTTTGAATTTCAACTTCCTCTTTATTGCTTATCTTATAAGAGACTACCACGGGTTCTGCGCCTAGAGATCTACTCTTATCTGGCTTAATAGAAAATATGCCTTTCCAGGGAATTAAAAAAGTAAAATGAAATAAAAGCGAAATAAAGAAAGACCTTTTGATAAGATTATCTCTGATCATCTACAGACAGTTTGAGAATTTAATTCACTCCAACTTTTAGAAGTAAAAGCTAGATGGTATTCTAGAAACTTAGCAATAATATTTTCCAAATCAATCCTAACTTGAGAAGTAAAAAGAAATCTTTTTATATTAGCATAAGGCTCATCTTTTAAAAAATTAATGGATTTAATAACTCCAGAACTTATAGAAGTCAAACCACTTCTCTTGCTACTACATTTTGAACAATACAGAGCTCCTTCAGATATTGAAAGATAACCTTTATATACTATTTTTTTAGAACAATTAATACATTCATTTATCTGAGGACTAAAACCAGAAAATTTCAATAATTTTAATAAAAAAGTATAGAAAACAATATCTGTCCTATCTGTAGATATTTCATTTAACAAAAAATCTATCAAATTATATACATCCTTATTATCTTCATATGGTTGCATAATATGATTCAACAACTCTATAGCCGAACATAAAGTAGAAAACTTACTATAATCTCTGATGCTATCCCAATAAGAGTTCAAAAGGTAGAACTGCACAAAGAGAGAAAATTTTGATTTTCGAGGGTAGAAAACTACTTCATAGCTGGAAAACAAATTTAAGATTCCATCGTAACGACCATAATCTTCTATTTTTCTTACACCCTTTACTATCCCTTCAATCTTACCAAAATCATAGCTATAAAGGGTAAGGAGCAGGCTTGTATCGCGATATACTCTTCTATTAATTATAAAGGCTTTTGTTTTCTCAATCATTTCGGGATATAATCGCAGTTCCTGCTGAGATAACTACTCTCATACCCTCTTCAACAGTCATATCAAGATCTCTGATCTTCTCTTTAGGATAATAGATCAACATACCGCTTGTAGGGTTAGGAGTTGTAGGTATAAAGACGGCAATAAGTTCAGTTCCAACTGTTTCATTTAAAGTCTTCTCTGCTTTAGCAGTCATAAAGCCTATGCAAAACTTGCCATCAGAAGGATATTCAACAAAAACTACTTTCTTAAATACATTTCTACCCTCACCCATAACTGCGTCACTTATCTGTTTAATAGACTTGTATATCTTACCTACAATAGGAAATTTAAGAAAAAGATTTTCAAAAAAGCCCAAGAATCTTCTAAAGAATAAAAAACTAACCAAAAACCCCAAGAAAGACAACAGCAACACCAAAGCTAATACTAAAACAATTTTAACAACTATTTCTATCCCTGGATAACTTAAATAATTCTGAACATAGCTAAGAAATGGTTCTAATAGAATGCTATCTATTATCTCAAATAACCAAGTTAAAAACCAAAAAGTTACTATTAGTGGTAATACTGTAGCAATACCAGTTAAAAAATATTTTCTTATTCTTTTAAATATCATTAGCCGCTAAATATCTGAAATATAGTAAGCGTCACTAAAAAACCTACTAGCCCTCCAAGGACTATCTCCCATAGCGAATGAATACCTTCTTTAACCCTACTTGAGGCAATTATCACCGCTAAGACAAATATTAATATTGACAGTAATGCATTGGCTTCAATCAATGTTATTATGGTCCAAATAGAGAAAGACATGGCAGCATGCCCTGATGGAATACCGCCTCGAAGTGGAGTACCTTTTTGGAAGAACGTTTTACTTATTATCACTATAGCACCTACTATGGCAAGCGTTAAAAATGTGATATACCAACTAGCTCCTTTTAGCCTATCAAACCCTCTAGGTAAAGAAGACTCTAAGTAAGGGCTAAACAAAAGATAGGATACAAAGAGCGACACTAAGCCCATAAATAAAACTGTACCTGCAAGCATATCCTTAATTCTACCCAACTTTTTATTATAATCAGGATGTATGAAATCCAGCACCATTTCAATGCATGAATTAATCATTTCGGCAAAAAGTATAAGCCCTAAAGCCATAGCAAGAAAGAGTAGTTCTACTCTACCTAATCCAAGAAAAACACCTACTGCAAAAACAAGACTACTTACAAGAAGATGTAGACGCACTGTTCTATGCTCTTTAAAAACACCTATCAATCCTTCGACCGCATTGTTTAACCGTGCAGTAAAAGCTCTTTTTTTCATAATATTTTCTTTAAAATATTGCTCTGTTTTTTAAACATCAAATCTTTTTGACCTTTTCTTATATCATTATATCCCAAAATATGCAATACCCCATGAATCAAATAAGTCAAAAACTCCTTCTTAGAAGAATTATCATATAAAGGAGCATTCTTAATAGCCATCTCCGAAGATACTATAATCTCTGCTTGAGGATCTCCGTCAGGGTAGGAAAAAGCCAGCACATCCGTAGCCTTATCTTTCCCCTTATAGCTCTTATTTAATCTTTTCATATCTCTATCTGACACCACCGCAATACTCCAAGAGAGACTTTTAGCTTTAGGTGTACCTTCCAATATTCTCTTAAAATAAAAAGCAATCCTATCCTTACTTAAAGGTGAATCCTTGCTATTTACAACAATATCAAAGCTCTTTTTTGCCATTAGGATATTCGATTCTACCGTGATGCACGCTAACACTTAACCTGGTAAAAACGTTTTCGATTTTATATAAATCTTTAAAAGATAATTCACACTCATCAAGTTCACCCGTAATAAACTTATTATTAATTATCTCTTTCACTAAACCCTTTATACGCGCAGAAGTTGGCTCCTGGAGACTTCTTGTAGCTGCTTCAACAGCATCAGCTAAAGATACTATTGCAACCTCTTTCGTTTGAGGTCTTGGGCCAGGGTATTTAAATTGCTCTTCTTTTATATCTTGAGGAGATTTATTTTCTAAAGCCTTATGATAAAAATAATAGACTAAAGAAGCCCCATGATGTTGTTCAATAAAATCCACTATTGCCGGAGGCAGCTTATACGACTGTGCAAGCTCTATGCCTTTCTTAACATGGTTTATGATTATCAAGCTACTCATAGATGGAGAAAGCTTTTCATGCTTAGATTTATCCTTTTTATCTAAAGATGCATTTTCAGAGAAATATTCAGGTTTTTCCAACTTTCCAATATCATGAAAATAAGAACCTACTCTGGCTAAAAGCGGGTTGGCTCCAACCGCCTCAGCAGCCTGCTCAGCAAGACTACTAACGATAAGAGCATGATGATAGGTCCCAGGGGCTTTTATTAGAAGCTCTTTCAATAAAGGATGATTTAAATCCGAATACTCTAGAAGGCTTACATTGGTTATAATCTTAAAAATATGTTCTAAAATCGGCAACAATCCTAACGTAAAGAAAGCAGCTAAGATTCCGCTTGTTACAGCCATTAAGCCTTCTCTCAGAAGGATATAATTTTCCATTCCAAAAGTTAGCCCCAATCCAAATAGAGCAATAAACTGAGCACCTGATACAGCCACCCCAGCTTTAAGAAGCTGATAACGATTTCTAACATCCTTCATGGCCATAGTTCCAGCAAGAGAACCGATAAGAAAACATACTGCAGGTGTTATATTATCACCTATTATGATGCCGCTCATAATGGCGACAAATATCGAAACTTTTACCGCAACCGGAAAAGAGACTAATACAGCTATTAACATAGGGCCCATAGCAACAGGGATCAGATAACTAGGCAACGGAGATAGTACCACCCCTTTAGAGATGGCTAATGTAATTAAAATAACCGAAGAGACTAAAATTAACTGAGAAACATCCTGGTAGAATCTAGGGTTAAAATATTTATAAGAAATGGTTATTAAAGAAAGGAACAATAACGAGAAGATAAATACGCCTAAAGCTGTTGGAAATTTTTTATCTCCAGATCTACTGCTAATCTCCTTCAGTTTAATTAAACCTTCTTTATCTATATGCTCGCCTTTTGAAAGAATGCTCTCGTTCTTTTTAATATATTTACGCACATATATATCTCTTACACTCTTCTCTGCTCTTTTCTTAAGCGCCTCTGTCTCTTCTTTGGAAAATATTATATTAGGATCTAAGTTCCAAAATATTAAATCCATTATTAATTCCCTATTTTTAAACTTAATACTTTTCTTAAATTCTGAAGAGAGAATATCTTTAGCTTTACTTAAAGTTACTATTCGTAAATTATCCCTAGGAAGCTGAACATAGTCCTCTCCAGATTTTACATAAAGATATTTGGCTTCTGATAAAATAAACCTTGAAAAATTAGAATCAGAGACAATAAAACCATTCTTATAAAACTCTTCTAGCGATTCAGATATATCCTCTAAAACTAAATTAAGATTGTATTCCTTTAAAACATAGAGATCTTTAAAGTCTAGCTCCTGAGGAATAAAAGATATCAACTCTTTAGGTAAATAGAGAACGTCTTCTTCGTTAGAAACAGAAGTAATATGATCAAAAACTTTCTTAACCTTATTCAAGGCAGTCAATGGCACGCTTTTGTCGAGAGAATAGACCTCTCCTGAATTCAATCTAGCATTTTCTTTCGCTGCTTCTGTCTTATCTCTGTCTATACCAACATCATAGCTAAAGTCAAAAGGAGCGAATACATCTCTTAAGGCTATATCACCTTCTCTTAAATTAAACTGAGGAATACCTTCGCCTAAGTAATATATTACAGTGATTAAAATTGCAGTACTCAGTATTATCAAAGGTCGGACAAAAAACTTTAAACTTAAAGAGTTTTTAACTCCTTTCCGTTTACGAAGTTTTAGTATCTTCTTTCTCTCTCTTACTTTCATAGTCTTCGTAAGCCTCTAATATCTGTTGAACCAATTCATGCCTTACAACATCTCCGCGATTAAGATACACAAACTTTATCTCCTCTATATCCTTCAATATGTCCATCACTTTTGTTAACCCTGAAATCGCACCATTGGGTAGATCGCTTTGAGTAATATCTCCTGTAACCACTGCTTTTGACTCAAAACCAAGTCTAGTGAGAAACATCTTCATCTGTTCAGGAGTAGAATTTTGTG
>CAZVIC010000015.1:0-17028 GCA_964627735.1 uncultured Planctomycetia bacterium | reverse complement strand
ATATAGTTATGGTAAAACCAGCTTTAGGATATTTGGATATTATTCGAGAGGTAAAGGACAGGTTTAAATATCCTTTGGCGGCGTATAATGTGAGCGGAGAATATGCAATGGTAAAGATTGGTTCTAAAATGGGGTACTGGAATGAGCAGAAAATGGTCACAGAAATTATTGCTTCTATAAAAAGGGCAGGGGCAGACATAATTATTACATACCATGCTCGCGATATAGCAGGATGGTTAAGGGGCAAAGCATGATGAGAAAGAAATTAGATTGGGATAATAAAAATGTTATTAAATCTGCGAAGCATCTACTTGTAGGGGGCGTAAACAGCCCTGTACGTTCTTTTAAGCAAATAGGTGTAAATCCGATACCGATAAAAAAAGGATTTGGGTCAAAGATTTATGATTATGATGGTAAAAACTATATTGATTATGTTCTGTCATACGGTGCAATGATATTAGGACATGCTCATCAGTATGTTGTAGATAAAGTAAGTAAGTCAATTAGGGATGGTTTTGCATTTGGGGCAACAGGAGCTAGTGAGGTTGAACTTGCGAATCTTATTCATAAAGCTATTCCTTATATAGAGAAGATACGCTTTGTAAATTCAGGTACTGAAGCTGTTATGGGTGCTATACGTCTTACTAGAGGATATACAGGAAGAGACAAAATATTGAAATTCACAAATGCTTACCATGGGCATGCAGATTATCTTCTTGCACGGTCTGGTTCTGGAATGGCTACTCTTAATATACCTACAAGCAAAGGAGTGCCAAAAGATTTCTTAAAGCATACATTGATAATAAATTGCGGGGATTACAATTCATTGGATGCTGTTTTTAAAAGGTATGGAAGTGATATTGCCGCAGTTATCATTGAGCCTGTGGGCGGAAATCATGGTGTTGTGCTTCCAGACATAGAATTTCTTGGAAAACTCCGCTCTATAACCCAAAAATACGGTTCATTATTAATCTTTGATGAAATTATTACAGGATTTAGGTTTTGCTATGGTTCTGTTGCGAGTATATTGGGAGTACAGCCTGATATTATTTGTCTGGGGAAGATAATTGGCGGAGGCTTACCTATCGGGGCTTTTGGCGGTTTAAAAGATGTTATGAATCAATTAGCGCCTGAGGGTAATGTTTACCAGGCATCTACATTTGCAGGTAATCCAATTGTCATGACATCAGGAGCAGCAACGCTAGAGGTTCTCTATTCGCTAAGGCAGAGATATGGGCAATTAAGTGATATGGTTGGAAATATTTGTAAGGTTGTGAAAGATGAAGCAAAGCACAAAAAAATTTCTGTTAAAGGTACAGCTTTTAAAGCTATGTTTGGAATTAAATTTTCTAATTCAGATCAGTTTAAAGGTTTTTATAAAAAGATGTTATCAGCAGGTATATATTTTGCGCCTTCAGAATATGAAGCAAACTTTATCTCTTTTGCGCATACAGAGAAGGATATAGAAAAAACAGAACATGCATTAAGACAAGCATTAAATAATTAGAGATAATCCGGGAGGTTAAAATGGGTGTAAATGAGAAATTAATTGATTACGATGTGTTAAAAAGAAAAGGTTTTCTAAAATCAAAACATGACGACTATTTAACGTTAAGGACAATGGCTCCAGCTGGCAATTATAAAGCGGTACATCTTGTAAAAATTGCACAAATAGCAAAAAAATATGGCCGAGGTTTTACTCATCTAACAACTAGGCAAGGTATAGAGGTTCCTTATATAAAGTTTAAAGATATTAAAAAGGTTGAGCAGGAATGTGTGAAGGCTGGTGTCCAACCTGGGACCTCAGGTCCTCGTTTACGAGCTACGACATGTTGCCCTGGCAACAACTGGTGTAAGCAGGGGTTAATTGATACCTTCTCTCTTTTTGAAAAAATAGGCACTGAAAAAGGAATAAATTGTGCTATGGATTTGCCACATAAATTTAAAATAGCTATTTCAGGTTGTCCCAATAAATGTACTCGTGCACAATCTTCTGAGATTGGTATCCATGGCCAGGTTGATACATCTGGGCCTGAAAAGCGCATTGGTTATGCTGTATATTTAGGTGGCTGTGGAGGAAAAACTCCACGTGTTGGATTTAAGTTAGATAAAATATATAGCGAAAGTGAGACATTATCAATAATTGAAAAAGTAGTTTATTTTTTCAAAAAGCATGCTCAACCAAGACAGAGATTAGCGCTCTTAATAGAAGAGATTGGGAGAGAAAATTTCTTAAAAGCAATTGGGTTGTAAATTTTTTGGAGACTTGTTTTAACCTTACGATATGTAAGTAATATTGACATATAATGACATCAATCACTTATATTGGTTAGGAATATTAAAATGTTTTTTTGTGAATAGAGTGGCCCGGTCCTTTTCCAATTGTTCTTCCTAAAGACTTAATTCTACTTTCAACACAGAATGAACAATCAGTCGCAGACTCATCAACGCAGGGCTTTTTAGGATATAGCAGATAGTCTTTCCTGTATTTTTGAGGAGTACTATTAGGCATAAAAACATTACAGCCCATTTGCAAAAGAAGGTTTCTTCCTTCTGGGTCTACAGCATCATAGGCAGTTGTTGCCGGTATATGGGCATCTTTATTTAATAGTCTTAAAATAGCTATAGTTTTAAAATATATCTCATTTTCAAAAGGGTTCAGGGTTTTACTAAAAGATGTTTTATCATGTGGGATAAAAGGTCCAACTCCAATCATATCTAAATCTAGCTTGCTGCAAAAAATGATATCTCTAGCTAAGTCGCTAATCTCTTCGCTTGGTAGACCAATAAGAAAGCCGGATCCAGTCTGTATGCCTATATTTTTCAAAGTTTCAATACAGATAATTCTAGTATCTAAATCATCGTCTGGATGGCATTTTTTAAATAATTCCCTATTGGACGTCTCAAATCTAATTAAGTATCTATCCATACCTTTTTTTTGCCAGTAGAGGTAGGTATCTTTATCTCGTTCACCCACAGAGATAGTAATTGCTAAGTTAGTCTCTTTTTTTATATTTTCTATTAAGCTTCCCAGTTTTTCTTTGGTATAAAAAAAGTCCTCGCCTGATTGCAAGACAACAGTTGTCTGGCCGAATTTTTCAATTTGTTTACAGGTTTGAATTATCTCTTCATCTGCCATACGGTAACGCCTGACATTTTTATTAGATTGTTGGATACCGCAATAATAACAATCTTTCTTGCAGAAATTTGAAAACTCAACAATACCCCTTAAGAAGATTTTATTGCCCATGTATTGTTTTCGTATATCATCTGCTTTCTTATAAAGAGTCTTAAGATCTCTATCTTTAGTTAAAAGCAAATAGATAATCTCATCTTCAGTTGGCCAGATGTTTTCATCTATATTTTTAAAAATATTTTTTAATTTCATGATGATTTTTTTAAATAATGAAGATATCGTACCTTAAAGTTTTGTTTAATGCAATATGATGCAAAAAAAAACAGATAAGAGGTGTATTTTTTATTGACAAGAAAAAATCTGTGTAGTACTATCTTAGCAATCTGATAAGATTACTAAGATAGTATATTTGGAGGGTATATGCTTAGAATATCAACCAAAGGGCGTTATGGCATGAGACTTATGCTGGAATTAGCTCTTAATTATACGCAAGGTCCGACTTTACTTAAAGATATTGCCAAAAATCAGGATATATCTGTGGGTTACTTAGATCATATAATTGCACCCCTTAAAGTTGCTGGTTTAATAATTTCATCTCGGGGAGCTCACGGAGGCTATACTTTAGCAAAACATCCTAAGAACATTAACGCAAGAGAGATTATTGAAATTTTAGAAGGGAAGGTAAGTCTAGTTGAATGTACACAGCCTTCTTCACCGTGCTCTAGAGTATCTAAATGTACAACCCGCTATTTATGGTGTGAAGTAAATAAAAGTTTGTTAAATACGTTAGAGTCTTTTGTGTTAGAAGATTTAGTTAACAAATCTATAGAAAAAAAGGATAATGATTTAATGTATAATATTTAAAAAAGGAGAGAATGATGACTAAGATTGATAAGAATTTAAAAACTGAAACATTAATGCTTCATGGAGGTCAAGAGGCTGATCCTACAACTGGAGCTAGGGCTGTTCCTATATATCAGACTTCCTCTTATGAATTTAAGAATACCGAACATGCTGCTAATCTTTTTGCACTAAAGGAATTTGGAAATATATATACGCGCTTAATGAATCCGACTACGGATGTTTTAGAAAAAAGAATAGCTGCTATGGAGGGAGGAGTTGGAGCTTTGGCTGTTGCCAGTGGCCAATCAGCTATTACTTTAGCTCTTTTGAATATTGCACAAGCAGGCGATGAAATAGTCTCTGCCGATAATTTATACGGAGGCACATACAACCTCTTTCATTATACTTTTAAGCGTTTAGGTATTAAGGTAAACTTTGTTAAGTCAGATGATCTTGAAGAGTTTAGAAAAAGTATTACGCCGAAAACAAAAGCAATCTATGCAGAATCTATTGGTAATCCAAAATTGAATATTACTGATATTAAGGCTTTGTCTGAAATAGCCCATGAAAATGGTATACCTTTGATACTAGATAACACAGTATCTCCTTATTTATTGCGCCCCTTTGACTATGGAGTTGACATTATTGTATATTCGACTACTAAATTTATTGGAGGTCATGGGACTTCAATTGGAGGTGTAATTGTTGATTCAGGAAAATTTGATTGGACCAATGGTAAGTTTCCTTTGATTGCCGAACCTGAACCTAGCTATCACGGTATCAATTTTATTGAAGCTCTAAAGCCATTAGGCAATATTGCCTATATAATTAAAGCTCGAGTTACTGTTTTGCGGGATTTAGGTCCTTGTATGTCACCATTCAATGCTTTCCTTTTCCTCCAAGGATTAGAAACATTGCACCTAAGAATGCCGTGTCATTCTGAAAATGCGCTTGCTGTAGCTCAACATCTTGAAAAACATCCAAGTGTGTCATGGGTAAATTATCCAGGGTTAGAAACAAGCCCAGAGAAGGATAGAGCCGATAAGTATCTACCTAAAGGTGCCGGAGCTATAGTGGGATTTGGCATAGAAGGAGGAGCTGAAGTTGGAAAAAAATTCATAGATTCTTTAGAGCTAATATCGCATTTGGCTAATGTAGGCGATGCTAAGACATTAGCAATTCATCCGGCAAGTACTACCCATCAACAGTTATCAGAAGAAGAACAATTGGCTACTGGTGTTACGCCTGATTATATTCGTTTATCAGTGGGAATTGAAAACATAGAAGATATTATTAAAGATATAGAACAAGCGCTAAAAAAGGCAACTGCTTAAAATATAGAATATAAAATAGGAGGAGTGTTAATTATGAGTAAGATATATGAAGATATTACAAAAACCATAGGCCATACTCCTTTAGTAAAAATCAATAAATTAACCAAAGGTTTAGATGTAACTATTTTAGCTAAGATGGAGTCATTTAATCCGCTTTCAAGTGTTAAAGATAGAATTGGATTAGCGATGATAGAGGCTGCTGAGGAGGAAGGGTTATTGAATAAAGATTCGGTTATAATTGAATCGACAAGCGGTAATACAGGGATTGCACTTGCTTTTGTCTGTGCAGCTAGAGGTTATCGTTTGATTCTTACTATGCCAGATACTATGAGCATTGAGAGAAGGCAATTACTAAAAATACTTGGGGCCGAGCTTGTATTAACAGATGGAGCATCTGGAATGAAGGGAGCGGTTGAAAAAGCTGAAGAACTCCTTAAGAATACACAAAATAGTTTTATTCCGCAGCAGTTTAATAATCCGGCTAATGTTGAGATTCATAGAAAAACTACAGCGGAAGAAATCTTAAGCGATACGGATGGAAATGTAGATATTTTTATTGCTGGAGTAGGGACAGGAGGAACTATTACTGGTGTAGGTGAAGTTTTAAAGAAAAAGAAATCTTCTACGAAAATTATTGCATTAGAACCATCGGGTTCGCCTGTATTGTCAGAAGGAAGCCCTGGACCACATAAGATACAGGGGATTGGTGCCGGTTTCATACCACAAGTTTTAAATAGAAAAATTATTGATGAAATTATTCTGGTAAACGAGGAAGATGCTTCTAGAGTAGCTAAGCAGCTAGCTAAGGAAGAGGGTATTTTAGTTGGTATTTCAAGTGGTGCTGCAATGTGGGCAGCTTTAGAAGTTGCCAAGCGCGCAGAATCCAAAGGTAAAAATATAGTCGTAATTTTACCAGATACAGGTGAGAGGTATTTATCAACCTGTCTTTTTAAGGAATAGGTATGGAAAACAACAGTTTAGGAATAGTTGAGCCTCAATTTTTTACTTTCGCTGAACCTCCAAATGAATTGCTTTTGGAATCAGGAGAAAAGTTGGGACCAATTACTCTTGCTTATGAAACATATGGAAAGCTAAATAAAGATAAGAGTAATGCAATTTTGCTTCTACATGCTTTTTCTGGAGATTCACATGCTGCCGGATTTTATGATAAAGACCAGAAACCTGGCTGGTGGGGTAGTATGGTTGGAACAGACAAAGCTTTTGATACTAATAAATATTTTATGATATGTTCTAATATAATAGGAGGATGTGGAGGAAGCACAGGTCCTTCGTCAACTAATCCCAAAACAGGAAGTCCATATGCTTTAGATTTTCCAATTGTTACTATTTCCGATATGGTTAATGCTCAAAAATGTTTAATAGATTATCTAGGGATTCATAAACTGTTGTCTGTTGTTGGTGGATCAATGGGAGGCATGCAGGTTTTGCAGTGGGCTGCATCTTATCCAGAAACGCTATGCAGCGCAATTCCTATTGCAACTGCATTTAAACATTCTCCTCAGCAAATAGCTTTTGATGAAGTTGGCAGACAGGCAATAATTTCTGATCCTGATTGGCGGGAAGGCAATTATTATGGTCACAGACAGCCTGAAAAGGGACTTGCTATTGCTCGTATGATTGGACATATAACTTATATGAGCGATCAATCAATGGAGGAAAAATTTTCCCGCAGACTTAAAAAAAATAACGATCGACTTAGCTTAACTGCTGATTTTGAAGTTGAGGGATACTTACACCATCGGGGTGATAGTTTTGTAAAGCGGTTTGATGCTAATTCATATCTATATATAACTAAAGCTATGGATTATTTTAATCTTTCCGGTAAGGATCTCATTGTTAACGGAAAAAATATTGATACTCGTTTCTTAGTCATTGCTTTTAAATCAGATTGGCTTTATCCGTCATATCAGGCAAAGGAAATAGTAAAGACATGCAAGCTTTCAGGAATTCAAGTTTCATACTGTGAAATAGATTCAAATTACGGTCATGATGCTTTTTTACTTGAAGTAACAGAGCAGTCACGTCTTATTTCACATTTTTTAAAAAATATTTTTAATAAAATAAATTAGTAATGGAAAATAAAAAGACAATGCAATTAGATTATAAAATTATTTTAGATTTAATTAAGAATAAAAGTTCAGTTTTAGATTTGGGTTGCGGTGACGGTGAATTGTTAAGGATTTTATCAGATGGGAAAAATATCAAATCTCAAGGGGTAGAGATTGATGAGCAGGCTATATATAAATGTGTTGAGAAGGGTTTAAATGTTTTACATGAGAATATAGATACAAGCTTACCTGAATATAAGGACAAATCATTTGATTATGTTATTATGAATCAGAGTTTACAGCAGGTTCTCTACTTAGAAGAAGTTTTAGACAACGCCCTTCGAGTAGGCAAACAGGTTATAGTTGGATTTCCAAATTTTACTTACTATAGAGCTCGCCTGCAAATACTTTTTTTGGGCAGGACTCCAGTGACACCGGCATTGCCTTATAAATGGTATCAGACTCCGAATCTACACTGTTTAAGTATTGCTGATTTTAAGATCTACTGCAAGCAACATCAGATAAGAATTGAAAAAGCTCTATATTTGGGGGTAAGAAAACCGGTATATCTATTTCCTAATTTTTTTGCTAATTCCAGTATATTTCTTATTTCGCGATAAAAAAAGAGAAGAATTAAACAAAAAGACTAGATATTAACTAAAACCGGGGGAGGCATAAAAAGCCTGAGAGTTTCGCTAGGATAAGCGAATGACCCTAAAAACCTGATCTGGGTAATGCCAGCGTAGGTAAAGGAGGAGAGAGATGTTTAGTAAAGTTACAGAGGCCAGTATTACTAAGGCGATCTTGAGGGAGTTTAGTAGTTGGTTTGAAGACTACATAATTTCTGATGTGATAATCATAGGTGCAGGGCCAAGTGGGCTTATGGCGGCTAAAGATTTGGCTGCTAAGGGGTATAAGACTTTGATAGTGGAAGCCAACAACTATTTAGGGGGAGGTTTTTGGATAGGCGGGTACCTTATGAACACTTTGACTTTTAGAGCACCGGCACAAGAGATTTTGGAAGATTTGAATATTGCCCATAAAGAGGTTGAGAAAGGTTTGTTTATTTCCGATGGTCCTAATGCTTGCTCAAAACTGATCTCTGCTACATGCGATGCAGGTGCAAAGATTTTAAATATGACTAAATTTGATGATGTTGTTTATAGAAACAATAAAGTTGAAGGAGCAGTAATAAACTGGACTCCGATATCAGCTTTACCTCGACAGATTACATGTGTAGATCCGGTTTCAATTGAATCTAAGGTAGTTATTGATGCTACAGGTCATGATGCTCATGTATGTAGGAGTTTAGAAAAAAGAGGTATTATCAAGATGCTTGATTTTGGTCCAATGGATGCCGATAAATCAGAACAGCTGGTTGTGGAAAATACCGGCTTGATACATCCAGGATTGATTGTTGCTGGTATGGCTGTCTCAACAGTCTACGGGATTCCACGTATGGGTCCAACCTTTGGCGGTATGCTTTTATCAGGGATAAAGGCTGCTCAAGTTGCTGAAAAAATATTGATAAATTCATCAAAACCAGTTCAGGAAGAAGCAACAGTTGCGGTGGATTGAAAATAATTTTAATTTTATAGAGAAAAGGAATTGCCTCTCGTTTCTATGTATAAGCGAGAGGCAATTTTAATACTATGAGTAAAAAAGCAGTAGCATTACTTTCAGGGGGATTAGATAGTACTCTTGCAATAAAGGTTCTATTAGAGCAGGGCATTGAGGTTGTAGCATTAAATTTTTTAACGCCATTCTGTTGTTGTAGTAGTTTTAAAACAGGATGCAGTCATGTAGCTGTAACTGTTTCAAAACAGTTTAAGATAGAGGTTAAGTTTGTTCATTTAGGACAAGAATATTTAGAAGTAGTAAAGAGCCCTAAGCATGGATATGGTAAAAATTTAAATCCTTGTATTGATTGTAGGATATTAATGCTTAAAAAAGCTAAAGAATTTATGAAAGAATCTGGAGCCTCTTTCATAGTCACTGGAGAGGTTTTGGGGCAGCGTCCGATGTCTCAGCATAGGCGTGCCTTAGAAACAATTGAGAAGGAATCAGGATTAGCGGGACTTATTTTGCGTCCACTTTCTGCAAAGATGTTGCCTCCTACAATTATTGAGCAGAAGGGTTGGGTAGATAGAGATAGCTTATTGGATATATCTGGTAGAACTAGAAAACCACAAATAAAATTAGCAGGTCTATTTGGAGTAAAAGATTATTCTTGTCCAGCCGGAGGTTGTTTACTTACTGATAAGTTATACGCTAGTCGGTTAAAGGATTTAATAAAACATAAAGATTTTAATATGCACAATGTTAACTTGCTAAGAACCGGAAGATACTTTAGGATTAACCCATCTTTAATATTGTTTGTAGGAAGAAATGAGCAGGAGAATAATAGGTTGATAGTGCTTGCAAAAGAATCTGATACTATATTTGAGCCGGTATCTCTAGCTGGACCAACGGCAATTGGGCGAGGTGAGTTGGACGGTAATACTAAGATTTTGTGTGCTCAAATAATAGCGCGATATACAAGTAAAGGAGAAAAAGTAGAAGTTCAAATAATTACTAATAATCAAAAAGAAGTTTTGACTGTAGATAATATTGCTCAGAATGTTTTTGAGCAATTAATAGTTTAATCAGTATCTGCAATAGGAAGTAGATAGATATAGAATATAATGGAGAAGAAAGTTTTAGTAGCAATGAGTGGTGGGGTTGATTCATCTGTAGCTGCTCTTTTGTTAAAAAAGCAGAGCTACAGCGTGATAGGTGTTACCATGTGCCTTGGTATTGCCGACGTAACTGATAGTAAGAAAACCAAGTGCTGCGGTACAGAGTCTATTCAAGACGCTAAAAAAGTTTGTCAACAGCTTGATATTCCACACTACGTTTTTGATTTCTCAGAGGATATAGCTAATATGGTTATTGATAATTTTATTAGTGAATATACCCAAGGAAGAACTCCTAATCCTTGTGTGCGGTGTAATCAATATTTGAAATTTGGTAAGCTCTATGCATATATAAAAAGCTTGGGGTTTGACTTTTTAGCAACTGGTCATTTTGCAAAGATAGATAAAAAAAACAGTCAATTTGTTTTAATGCGGCCGAAAGATAAAAAGAAGGACCAAACTTATTTTCTTTATGGTATCAAAAAAGAGCAGCTCGCATCTATTTTATTTCCTTTGGCGGATTATACTAAAGAAGAAGTGCGAAGTATTGCTAAAAAAGCTGGGTTGGCAGTTGCGACTAAATCTGAGAGTCAAGATATCTGCTTTGTGCCTAATGGAAATTATAAAGAATTTTTAGCAAAAAGAATTGGTACCTCTAAACCGGGTGAAATTATAAATATGAATGGTAAAGTTATAGGAAGACATAAAGGTATTCCATATTATACCTATGGTCAACGTGGAGGACTGGGGGTTGCAGCGCCAAGCTCTCTTTATGTTGCAGGAATTAATGTAAAAAATAATCAAATTATTGTTGGCGATAAGAAAGATTTACAGAGTAAGACTTTGACTCTCAAGAATATTAATTATTTATCTAAGGAGTTTCCAGAGAAAGTTATGGCTAAGATTCGATATGCTCATAAGGAAGCTCCATGTAGAGTCTCTTTTGGGCAGGATGATATGGCAGAGGTTGTTTTTGACGAACCTCAGGAAGCTATGACTCCAGGACAGTCGGTTGTGTTTTATGATTGCGATATTGTTTGCGGAGGAGGAATAATAGAAAAACATGGTTATGGACATAATTAAAAAAATAAATACGCTCAAAAAAGAACGTAATGCAGTAGTATTAGCCCACAATTATCAATTGCCAGAAATCCAGGATATTGCTGATTATAGGGGCGACTCCTTAGGATTGAGCGTTGAAGCGTCTAAAACTAAAGCTGATGTAATTGTTTTTTGTGGGGTGTATTTTATGGCGGAGACTGCAAAGATACTCTCTCCAAAAAAAACCATTCTTATTCCCGATAAAACTGCCGGATGTCCTATGGCGGATATGATTACAGAAGAGCAGTTAAGAGATTTAAAGTTGAAACATCCTAAAGCTAAAACGATGTGTTATGTTAATTCTTCTGCTGAGATTAAAGCTAATTGCGATATCTGTTGTACGTCAGCAAATGCTATTAGAATTGCAGAACAGGCTTTTGGTGAAGATGATGAAATAATTTTTGTTCCTGATAAATATTTGGCCAAATATGCGGCATCACAAATTAAAAGACGGTTTATCTTTTGGTCGGGTTATTGCCCGACTCATATTAAGATATTACCAGAGCATATTATAGAAAAAAGAAAAGAGCACCCGGAGGCCGAAGTGTTAGTCCATCCAGAATGTACAGCAGGGGTTATCTCTGTAGCTGATCAGGTGCTTTCTACAGGTGGAATGTCTAAATATGTTAAGCAATCAAAAGCGCATGAATTTATTATTGGAACTGAGAATGGTATGGTCTATCGTTTAAGACAAGATAATCCAGATAAAAATTTTTATTGTGCATCAGATTTTGCTATATGTCCTAATATGAAAAAAGTAACTTTGGATAAAATTGTTAATTCATTAGAAAATATGCAAGAAGAGATCATTTTATCTGAAAGTATTATTAAAAAAGCGCAAATTAGTATAAGAAAAATGATAGAATATAGTTAATCTAAGGGAGATATTGTGGTAACAAAACGGATATATATGGATCATAATGCAACGACACCGCTTCATCCTCAAGTAAAAGAAGCTATGATTGAGGCGATGGGAAACTTTGGGAACCCTTCTAGCTTGCATAATTTTGGAAGAGAAGCTAAGCAACGCGTTGAAGAAGCACGTGAAGTAGTAGCTTCTTTTATTGGGGCCAGTTCCGATGAAGTGATATTTGTTGGAAGCGGTTCTGAAGCAAACAATACGGTATTGTCAATCTGTGCCTGTCCATCTGTAGGGTGCTCGCTCCATCAGCAGGCGCGAACAGGAATAACCACAAGCAGTATAGAGCACCCCTGCATTTTAGAGACTTCAAAGTGCCTTGAAGACAGAGGAGTAAACATTTCTTTTGTTGGGGTAGATCAGTATGGAAAAATCAATTTAGAAGAATTAGATAAAAGTATTACAGATAAAACAGGGCTTGTTTCAATAATGATGGCTAATAATGAGATAGGTACGATACAAAACATAAAGGAAATAGCTAGTATCACACATGAACGAGGAGCATTAGTTCATACCGATGCAGTTCAGGCAGTTGGCAAGATTCCTGTTAACGTAAAAGAGTTGGATGTGGATTTTTTAACTCTATCCGGTCATAAAATATATGGACCTAAAGGCATAGGAGCTTTATATGTTAAAAAAGGGGTACCTTTTTGTCCTCTAATTCGGGGAGGTCATCAGGAAAAAGGAAGGCGTGCTGGTACGGAAAACACTCTTGGAATAGTTGGACTCTGTAAAGCTATAGAGATGCGGGAAAAAGAGATGCAAGGGGAGTATAAACGTCTATCTGAATTAAAAGAGACACTTAAGGAAGGCATAAAAGATAAAATATCAGATGTCTATTTTAATGGACACCCCAAAGATTGCATAGCCAATACATTGAATGTCTCATTTGCTGGAGCAGAAGGCGAGTCGATTCTATTATATCTTGACTTAGAAGGCATTGCGGTTTCAACAGGTTCGGCCTGTGCTTCTGGCTCATTGGATCCTTCGCATGTCCTGCTAGCTACGAAAGTCACTACAGAGCTTGCTCATGGTTCAATAAGGATAAGTTTGGGTAGAGATAACAGTAAAGAAGATGTAGGGTATCTATTAGATAAACTTCCCAGTGTAATAAAGAAAATCAGAAGTATGTCAACTGTTTATAGAAAAAAGAAGAAAAATGAAAAATAATAATTGGTTGTATTCAGATAAACTAAAAGAACATTTTATGCATCCCAAAAATGTTCTAGATGATGATATTATTAACTATGACGGTAAGGGTGTAGTTGGCAACATAAAATGTGGGGATGAAATGATAGTGGTAATCAAAGTTGATAAAAAAAATAATATTATTACAGATTGTAAATGGAAAACATATGGATGTGCTAGTGCTATAGCAAGCACCTCTGTGCTTTCTGAAATTGTAAAGGGTAAGACTTTAGAAGAAGCATACAAAATTACTCCTAAAGATATAAAAGAAGAATTAGGCGGACTGCCTGAACATAAAGTTCACTGTTCTGTTTTGGGTGATAAAGCTCTTAGAGCCGCCATTGATGACTATTGTGAGCGCAATGGTATTAAATGCAAGATTAAAAAAGAGCAATCAAAAATTATATGTCAGTGTATGAATGTAACTGATAAAGAAATTGAAGACGCTGTTTTAGATGGGGTTAGAACCTACTATCAACTTCAGGAAAAAACTAAGCTAGGCACGGTTTGTGGGCGGTGCAAAGATGAAGCAATAATAGTGCTTGATGAGTATGTAGAAAAATACTTCAATAAATAGATTTATCTAAAGACTTACTTATCAGGCAAAGCATAGCTTGAGTCCTAGAATTACACCTTTTCGCTAAATATCCACCCCCATAAGGCTAGGCATCTTGCAACTATTCATGAACAAAAGAGTTATGTAAATTGACTCTCCAAAATGTCGGACAATATTGGACAAATTTACCATTTTTTAGCCATATTATCTTAATTTTTGCACCCCCTGAAGCCATTAGTTTGTAAAATACAAGTTCGAGTCTTTTCCGGAGCGGTGATAATACCACTAAAACTATATCTCTGATTAGCTTATTGTTCCTATATTTTCGGTTGTATATGACTTTTTTATATGTATAATACTCAGAGATAGTGTTATATCTAATGTTTATACGGGGAGCCATTTATTTTGCTTAGAAATGTTGAGCAGAGAGTTTAATAGTCCTGAGTGACAATTGTTGTTCGGACTGTTTTAATATCTCTCTTCCTCTCAAAATATGCGAATATTTGATATGGTCAATTTAATAGAGATTATGACAAATTATTCACAAGTTTGACAAAGATTTTTCAGATGTTAAATAAATTAATGCTAATTTTGGCTGATTACCTCCTGACATATTAAGAGAGAAGTTTTTAGTCAACTGTTAAGAGTTTTATTGAGGTTTTAAAAAAGAGTGCTAAAATAGAAATCATCATAACTTTTGGTTGACCGAATGTGTAAGTACCATGAGATAGTGCTGGGGTTGTTGATTAGATTGAATGATTGTGAATGAAGGGATTTGCAATGAAGAAAAACAGAAATTATGTTTAATAAATTAAAACCTCTTTTAATCGGAGATTTAGAAATAAAAACACCGATCATCCAAGGTGGTATGGGGGTTAAAGTATCTACAGCTTCTTTAGCTAGTGCAGTTGCTAATTGCGGTGGAGCTGGAACCATAGCTAGCGTAGGGCTTGGCTGGGAAGATATTAAGAAAGGAATTCCATTTATTGAAGCAAATCATGCAGCAGTTAAAAAAGAGATACGCCAAGCTAAAGAATTGACCACAGGAGTTGTAGGTGTAAACATAATGGTAGCTCTGAGTAATTATGAGGATTTGGTGCGGGCTGCTGTAAAAGAGAAGACCGATTTCATTGTTTCAGGAGCGGGCTTGCCTCTAAAGCTACCAGAATTTGCCGAAGGTACTTCAACAAAATTAATACCGATTGTTTCATCGTCGAGAGCGGTTGATATTATAATCAGGACATGGAAGAAACGTTACCACCGTTTACCGGACGCTATTGTTGTGGAAGGCCCATTGGCAGGTGGACATTTGGGGTTTAAATTTGAAGATTTAAGGATACACCAGGAGAATAGATTAGAAAATTTAGTAGGGGATGTTTTAAAGATAGTTCAAGGATATGAAAAAGAATTAGGCATAAACATACCGATTATAGCAGCAGGAGGGATATTTGACGGAAAAGATGTTGCTAGATTTATTAAGCTTGGAGTAGAAGGTGTACAAATGGCGACCCGTTTTGTTGCCACTTATGAATGTTCTGTAGCAGATGAATTTAAAGAATTATATCTTAAAGCCACAGACGAAGATGTTGTTATTATAAAAAGTCCTGTTGGCATGCCGGGAAGAGCAATAAAGACAGAGTTCATTGATAGAATAGTGCATGGCGAAAGAAAGTTGGTTGAATGTACCTATCAGTGTCTTAAGACATGCGATCCTAGGACAACTCCTTATTGTATAGCTCATGCTTTATGTAATGCCGCAACAGGCAATTTGGACGACGCAGTAGTATTTTGTGGAAGTAACGTTTCAAAGGTAAAAAAAATCGTATCTGTAAAAGAATTAATGAATGATATTGTTAATGAGGTCATCGTGGAGCTAAAGAGGGATAAATGACAAAGACTAAAATAATATGTACTTTAGGTCCAGCCTCAAGCGCAGAAGATGTTTTGTTAAAAATGATGCGTGCGGGAATGTATATGGTACGATTGAATTTCTCCCACGGCACCCTTAAAGATCACTTGACTAAAATAGGTATAGTAAGAGAGCTCAATAAGAAGCATCATTTGGATACAAAGATATTAGGGGATTTAGAAGGCTATCGCATAAGGGTTGGCAAGTTTAAAGGAGGGCGGCCTGCCAAGGTAAAGAAAGGCCAGATTGTCTTGTTAACCCAAGATAATATATTAGGAAGTAATAGTCTTATACCATTTGATTATGAAGGTCCGTTAAATAAGATAAAAAAAGGTCAACATATTTACATTGATGATGGTGATATTGCCCTTGTGGTTGAATCCTGCGAAAAAAAGTGTTTGAAAGCTAAGGTTATAACCCCGGGATTAATTAAAGAGCATAAGGGTATTAATATACCGGATATCAAGTTTGATTTTAAGGGAATAACCTTAAAGGATAAAGCAGATATTGATTTTTGTATAGAGAACAAAATAGATTGTATCGCTCAGTCTTTTGTAAGAAGCAAGGATGATATATTGTCTTTAAAAGAATACATTAAGGGTTGTTCGCATAAGTTCCAGCTTATCGCAAAGATTGAAAACAGAGAGGGTATTGATAATATTGATGAGATAATTAAAGTTTGCACCGGAGTTATGGTTGCTAGAGGTGATATGGGAGTATCTATTCCTATATATGAGGTCCCTATAGTACAAAAGAAAATAATCAAAAAATGTAACCGAGCACATAAATTCGTCATTACTGCTACTCAAATGCTTGAGAGTATGACTGAAAATCTTAGGCCTAAAAGGGCAGAGGTCTCAGACGTAGCTAATGCTATAATAGATGGTTCAGATTATGTGATGCTATCTGCAGAAACAGCGGTTGGATTGTATCCAGTAGAGTGTGTGGATATGATGGATAAAATAATTAAGTTTACAGAGAAGAGCATATGACGTGTTGTTCACTCTCTATGATAGGATAATCATTCTTCTGTTTTAGGTGGGTTAGAACCTACTTCAACTAAAATGTCCAACTTATAAGGCTGGATATCTTGTAGCTTTTTATGAATAAAAGAGTTATGACTGTAGTTATTTTTCGAGTCCTTCCCGTTAATAATATTTTAATTCCCTTTTGATTAGATCAGGAGATAATTAATCTTAAAGTATCTCTTTATCTATAAAAGGGTGATCATTAAATCTAAGTTATATAATCAAATATGTAGGAATATGAATAGTATAATTGCTTTGATTGTGAAATGT
>CAZVIC010000014.1:3932-18196 GCA_964627735.1 uncultured Planctomycetia bacterium | reverse complement strand
ACAATAGAGAAATACTCTTTTTTTAGCTCTTTTTTGTAGTATTTGAGCTCCTCTATTACTCTCTGAGGAGATTTTCTTTTATAGGAAGAGCTTAATATTTTAAAACTACAGAAACTACACCTGCCTATGCAGCCCCGGGAGAGCTCTAAAGAGATGCTGTTATTTTTAGTATAATCTTCAAGTAAAAAACCTTCGTACTTAGGAAAAGGAAATCCATCTAGATCCTTTATTTTTTTAGGTTCTGTCTCTATAAAGTTGCCATTTTGAACAATAACGGTGCCTTCAACATCAACTATAGGTTTATTGTTAGATAACTTATTAATGAGTTTTAAAATTGTATCCTCGCCTTCCCCAAGAACAATAGCATCTATCAAATTAGGATTATCTAACATTCCAAACAGTTCATCCCTCTGCTCTTTCACTGTAACCGAAATGCCGCCCAATATTATCTTTTTTTTGGGCTGGCTATGTTTTATTCTTTCAATAATCCACTTAAGCATCATGTACATTGAATTCGTAGGCACTGAAAACGCAACTATTCCTGAATCATCATTCTTTAAATCATTTTCTATTTCAGAGAAAAGATTGGCATATTTATCTATAAGATTATTAATAAATATTCTATCTTGAAAATAAAGAGTACAATCCATGCCCCAATATTTCTTATCATCCTCATCTACAGAATTATAGATTTTAAGATTTAAGTCCATGATCTTTACTCTATATCCGGCTACTCTTAACACCTCGGCTATCACAGCCAGGCCAACTGGCGGTCTTTCAATGCCCCAAGGCGGAGAAATTATCAAGGTTATTTTATTGTTCTTTTTTTTAGGTTCTATTTGAGCACATTCACATTTAAGGCATATTAACTCTTTTTCTGCTGTTATATCCCCATTTATTTGACTTCTTAAATTATTGTACTTATTTGAATGCCAAATGTTATAGAGAGAGTCTTTTTCAATATTACCTAACAAAACCTCTCTTTTCCAATCCATACAGCAGAGAACTACATCTCCATTTGAAAGAATATGTATCATATCGTCAGCCCAAATAGAGTTACAGCCATATATATTCTTATTCTCTACTTTGCTCAACAGGGGTACATTGCCAGCTCTAGATATAGGACTAGAGTACCTACTTATTCTTTTGATACCTTTATTTTTCCAGTAGCTAACTGCACCTTCGAGTTCTTCCTCCGATAATCTTTCATTATTTACAAGAGTTAGCATTATAAAGTCAGTTATGTCTTTTTTATATTTTTGAGCCATCTCTATAAAGCTAGAAATATTATTTAAAATAATTTCTAAATCTAGACCCATGGTTTTTTTTATAGTGTTTTCAGTTATTCCATGTAGACTAAATCCGACCCAATCTATTCCGCTCTCAATAAGCCTAGCGCCCATCTCTTTATCCAGAAGACTACCATTGGTTAAGATATGTACCGAACTCCAGGGTAGATTTTTTTTAATATAAGCTATCTTTCTATCTATCTCTCTATCAAGCAATGGTTCATTCATTAAATAAGGCATTACCACTTTTAAGTCTTTGTACTCTTTAGATTCATCGATTATCTTTTTAAATATTTCAAAATCCATCTTCTGAGATTTAATTTTATCTTTAAGGTATGGATAGGGGCAGAAATAACAACTACCATTACAACCTGAGACTGTTTGAACCATGAGATAATTAGGGAAAATAGCCGACTCCATCTATCCTGAACTCACTATTCTATGAATCTGTTCATTATGCATAAAATTATCACACTCTTTGTAACAACCCATCTTGGCAAAGAAAGGATGGTCTTTTTTAAAGTTCTTTGCTCTATGTCTAAAGCCATCATATTTTTTGGAATACCAAATATCCGAAAGCGATGAAATGTTAATATTGCCCATAACATAATCTACTCCCCTACAACAGGGAACAGCAGAGCCATCCGCTAAAATACGTAAAAAATACCAACCAACATAGCATGGAATTCTGTCGATCCTCTCTCTATCGTAATCACCTCTGGTATTATCTGGATTCAATCTTTCCATAAAACCATTTAGATTCTCTATCTCTACCCCACCAGCTATGATATTCTTAAAATCAGAATTCAACCTTATAAGCTCATCTTCTTTTAGGAGCAATATATCGGTCTCTCCTTTTAATACATCTATAAGAGTAAAATAGAGAGCATCTGAACCTGTCTCTAAGGTGAAATCTGCCATATCTTTAATCTTCTTAAAATTTTGATTACTAATAACATTTGCTATTGTAACTTTAGTATTCTTATTTTTGATTGAATTAAACAGAACTATATTCTCTTTTATTTTCAGAAAATCTTCTTTTTTTGTTCCAGGATGTAACAGAACATACGTCTCGGGATCTGGAGCCCAGATACTTAAAGCAAGTTCGTCTAAGTTTAACTTTGCAAGTTTTTTTACCCGCTCTTTATCTAAGTCATAAAAATTACTAGTAAGGCAGGTCTTAACATTATTTGACTTGGCTATTTCAATTAATTCAAATATTCCCTTATAAAGCAACGGCTCTCCTCCGCCTGTAAAACGTATTGTTTTAAGCCCCATAGCTATTGCTTCTTTTATAAAATTTTTAGCACTATCTAATGCAATCTCCTTGCTTAGCCATTCTGATGAAGGCTTGCTTACCTTAAGATAAGGTGAATAAAGCCAGCAACCGCTACATTTCAGCTGACATCTGTTGGTTAAATCCATGACAACATGCTCTGGGCCCTGAAAAGCCTTTCTGGAAGTTAGGATCCCTGCTCTTAGCTTATCCTTTGGTTGAGCTCTATCTATCTTTTTAAAATCAAGCTTCCCACTTAATCTTTTTTTCTTTTTGTATTTTGTTATTAATTTTAGAATCAACCTTTCTAGGTTTGTTAAAGACATAATTTTTTTATGCATATGAAGATTACGCCCTATATCATCACAACTCTTATAACAACCAGCATCTTCTGTATTTAGATCATTACCGATGATCTTAAAGAAAGGATCTTTTTTCTCATAACAGAGCATCTTCTCTCTGCAATATATCTGTCTAGGTGAGTTCCATATCTCACGGAAACTATCTTCGTAAATATTGCCCACAGGAAACCTATGTGATTTTAAACAGGTGTTAATATTGCCATCTGGAAGTATCCGAGCAAATAGCCATCCGATATAACAGGGTATTGAATCAATGATATTTCTGTCATATTTTGCTTCTCTGACAGCTTCATCTTCACTCAATCTTCTAATAAATTGATCAAATCTAAAGAGGTGAACCCCTTTATAATTAAAATTAGAGGCTAGCTC
Source organism: uncultured Planctomycetia bacterium (assembly GCA_964627735.1). Taxonomy (GTDB): domain Bacteria; phylum Omnitrophota; class Gorgyraeia; order Kaelpiales; family Kaelpiaceae; genus Kaelpia. The sequence continues at coordinate 14,900 of CAZVIC010000014.1, read as the reverse complement.
TTTAGATATCTCATTACATTTATTATAGAGATCTTCTCTCTCCTCTTTATTTAAAGAGAGCTTATCGGTTTTACCTGGAATAGTATCTATGAGTGTAAATTCAACAGACTCACAGCAACTAATACGCGCAAAATCTATCATCTCTTTTATCTCATGATAATTAAGATTGAATATTACTTCATAAAGTTTTATTAACGGAAATCTATTTTTATTGCGATTAAGATAAACCAAATTCTCTTTTATTTTATAGAAAGTATCTTCATTTTTATTTGGATGTGTATCGGAATAGACCTTTGCACTCCCAGCCCAAATACTTACTGTTAAATGATCAACTCCGATTTTTATTAGACGATCGATCTTTTCCTTGTCGAGCAATGTAAAGTTTGTATTTACATAGCAGGTTAATCCCAGTTTTTTCGTATATTCTAATATTTCCATTATCTCAGGATGCATGAATGGCTCTCCGCCACCAGAATAATAGACCTCTTTTGCACCCATCCCTTTTACTTCACCTAAAACACTTTTCAGAGTACTAAAAGGTATATACTGCTTGCTTACTTCAGAAGACATCTTCTTCTCATCTAAGAGCGGCGAGTTGCACCAACATCCAATACAATCATTATTACAATTATTGGTCAAATCTATCTGAACATGAAAAGGACCCTTATAAGCATTTTTCGAATCAAATATTCCTACAATATCTAGATAACTATTGATGAAATTACTTGGTTTTAAAAATTTTAAAATTCTCTTTAAGGTTATTTTAACTCCGTGTGTCTTAAAAGATTCTTTTACTATTCTTAAAGAAGCTTTTTTATCATAAAGCGTTGATGGATCACAGAGAGATTGCTCTTTTTTTTTGCTTTCAACCTTCAATTCAAAACATTCTATATGTGGAATATAGAGAGAAGAATATATCTCTATCTTATGAGTTCCTACATTAAAATAATGTTCTAATTCTTTAAATGACTTAAGATGTCTTCTCCCCCAACCACCCGTTGTAGCTTTTGCAATCTTACCAAGATACTCATTATCTATTCTAAGCTCAACAGATCTTGGCACCTCAGAAGCATATCTAATATAGAAATCATAAAACCCGGGGTTTAAGATATCTACATTATACTCTGCATATCCAAAACCAACTCCTCCGTCTATAACTATCTCATCACCAAAAGAATTATTGCCCCTATTAAGATTTCCACGGCTAAAACTTTTAGCTGGTATTACAATTTTTTTCTTATAATATTCAACCTCAAAAGAGCTAGATTCTTTAGTCTTGATGTTCTCCAGCACTTCTCTATGGATATTTAGATTCATCCCAAGATTGTCACAGACCTTATAACAATCTATAGTTGAGAAATAATCGTCTTTTTTAGAAAGATTCTTACAGTTATAACGAAACTTACTGTAAGATAAAGATGAAAATATATCCTGTAGCCGATTTTTTCTTATGTTTCCAAGCACTAAATCCTCAGCTTTACAGCATGGCTTAACATCACCACTAGTAGTTATTCTCGTAAAATACCATCCTACATAACAGGGCAGTGAATCTACAAACCCTCCATCTAAGTTTAGACGTTCTTTAGATACTGAATCTATACGCCTAAGAAAAGTCTCAATTCCTAAAATCGTCAAAAGACTTACTTCAAGTGGAGTTTCGCTATTCTCTTTGTAGCACTTTTGATACAACTTACACTTTTTACATATATCTTGATTAAAATAATATTTGATATGTCTTACATCTTTAGGTGGATAGGGTATTTTTCTGTCGCTATGCTTTCCATTAGGACAGCTTGCTAATCTTATACCATTAGTAAGACTAAATCCCTCCTTGAACTTTTTCAAAAATCTGCCAAAATCTTTTAATTCATTTTTATGCGAAGATAATTCAAATATCTCAATATCTTGATTCGATATAAAATCTGGCACATAGCCTCTTCGGTCTTTAAACTTGATGAGCATATCGTTAATAACAAGGGCTTCTTTCTTCGTAATAGTCAGATGTTCTGTTGCTCCTTTTATTGGCTCCATCAATTGAAACTCAACATAATCCACTCGTCTATCTAATGCAAAATCGAGCATTTGAGGAATGTTGTTAAAATTAACCTTTGATATTACATTATATATTTTTATAATCGGACTATCTTCTTTCCTTACCTTAAGCAGATAATCTATGTTTGTAGTTATTCTATTGAAGATGTCAGAATCTGATCCTGGATGCGTTTTGAGATAAGTTTCTTCATCTCCTGCCCAAAGACTGATAGTGATATAATCTAACTGAATTTTCAAGAGTTCATCTGTAAGTTTTTTATCAAAAAGAGTAAAATTTGTTATAAGATGAAGCCGTATTTTTTTAGTTTTTATATATTTAGCTATTTCCAAAAAATCAGGATGCATTAGTGGCTCTCCACCGCCTGAAATCTGTATCTCTTCTACCCCTCCTTTATGAAGTTCGTCAACAATATCTTTCACAGTATTTAAATCTAGCTGTTCTTCTAAACTATCTCTATTTGCTGTTTTCAGGTAAGGCGAGTATAGCCAGCAGCCTACACAACTTAAGTTACATATATTAGTTATATCTATAACTGCTATTTTTGGCCCACCATAGACAGTATTATTACTTAAAATACCTTTTAATACAGAATTATCTCTAGCCTGTAATTGCCTACTGCCCTCTTCAGCTTTTAATTGATGCTTTATAGCTAAGTAAGAAGATTTTTTCTTAAATGCAAATTTAATACCGTAGAGATTAAAGCAGCTCCAAAAAGATTTTATCTCTTCGATCTTAGTTTTTTTAAATAGAGAATCTCTCTTGCTTTGATTCCAAATTCTATATGCTTTAGCTAAAGACTCCTCCAGTTCATTTGAATCAAGATCGGTGAGATTAACAACTGAAGCCTTATGCCCATCAAAAGAACTCCAATCACTTGGCTCATCCCACCCGCTCTCTTTAAGGCTCTTAAAATAGCTTGTTCCGGGAAATGGTGTGGTTAAAGAAAACTGAACTGAATAGGAGTTTAAATCGCAAGCCAAATCTATTGTATCTTCTATTGTTTTCCTTGTCTCGCCAGGTAATCCAAAAGTAAAAGTAAGATGTGTCTTTATGCCTAAAGAGTTAGTTAACTTAATCATTTTAAGCGCATACTCTAAGTCCATGTTCTTATTGGCGTTGTTAATCAATTTTTGAGAAGCGGATTCAACTCCATACTTTACACTATATAAACCTGCTTGACGCAGACTAACAAGCAACTCTTTATCCATAAGATCTGGCCTAGCCATGATAGCCCAAGGAAATCTTAGTTTTCTTTTTCTGATTTCAACTGCTATTTCCATCAAAAGTTTTTTATTTACATTTGCAGTATCATCATCAATATATATAGATTTAAATCCTTTTTCTCTTATAAGATACTCCATCTCATCCACAACCTTTAAAGCATCTCGTGTTCGATAAGTATTGCCGTGATACATTATCTGGGGCCAAAGACAGAATATACACTTAAAAGGACAACCTCGTGATGTCCACATCTGGGCACACGGCAGAGGCATACCCCCAGGAGCGTCAACGTAATGCTCCATAAAAAGACCTTCCCTTTGAGGCCAAGGAAGGAAATCTAGCTCCTTTATCAAATCAGCATGGTCGTTCTTAATTATTCTATCGTTATCTCTATAAATGATACCTTTTACTTTGGAGAGCGGTTTTCTGTCTCTTAAGGCAGTAGCTAGATTGAGAAGTATGTTTTCGTATTCCCCGATTAAGACATAATCAATGAAATTTCTTTTTTTTAATAAATCTACACTTCTTATGTTCTGCTCCGGACCACAGAATGCAATAGGAGCAATATCTCTTATTCTTTGAGCAAGAGAAAGGTCATAATCTAAAGAAGGTGTTGATGTCTCAGCAACTATTAAATCGGGCTTCTCTTCCTCTAATATCCTTATAAAATCGGGTATCTCTATCTGCTCTGCTATTGCATCTATAAGTATAGCATTGAACCCGTTTTCTTTTAATAGTGCTGTTGCATAACCCAAGAAAAAAGGATAAGGCAAATAATCCCTCTCATTGCTGGGATGTCTTAAGTGAGGCCAGCGTGATCCTGCTCTCACCCCCCAGAGCCCATTACATTTCCAGGGCATATTTAGAAGTACTATCTTCATTTCTTAATAATCGAAATTTCTAATTCAAAAATATCATATTTACCTGGAAGATACTCAGTTTCGCCTTCCATAACTGCTTGCAATAATCTACCATTGAGATAATTATCCGTATTCTGAACTATTGTTTTGCAAGGATAGAGCGAGTTAACTACATTAAATTGTATATTTGGAAAATTGAGAGGATTATCTTTGACACCCAGAGTTAAAAGAGAATCTCTTTTAATATTAGTCGTCTCTTGCCATTGAAAATTCTTCTTAGTTAAACCAAATATCTTTTGATCTAAAATTAGACTATCGTAAATATTGTTAACAATTAAACCCACTTTCATCTCTTCAACCATAATGCAATTTTCAATTACAATTGAACCTTTCCAAATGATACTGTTTTCTTTAAGGGTAAAAATCCAATTATATTTTAAAGGAAGATTCCACCACCATTCTTGAATAATGAGAGAATTTGATTTTTTTACAAACTTAAATTCTGCTTGTGTCGAATCATGCCATTTTTCTAAATTTTTAATAGCACTATAAAACCCTACGCTATTTGTAATAAACTTACCAGCTACCATTAAACTTACACCTTTAAAATTTGTTATTACCGTAATATCGTCTTTTAAAATTAATAGTGGTTTTGTCCTCTTATTTTTCTTTTCTATGATCTTAAAAGAGAGGTACTCATATGTTTTAATGACAGTTACAACCACACCCTGATCTCTTAAAAAAAATATTAGTTTTTTTAGAATAATACCTAATTTATTAATCAATTTTTAACACACTCTCTAACGACATGGTATAGTTTTCTTTAATTGAACTATCTTCTGTATTTATAAAAAGTGATTGTAGCACCCTGGCTGAACATTTAGGCCCTGTATTTTCAATCACGCTCAAAACATCCTTTTTGGTTAAAACTGATAGCCAAGTTAGATCCGGTACAGAAATATTATCCGACTTGAATGTTATTTGACTATCTTTCAACTGAGGCATAGACCAGATTCTATCCCACAATAAGCCTTTAAAATTAGAGAAATACTCCGGAAACTTACCTTGAGCATAATCTTTTACTAAAAAGTTAGTATATTCATCTATAAGCATAAAATTTTGCTGAACCATATCTAGGCTTAAGATCTTGAGGTTCTCCCATTCTATAATCCAATGCAATTTCCCGTCTTTAAATTTAAAATTCCAACTTTGCCTATGAGGTAGATTTGTCCATTCTCCATATAGAGAGATACTATCCTTATCTGAGTCCAATATCTGCCAGGTTGCAAAACGCGAATCATACCAGAAGTTATTATGATAAATGCTAGAGTACAACCCACGACCTTTGCTTAAGATAACCCCTTTATAGCTTAAAGTAGCGTATCCCAACAGAAACTCTAGCTCAATATTATTTTTCTTTATATAATTTTTTTTCACAGCTCTAGTTAAACACTTAATTTGATTGAAAAATCACCATCTTTTAATTTTGGTAAAAATTTTAAATTAGTAGCGCCCTTATGATAATCATCGCTTACGATCTCTAAGTTTGTAGGGTTATTAAATGTGAATTTTAATTTAGGCATATTGTCTATTGAAGAAGAGAGCGTTATAGATTCTGCCGTTAATACACTAGCCTCTTCTCCGACTACTCCTTCAACAACTTCAGAGCTGTAATAATTATACCTTATTTTTGAATCCAATATAAATCCTATACCTGTCAGATATATATCGGTATCAAGCGTAAAAGAAGAGAAATTAAACGTCAAAGCAGAAGAACTTATATGTACTGTTAAAAGCAGTGAAACTCCTATTTTGGATAATTTTATTATCATCTGTAGATTTGATACATCTGTTTGATTTAACAGCTCGCACTTAAAATCCTCAAAAGCTTCTTTTTGAAAATAAGAAATAAAGTTTATCTTTTTAAATAGTAAAAAATTAATAATTCCGATTTTAATCAAACTATCATTTATTAGTTTAGTTAAATCTTGTAAGGCTAAATTATCTTCTAAGCTAGCTTTGTCTGTTCCATTTTTTTTAACAGGATTTAATGCCATACGAATCTTCATCTGGGGTTGGAATGTTGAAATACGCACTATTCTCGTAGCAGCATTAAAATACTGATTAAAAAGCTCTATTTTTGCTTTTTTGTCAGAATAGACCATGAACGACAATTCAGGATACTCTTTATCAAGATTGGGTATCAATCTCATATGATTAGCATTGACTTCGGCTATTTTCTTCCACTCTCTCATCGTTTCTCTTTCTATCGGCGGAAGTTTAATTAGGTTTTCATCCATATAAGCTTCTAAATATACATCTTTGAGCATGAAATTAATTTCAAGCTCTGGATACCTGCTTTCTAAAATAAAATTTATACCTTCAGGGCTTAGCTCTAAATCTATCCTGCAGACCTCTTTATCTTCCTTTGTTAAACCATATGCTGTCAATTTGTTTCCATCTTCTTGAACATTCCATTTAAAATCATTAGAATAAAGGACGCCATTATTTTTTTTAAAACTTAAGAAGCCACCCAAATCAACAGTTAAAGGAATATTTTTATATCTTAATACTATTTTCCCATTATTAAAGACAATGCCAATATCTTTATTTTTAATACAACCGCTACCCCAAATATCCCCTGCTATTTCAAGAAATATATTTCTCATTTCATTTATATTACCTTCTGCGAATATTTTTCCTTTTTCTAAAACTATACATCTTGAACAGAGTTGCTCTGCCAAATCTAAATTATGAGTCACTAAAATTACTGTTTTCTCAGACCCTGTAATCGCTTTTATCTTATCCATACATTTTCGCTGAAAATTATAATCACCAACTGCTAAGATATCATCTACTATCAAAATATCAGGGTCTGTATGTATAGCTAAAGAAAATGCTAAACGTAAATACATTCCCTGAGAATAGGCTTTTAAGGGAGCATATATAAAATCCCCAAGCTCAGAGAATTCGACTATATCTTTCAGAATAAGATCGTTTTCTATTTCATAAAGTTTAAGAACTATTCTAAGGTTCTCATATCCTGTAAGATCAGGGATAAACCCTGCTTCAAGAGCAAATATCCCTCTTACCTTACCATTTACACTTATAGCTCCTGAGTCTGGATTAAGTATCCCAGCAATCAATTTAAGTAATGTAGTTTTTCCAGCTCCATTTGAACCAAGTAACGCCACTGACTCTCCCTTTTCGATCTCAAAACTTACATCTTCAAGAGCTTTTATCTCTTTATCAACAGATCTATCTGGGTAGGAAAACCTTACCTTATAGTACTCACAAAGATTTTCAGCTTTTATTGCTAATGTAGTTTTATTCACTTTAATTTTTCTTTAATATTTCTTTTTCTATTTTTTTATATAAAAAATAACCAAATAATATAAGAATAATACTTATAACAGAAGCATATATGTAAGGACTTTTTAAAAAAAGGCTATAATCCATGATAAGCAGATGTCTATAGAGTTCAATAAAATATGTTAATGGGTTTAACAAAACCACAAACCTTACATTCTCAGGAACCATAGAAGGTGAATAAAAAACCGGAGTAAGCCAGAATAAAGCCATTAATAGAATTCCAAGAAGATGTTTAAAGTCTCTAAAATAAAGATTAATCGTAGCTACTATCAAAGCTAAGGCAGTTGCAAAAATCATAGATATTAAAATCGGAAAAACAAGTAGTGGGAATTTAAAAATCAGTACTTTATTAAAAAAAATAAATATAGGTAATAAGAATACAATAGCTATTACATGCTCAATTGTATTTGATAATACAATTGATAGCGGATAAATTATTTTTGAAAAACTAAATTGATTCATAAGAGATTTATCTTTTATAAATGCTTCTGTAGATTCAATTAAAATATTGGAAAAATATAACCAAGGTATTAAAGCTGAAAGAACAAAAACGTGAAAATTTTTCGTAGGAACTCCTAGTACTCTAACAAAGACAAAGCTTATAACACCCATAAGAAGAAGCGGTATCAATCCAGCCCAAACTATTCCTAATAATGTAGATGCGTATTTTAAACGTATATTGCGAACAGTTAAATCCTTAAGATTTTTTATGTTTTTTAATATCAGTTCTTTTTCCATCGCATAGTTTTTAGTTCGATTAGAGATCTTTTTGTCATCCTGCAATCGAGCATTACTAAATAAAGTATCCGTGGTAGATCGTAAAAGAATAATGATAAAATCAAATATGGTAGAGCTTTAAAATTAAAATTTTTTATGATTAGGTAATATCTATTCCTAAAAGAGAGATAGCGTATTTTTTTAGAAGCAATATTACTTCCATGCCTATAATGATAGCCTGTTGCATCTTCAATATATCTAAAACCCCAGCCTTTCTCTTGAGCTCTAAGGGAAACATCAAAATCCTCGACTAGATAATGCATCTGGGTGTCAAAAAAATCACAACAGGAATCTATTTTTATGTTTTCTAACATTTTTCTTAGATATAATCCGGCACATGCGCAAGGGCCTAGAATATTATTAATCCAAATTTTCTTTAAATCAGAAATATTTCTACCAGAACCGACATCGTAGAATCTATAAAATCTGCTTAGTTTAATACCTAAAGAGTCTATAATTTTTTTATCTCTCATGCTCATGATAGTTCCACCCCACATACCTATATTAGGGGTTGAATTTTCAGCCTCTTTAACTATAGTCGATATGAACTCTCTATCTAAAACCATATCCGAATCTAATGTTAACAAGTACTTAGAACCTGTATTTACTATAACCTTGTTTCTGACACTACAGACGCCTTCATTAATATCATTTTTTATTAAATTTACATTTTTAAATCTCTTAATAATATTTAAAGTATTATCTTCAGAGTTATTATCAGCTACATAAATATCTAAGTTCTTATAACTTTGGCTCTCTAAAGAACTGAGACAGTCCCCTATAAACTGTTGAGCATTAAATGCCGCTATAACAACTACTACCGTAGGCTCATCCATTTATTTAAGGTATCTATTAAAATGAACTACTTTTTCAAGACTTCTCTTGGGAACAAAGAGCTGCCCTCTCTTGTCTCGCCAATATTTTATATCTTTATCAGAATCAATCACCCTAGGTTTTTCGTTACCATAGCCTAAGCCGACAAGAGAATCCAACTTCACACTACTAGGTAGTTTAAATACTTTGGAGAGCTCTTTTTTGCCTATTGCTCCAAGCCAACAGGATGAGATAGAAAAACCTTCAGCCGCAAGCATTATATTTTCTGCAGCTGCACCTATATCTCTCAAATCTGGATTAGGGCTCTTTTTGATGTCAATCAAAATAGCAATGTAAACACTAGGAGCATCCTCAATATTAGGCCTATCTTCTGACTGAATATACGCAGCCCACTTAGTGTAGGGTAAGACCTTGGCTACCGCCTCTTCTCCATTTACTATTATATATTCAATAAATTGAAGATTTGCTGCAGATGGTGCAACTCTACCAGCATTCACTATCTTTTTTAATGTAGCAATGTTGATTTTATTATTTTTAAACTTTCTAACAGATCGGCGACTTAATATCAGATTATACATTTCCATAGTCACACCTCTAATCCAGTTTTAGCATTGCTAGAAAAGCTTCTTGTGGAATATCGACTTTGCCAAATTTTTTCATACGTTTCTTTCCCTCGCTCTGCCTGTTCCATAGTTTTCTTTTCCTTGTTATATCGCCACCATAACATTTACCTGTAACATTTTTTTTCAAAGGAGCTACTGTCTCTCTGGCAACAACTTTTCCTCCTATCGCAGCCTGAACAGCAACTTCAAATAGCTGCCTAGGTATTACTGAGCGCAATTGATGAACAAGCTGTCTGCCTTTGTATTGAGCTTTCTCCTTATCTATTAAAACAGATAATGCCTCGCAAATTTCACCATTAAGCAATATATCTATTCTTACTAAATTAACCTTTCTATACTCAAAAAATTCATAATCCAAAGAACCATATCCACGAGTGGCTGATTTTATTTTATCATGAAAATCAACTAATATTTCGGCAAGTGGAAGCTCATAAACCATACCTACCCTGTCTTTACTATAATACTCTGTAGTTTTATATATCCCACGGCGTGCCTGAGAAAGCTCCATAACGATTCCTATAGAATCGGTAGGTATTAGAATATAGGCCTTAACAAAAGGCTCTAAGATAGTTATCTCTTTAGAATTGATAAACTTTGCTGGCGTATCAAGCTCTATCTTCTCTCCGTTTTTTTTAACCATAATATATTTTACATTGGGAGTAGTAACGATAATATCCAGGCTAAACTCTCTCTCTATTCTTTCCTGGATTATATCCATATGCAACAACCCTAAAAATCCAGATCTAAATCCTGGACCAAGGGCAGGTGAATTTTCAGGTTCAAAAGTTAAAGCAAAATCTGTCAAAGAGAGTTTCTCCAAAGCATCTCTAAGCAGTGTAAAATCAGAGCTATTTACAGAATAGAGTCCAGCATAGACCATAGGTTTAGGTTTTTTAAAACCGGAAATAAGCTCTTTAGTAGGATTTAAAGCAGATGTTACCGTATCACCAGATATAACATCACGCGAAGACTTGATACCTGCTGCTATAAAACCAACCTCTCCTACCCCTAAAAAATCAATTTTCTCAGGATAAGGGGTCAATATTCCTACTTCCTCAACATCATATTCTCTGTTTTGAGCAATTAACTTTATCCTGTCTCCAACTTTTATAGAACCGTCGAAGATTCTTAGATACAAAACAACCCCTCTATAGGCATCAAAGTAAGAATCAAAAACCATTGCCTTTAAAGGGCTTTCTTCTCTTCCTGTTGGAGCAGGGACATCTCG
>CAZVIC010000014.1:0-3922 GCA_964627735.1 uncultured Planctomycetia bacterium | reverse complement strand
CTCGCACTATCTTATCCAACATATCCTTTATCCCTACACCTTCTTTGGCACTAGTCTTTAGGATCTCTTCTCTCTCTATCTGCAGTATATCTTCTATCTGCTGCTCAACCTCCTCAATCCTTGCACCGGGAAGGTCTATCTTGTTTATTATCGGGATAATCTTTAAATTTTTCTCCTGTGCATGGTAAAGATTTGCTACTGTCTGTGCCTCTACTCCTTGCGCAGCATCAATAATCAAAAGCGCAGCTTCAGAACAAGATATTGATTTGGTTACTTCAGATGTAAAATCCACATGACCCGGAGTATCTATCAGGTTAAGTTGGTAATTGATAGTGCCATCCTTATACCAGAGTCTCACTGCAGAAGCTTTTATCGTTATACCTCGCTCTCTCTCTAGCTCCATATCGTCCAATATCTGAGCTTTAAACTCACGTTCTGTTATAGCTCCGGTATATAACAATAATCTATCAGCTAAAGTAGACTTACCGTGATCAATATGTGCTATTATAGAAAAATTTCTTATTAATTTTTTATCCATCAGAATTTACTATTTTATCGATAATGCAAATTTACTACCGAAATTAAGTAACTCCTTTACCTTTTTGATTGATTTTGATTCTGAGTAGATTCTTAATATCGGCTCAGTACCTGAAAGCCTAAAGATAAGCCAGCTGCCATCTTTAAGCGTAAATTTAACACCATCATAATCTTCATAATTTACAACATCATAACCTGCTATCTTCTTAATCTTCTTAGATTTAAACTCTTTGAATAATTTTGATTTTAAATTTTCTGGACAATGCATATCCACTCTCTGATAATGGTATCTCCCGAATTTTTTCTCAACACTCATAATAATATCTTCGATGCTTTTACCTTCATAGGCCATCATCTCAATCAACAATAGACCGCTTAAAATGCCATCTCTTTCTGGTATATAATCTTTAAATCCAATTCCACCCGACTCTTCACCGCCTATAAGAACATCTTGCTCTTGCATTATCTTTGCAATATGTTTAAACCCTACTGGAGTCTCATAAAGTTTGAGGTTGTAATAAGAAGCTATATTCTTTATTAAAGAGCTATTGGATAGAGTCTTAACCACTACACCCTTCTCTTTTCTGTTTTTAACAAAATGTATCAAAAGAAGCGCCATTATCCAGCCAGGAGTTAAGAACTTGCCGCCTGGAATAACAGCCCCTATTCTGTCTCCATCTCCGTCAGTTACAAGAGCTAAATCGTGCTTTCTTTTCTTCATCTCACTCATTGTCAATTCTAAGTTCTTAGGTATCGGTTCAGGGCTTATTCCACAGAAAGAAGGATTTATCTCACCTCTAATTGTATCTACAGAGACCTTGGTATTTTTTAGTAAATCCTCTATCAGATTTCCTCCGGCTCCATACATAGAGTCGTGAATGATTTTTAAAGATTTATTTTTTATTAAACCAAAATTTAAATAGGATTTAAGTTCTTTTAAATAATCTTGCCTATATTCAATCTCTCTTATTTTATCAGTTTTTTTAGCCTCTTCAAAATCAAGCTCTTTCAAATCTGAAGATCCAATTAGCTTTTCTACTCTCTTTGTATTCTCTTCTAAGGCAGGTGAGCCTTCTGCGGTTTTTATTTTTATACCGTTAAAATTATAGGGATTATGACTTGCTGTTATCATGATTCCGCCTGATAATCTTTTTCTTATAATTGCTAAGCAAAGCGAAGGAGAAGGAAGAGCAGTTTTAAATAAGTCAACTTTTATTCCATTCCCAGCTAATACTACCGCAACTGCCTTTGCAAACTCAGAAGATAAAAATCTGGTATCAAAACCAACCGCAACTCTTAAGCTGCCCTTCTTTTTTGATTTCAGATTCTTAGCATATGCCTGCGCCACCCTCTTAACATTCTTAAATGTATATTCATCTCCAATAATAGCGCGCCATCCATCGGTGCCAAACCTTATCATCTAACTCCTCCTTTGTATTTAGATATACTATCCTTAAGCTTAGCTATCGATTCCTCTCTATTAACAGCTTTAAGTATATAGTTCCCAGAAACCAAGATATTACACCCCGCCTCTAATGCAAGAGATGATGTCTCTGAGTTTATGCCTCCGTCTATTTGGATATCACCTTTAAAACCATAATCTTCTCTTAAAATTTTTACCTTATCTAAAACTTGAACTATAAAATCTTGGCCGCCAAAACCAGGATTAACCGACATAATAAGTATAAAATCTAAATCTAAACTAGCTAGTATCTCCTTGAAGCAAGCAACATCTGTAGGTGGGTTTATAGTCAAACCTCTGCGAACTCCTTTTACTCCATTATATACTTCAGTAAGTTTTTTTAAATCCAGTTTGTTCTCTTTTAAAAACACTTCGACATGAAAATTTATTATATCAGCTCCTGCATCTATAAATTTTGGGATAAAAAATCCAGGATTTTCAATCATAAGATGTACGTCTAAAACCAAATCAGTCATCTTTCTGATATCTTTAACTACTCCAGGTCCTATTGTTAAATTTGGAACAAAATGACCGTCCATAATATCAATATGAAAAAGATCAACTCCTTTAGCTTCCAAATCTTTCAAATCTTGTTCTAGGTTAGCATAGTTTGCCGACAATATTGATGGTGCAATTTTAATATCTGGATAATATAGCATCTATTTCACCTCCTCCTTCTACTCCTTGAATAAAGAGTAAATGTCTTGCTTACATCTTCTAATGTCAGAACCCCTTTTAAGACTCCATCATCTATTACTGGTAAAGCTTTTAACTTACTGTTTTCCATCTTAACATAAGCAGCGGAGAGCAGTTCTTCACTCTCTAAAGAGGTAAAATCTCTGAGCATAAAATCTTCTACTTTCCTATCCAATTCCTTGCTTCCTACTGCCATAACAACTTTTTCACGCGGTAGAAAGCCAATAGTATTATTGTTTGAATCTAATACCGGGAAATCCTTTTGAGCAGCATGTAAAGCAATGTTTAAGACCTCTTCAATTTTAGCCTGAGAAGATATTGTATATAACTTATCTACCAGAGCATCTCCGACTTTTATTCTATCCAAAGTATCTTTTAAAGCAGCCGTTGAATTTTCTTGAGATGCAGCCTGGAATATAAATAACGCTATTAAAAGCAATATAAAATTAGGTGGTTGTGTCGATAATGCTATAAAAGCAAATATCAGCGCAAATATATGTCCAAAAACTACTGCTATCTTTGTGGCTTTCCTGTAGGAGAGCTTGATTGCAAGGAGTGATCTTAATATTCTACCGCCATCCATTGGAAAAGCAGGAAGAAGATTAAAACCTGCTAAAACTGGGTTGACCCAAAAAGCATAAGCAATTGCTCCTGGCCAATTCCCAGGGTTAGGGTGCATCAAAACTTCAGAACCCAATATCGCCTTTAAGGGTAAATAGAGAACAACTGCTAGCAAAACATTAAATAGAGGCCCAGATATTGATATTAAAAACTCCTGCTTTGGTGTTTGAGGAAAAGAACGCATATTGGCTATACCGCCGATAGGAAGCAACGTTATTTTATCTACTTCAATACCGAAACTCTTTGCAACAACGCTATGAGTCAGCTCATGAGCTGCAACACATGTAAATACTGCAAAGATTATAAAAATACCGGTTAACCCATATATGTACCAAAAAAATAGAGGCAAGATAAGAAAAGTTAAATGGATATTTATATCTATACCCCATATTTTAAGTATTCTAAATGCCCCTTTCACTTCTCATCCTTTCTAAATATGACTGTAATATTATCTGGGCAGCAACTTTATCAACTTGAGACTTTATATTTCTACTATTTAAACTTTTAAGAGTATTCTCGGCTTCTATTGTAGAGTAGCGCTCATCCCAAAGAGTTACTTTTACTTCTCTGTTTTCACTGAGAATAGTAGCAAATCTTTTTATCTCT